>NZ_FNJS01000001.1:269441-499135 GCF_900104405.1 Arthrobacter sp. ok909 | reverse complement strand
CCCAACGACGCGGAGATCCTGCGCCAGGAAATCTTCGGACCCGTCGCCCCCGTCACCACCTTCACCACCGAGCAAGACGCCATCCGGCTGGCCAACGCCACCGAATACGGGCTGGCCTCCTACCTCTACAGCCGCGACTTCAACCGGCTCCTGCGCGTCGCGGAACAGATCGAATTCGGCATGGTCGGCCTCAACGCCGGCGTCATCTCCAACGCCGCCGCCCCCTTCGGCGGCGTCAAACACTCCGGACTCGGCCGCGAAGGCGGCACCGAAGGCATCGCCGAATACACCACCACCCAATACATCGGCATCGCCGACCCCTGGGCCGCCAAGGGATGACTCGGGGAAGCCATTACCCGGCCCCTTTAGGGACTTACTGACAGCCTGGCCACGGCGGCAATATCCGCCGGGGTAGTTCGACAGCACCCGCCAACGAGCCGGGCGCCAAGTTCACGCCAGATGGGGGTTCCTTCCGCAAGGCTTGAGGGCTGTTTACCACCGCGTCCCGCTAGGGGGTGCCCCGTCGCGGCCGGCCGCCATGTCTTGGTGACTGCGTCGTAGCTTTCGCCCGAATTTGGATAGGCGATGAGGGGCGTATCGGTGGCTTTGCCCAGTGCCTCCAAGGAAGGCGAGACCAGCTCCAGCGGTACACAGTTCACGCCGATTGCCGCCACGAGCGGTTGCTCTCTGCACAGCAGAGCCACGTGAGCCAGCGGCGTACCGTCGCTGATGTGCCCTCCGTCCCGCAGCGTGAAGGAGAGCCAGCATTCGACGTCGAACTCTTCTATGAGTGTCAACAGGGCCTCGACCTCAGGCAATGAAGGCAGGGTCTCACAGGCAAGGAGGTCCACTCCCGCCTCCACCAGTGCCGCGATCCGAGGCCGGTGGAACTCCAGGAACTCGTTTCGGCTGAGAACGTAGTCACCCCGGTATTCGGATCCGTCCGCGAGGTACGCGCCGTAGGGCCCGACCGATCCTGCAATCAGCAGGGGGCCCGAATCCGGGTTTTCGGCCAGATATTCGCGGCGCGCCTCGTCGGCCAGGCGCACACTCAATGCCACTCGTTCCAAGGCCTCTTTCTCGCCAATGCCGCGCCGCGCAAAACCCAGGGGTGTGGCCTGATAGCTCGCCGTGATGGCGACGGCGGCTCCGGCGCGGAAGTAATCGTGGTGTACGCGTTTGATGAGCTGGGGCTGCTCCAGAAGGACTTTCGCCGACCACAAGGGGTCTCCCAGGTCGCAGCCATGCGCTTCAAGCTCGGTGGCGAGTGCACCGTCCACCGTCAGGTTCACTCCGGCGTCGAGCATGCGTGAAAGCTTGGTATTCGTAGGCATCGTTAGGGCTCCAAGCGGTTCGGTTCGTTCTTGCCTGCCGGTCGGACGTGCACCTCATGGTACGGCAATGCAACGTAGCACAAGGTGACGACCTCCGTCCGAAAGATGTGCGTAATAAGCATTTTTTAATGCTTGTAATGACCATCACTCTATGCCACCATGGCTGTCAAACACCTTTTGCGACCCGCTCAGGAAGAGGCCTCCCGTGAAAATTGAAATGAAATCAGTACGCAAGCTGCGCGTCCATTGGCCCATAGCGCCGGAAACCTTCTCGCGGCTCGCCACCGGCGACGTCGAAGCATTCACGGATGAAACGGGCATCGCGGCCCTGCTCCAGGCTTTGTCGGATTCCCCCGACTTAGGGGACTTTGGCAACTACCGGCATGTCTTCGAATCCGGCCTGGGTTTCGAGGGATTCACCTGCGCTGAAGGCGCTAACCCCACTTTGGGGCAAGTGGGCCAGCGGACAATTTCGCCTACCTTTGTCTGCACGACGTATTTCGATGCCGCGCTCGATGACGCTGCCGTGGAACGGTTCCTGCAGCACATCGTGGAGATCCACCCCTGGGAAGTACCGGTCATCGAACTGGCAGGGCCCATCAGCGTCTCCAGCACTGCCCTTCCGGCAGTCCTTGAGTGCGAGGCCGCATCATGATTGAAGCAGCAACGACCGGACTTTGGGACGGCTTGCAGTCGCTGCTTGCAGGCAGGTCCTTTACCGACCTGACGCACGCCTTTCACCCCGGCCAGCCGCATTTCCCGGCATTCCCCGACGAAACCCGGGAGACCGTTTTCGATCTGGATAAAGGCGACGGGTTCACCGCTCACCGTTATTCGATCATCGGCCAATGGGGAACACACGTTGATCCTCCCTCGCATTTCATCCGCGGGGGACGAACCCTGGACCAGATCCCTGTCGAGGACATGGTCCTTCCGCTGGTCGTCCTGGACATCACCGCACGGGTCACCGCCAATGCGGACGCCACCCCCACGATCGAGGACGTTCAGGCGTGGGAGCGCCGCAATGGTGCCATCGCGCCCGGGTCCTTTGTGGCGTTGCGGACAGGGTGGAGTCACCGTTGGCCCGACACTGGCGCCATGGCAAACAGGGATGATGAGGGTGTCAGCCACACTCCGGGATGGTCGCAGGAAGTCCTCTCCTTCCTGATCGAGGAGCGCTCGGTGACTGCCGTCGGCCATGAACAGACGGACACGGACCCGGGGAGTGCCACGTCCCGCCAGGATTTCAGCCTGGAGACGTACGTCCTGGCGCAGAACCGGTGGCAGATCGAGCTGATGGCGAATCTGGAGGGACTTCCGGAAGCGGGCGCAGCCCTCGTTGCGAGCTGGCCGAAGCCGCTGCAAGGCAGCGGCTTTCCGGCCCGGGTCTTCGCCATCCACTAGGACACGTTCGTCCAGTGACTAGAATCGGTTCCATGTCTAAGACGTCCAGCATGGGCCGGGGAATCATGGCTGTCCTAGCGGTGGGCGCCCGCAGCGCAGGAGGCCTGCCCGGCGGAACGGTCGCTGACATAGCAGCCGACCTGGGTAAGGACCGCAGCCAGGTTTCGCGCAGCCTGCGGACCGCCGAGCAGGAGGGGTTCCTGGCGCGCGGAGACCACCGGTCCTACACCCTGGATTGGTCGCTCCTGACAGACGCGCAGCTATTGACAGACCAACGGCTGCAGACCGATGGTGTGACCGCCCTGGAAGGCCTGGCGGGTGAAGCTGATGAGGGATGCTTCCTTGGCATTCTGCGCGGCGACAGTACGGTCACCATCGGTGAGCGTGTTCCGGAAAGTAGCAACATGGTCGGTTCCTGGCTTGGCCGGCCCTACCCGGCCTTTTGCAGCGATGCCGGCCAGGCACTGCTGTGGGAAGCCTCGGACGCCGAGGTCCAAACCATATTCTCCGGCGTTCCCTTCGTGCGCCATGGCCCCAATACTCCCCGTGACGTCGAGGACTTCCTGACACGACTGCGCGGTGCGCGGCAGCGGGGGTACTCCATTGTCGACGAGGAAGCCGAGCCAGGGCTGTACTCCCTGGCCGTTCCGATTCACGATTTCAAAGGCGACGTGGTGGCAGCGCTTCAGGTCGTGGGCCCCAAGATACGCCTGGAGCCAAAGCGGGAGTTCTGCGCCACGGCTCTCAGGTCTTGGGGAAAGTGGCTCGAGTCGGCGCTGGGCCATGCGGTACCGGAGGACCACCTTTAGCCGGCAAGGTCCTTCCGGCCCGCGGCGCCACGGATGCGGCCCTCGCAGGATCCCAGCCGTTCGGCAGCGGCCGTGAGGGCCTTGACGACATCATCGGTGTTGGACGCGATCTCAGCCCGGCTGCCCAGGACGCTGAGCGCGGCAAGAATGGATCCCTCAGCAGTGCGGACCGGCACAGCGAGTTCGTAGACTCCGTGCTCGAATTCTTCCTCCGCGACAATGAAGCCCCGGGCCCTGTCCCGTTCCATCAGTTCGGCGACTTCCTGGGACGAATGCGCCGCTCCCGGACCGCCCACTCCGATGAAATTGACGTCTTGGAGGAGGGCTTGAACGGCCGGCTGCTGCTCGTCCCACAGCAGCGCCCGGCCGGACCCGGTACACCATACGGGCGTCACCATGCCGGGTTTCACGAAGCTTCCGGGGACGGCGTCATTGCTGGAGGCACGCAGGAGAATGACCCGGAAGCCCTCGCGGACGGAAACTCTGGCTCTCAGGCCGAAAGAAGCCACCAAGGCCTCAAGTTCGGTTCTCGATTCGCGGACCCAGCCGGCATTCAGCACTGCGGCAAGGCTGAAGAAGCGTGGGCCGGTTCGAAATGGTCCGCGTTCGACACGTTCCAGCAGTCCCAGCTCGCACAATTCCTGCGTCAGCCGGGAGACACGGCTTTGTTCCATGTCCAGCTCGGATGCGAGCTGGGAAACTCCGAGAAGCCGCCTGCCCCACTTCTCCCGGTCTGCGACCAGCCGAACTATTCGAAGCCCTTGGGCCATGGACGACGCTTCCGAGGAAGAATCCATGCTCCATGCTCCTTCCGCCCGATAACTACGCCTATTCTCACATGTGTTCATCGTTGACCAGGACGCGGTTTCCTTGTGCCCACACGGTGTACAGGTCCGCGAGTATCGCTGAATTCGCTGCTTCCAGTTCAGCGGGAGCGATTTCTGCGCTTCCCTGCCGTCCGAACAGCACGACTTCGTCTCCAGGGGAAACGTCCGCCACGTCGGTGACGTCGACAACCATGGAATTCATCGAAACGACGTCGACAATGTCGGCGCGGCGTCCGCGGACAAGCACGCCGCCCTGTCGGGCCAGTGCCCGCCGGTAGCCGTCTCCGTATCCTGCTGTGACTGACGCCAGCTTGGAATCCCGGTCCAGGGTGCGGGTCAGCCCGTAGCCGACCTTAGTTCCGGCTGCGTAGCTGTTGATGGACGCGATCCGGGCCTTGAAGGCCAGGCACCGTTCGAAGGGCCCTGCTGTCGGATCCGAATCGCCGTAGAGGACTGCCCCGGCACGGACCATGTCCAGCCACGAGCCGCGCACGTGCAGGGCGGCGTAGGAATTGGCGCAGTGGAGCAGCACGTCCTCCCGGGGAGTCCCGGTCAGTTGGAGGAGCGTCAACGCTTGGCTTTGAAATCGCTGAAGAGCTGTTTCAACATGGCCGTTGTCGTCCTTGGGGAAATGGGTCATGATCCCGGCCAGTTGAAGTCCAGAGTGGCTCACGATCGCGACCGCAGAGGCGCGCCCAAGTGCGGACGAGACGTCGAGGCTATGCCTGCTGATCCCGGAAGAGTTGATATCGAGGTGGACGCGGACCAACTTCCCGGCTTCGGCAGCGATCTTGTGCATCTCCCACGCGCTCTGCGGGTCGGCAACGAGTTCTTCGATGTCGTGCGGCAGCCCGGCCTTGATCTCTTGCGGCGCCGCGGCCCGGACACGCAGGATCCGTCCCGTAAAACCGCAGCGGCGTGCGATGGCGGCCTCTTCGTTGCTCCCTACTCCCACGAAGGGAACCCCCAGACGGATAAGGGACGGCAGCAATAGCCCAGCTCCGTGTCCGTAGGCATTGGACTTCACCACTGCGCACAGGAGCGCAGTGTCATCGATCATGGTCAGGAGGTTCCGGACGTTTGATTCGAAAGCGGCGGCGTCGATCTCCAGCCAGCTGCCGGCGTCCTGGCCCGAACTGCTCACGTGGTGCATCAGGTCTTGTGAATTCATGGTTTATCCGTTGGACAGCTTCACGGCCGGGGACCAGAGTCCCCGGCCGTGAAGCTGAGTAGGCGTTGGCTGATGATGGCGTCAGGACAACTGGTCGGTGCGCGTCTTGCGTCCGTATTTGATGTGGAAGAAGGCGTAGCAGGCGCCCACAAATGCAACACCGAAATAGAGGGCTGCCACCTGGTTCGGATCAAAGGCGATGCCGACGAGGGAAATGAGGCAAAGCGAGAAGGCCAGGATCGGCACCAGCGGGAACAGCGGGGCCTTGTACCGAAGGGCAGCTACATCGCCGCCGTTCTTGACGAAGGACCTCCTGTGGAAAAAGTGCGAGGCGGTGATGGACATCCAAACCCCGACGACGGCGAAACCCGCCACAGAGACGAGAGCCAGATATACCGTTTCGGGCGCTACGACGCTGCTGATCAGTGACGCCAGGCCGCCGAGCATGCTCACCGATAGCGCGGTCATGGGGATCCCCCGCCGGGTCAGCTTCTTCAGCGCCCGGGGGGCGTGCCCCTCGTCGGCAAGGGAGTAGAGCATCCGCGCGCAGGAGAAGAGCCCGCTGTTTCCGGCCGAGAGGAGTGCAGTGATGATGACGAAGTTCATGATGTCGGCGGCAAAGGGAATGCCGATGGATGAGAAGACCGTCACGAACGGGCTCTCATCCAGTCCGACCTCCGCGAACGGGATGGTGGCGGCGATGACGGCGATTGCCCCGACGAAGAAGATCAGCAGACGGATCACTGTGCTGCGCATCGCCTTGGGGATGCTGGTGGCCGGATCGGCCGTTTCGCCCGCTGCCACGCCGATGAGTTCAGAGCCGGAGAAGGCGTAGAAAACTGCCAGCGCAGTGACCAGGACACCGGAGAAACCGTTGGGGAAGAGCCCGCCGGAGGTGTTGAAGTTCTCAAACAGGAAAGGGTGGTTTGCCCCCTCGCTGAGCGGGTGGAAGCCGAGCAGCGCCGCGCCGCCGAAAACGATGAGGACCAGGATGGCGCCCACCTTGACGATGGCGAACCAGAACTCGGACTCGCCAAAGAATTTCGACGAAACTGCGTTGAAGCCGAAGAGGACCGCGGCGAAGATGACGCACCAGACCCAGACGTCAACACCCGGGAACCACCGCTGCATGAGGAGACCGGAGGCCGTGAACTCCGATCCGATGGCCACTGCCCAGCACAGCCAGTAGAGCCAGGCGGTGGTGAACCCGGTGGCCGGCCCGATTGACCTCGCCGCGTAGATATGGAAGGCGCCTGAGACCGGATAAGCGATGGCCAGTTCGCCGAGGCACGCCATCACCAGGTACACAACAAAGGCGCCGATGAGATAGGCGATGACAGCCCCGAGGGGGCCGGCCTGGGAAATGGTGTAGCCCGAGCTCAGGAACAGCCCGGAGCCGATCACCCCACCCATGGCGATCATGACCAGATGCCGCGCCCCCATGGACCGCCGGAGCCCGGAGTCGGTCGGCGGGGGAATCGTGGGCTGTGGTTCTAGCTGGACGGACGATGAGGGTTCCATGGTTTCTCCCAGATGAGTGGACAGGTCTGATGCGAAGGGTGCGCCCGACGCCCCGGCGTGCGGGGCGGGCCGCTTCGAGCTGCGCAGCACCGATAGTGATGAAAGTAACACGAAAACCATTTTTTGGTCATTAAAAACATTTAAACATGCATATGTTGCACGCAGGTTACCTCGAGGTGTAGATGCCGAATCGGCAGTTAGATGGTCAATTCGCCCTGTTTTTCGGTCACAATCACATGCACTGACGGACATGGAATGCAGACAGCATTGGAGGACCGATGTAACTGATTGAAGGAGCACCATGACCACCTACGACATTGCGCTGATCGGCTTCGGCGGCGTTAACAGGACACTGGCCGAACTGATCGCAACACGTGGCGAGACACTCCACACCGATCTGGGCTTCGGCCTGCGGGTCGTGGCCATCACCGACCTGCGCCTGGGCTCCCTGGTCCAGCCCGAGGGCATCGACCTCTCCATCGCCCTCAAACTGGACGGTGGCAGCGAAACCTTCGCCAAGTACGGCGGATCCGCCGACACCAATAACGAATCAGTTATCCGCAACTGCACCGCTGACATCATCTGCGAGGCCACGTTCACGAATCCCGACGACGGCGAGCCGGCAGTTTCGCACGTGCGGTGGGCACTCGAATCCGGAAAGAGCGTCTGCACGACGAACAAAGGCCCCGTTGCCCTCCGCGGCGCCGAGCTGACCGCCCTGGCCGAACAGAACGGCGTGCACTTCGAGTTCGAGGGTGCCGTCATGAGCGGCACCCCCGTCATTCGCCTCGCCAAGAAGATGTTCGAGGGGCTGAAGCTGAACGGCTTCGAAGGCATCCTCAACGGCACCAGCAACTATGTGCTCGGACGGATGGAAGCCGGACTGGGCCTCGACGCTGCCATCAGTGAGGCACAGGACCTCGGCTACGCCGAGGCAAACCCCGCAGCAGACATCGAGGGGTACGACGTTCAGCTCAAGGTCCTCATCCTCGCCAATGAGCTGCTCGATGCAGGCATAGAACTCAAGGACGTCCAGCGGCAGGGGATTTCGGCCGTGACGCCGGAGAATATCCGGAAGGCAGCCCGCGAGGGACGCCGGTGGAAGCTCGTCGGTGCAGCGCGGCGGAACCCGGACGGGTCAGTGACGGCAGGCGTATCCCCCGTAGCACTCCCCCTCGACCATGGGCTGGCAGGGGTTTCCGGCGCGACCAATGCCGTGTCCTTCGACACCGACCTTCTGGGCGCGGTGACGGTCTCAGGACCGGGGGCCGGCCGTGTGGAGACCGCCTACGCTCTGCTCTCTGACATCATCGCCATGCACGCAGCCAGGACGGGAGCAGCCGCAAATGCCTGAATTCACACTGTGTTCGACGGAAACCGCGCTGCCGCAGTTCCGCGAAGTGACGAGCCCTTTTGACGGCAGAGTGGTCGGCGCGGTTTCGCTGACCGAATCCTCTGCCGGCAAAGCCGTGATCGAAACGGCCCGCATCGGCGCCCGGAAGGCACGGGCACTGTCCCGCAACGCACGCGGGAAGATACTGGACGGCGCCGCAACGGAGATCGAACAGCGCAACGAGGAGTTCGCGCAGACCATTGTGTCCGAAGCCGGTAAGACGATCCGTCAGGCCCGGAAGGAAGTACTGCGCGCGGTCAACACGCTCCGCCTCTCCGCTGCCGAAGCACGCCGGAACGCAGGCGAAGTCATCCCTTTTGACTCGTACGAGGGCTCAGAGGACCGCACCGGATGGTACTCGCGCGAACCCTTGGGCATCATTGCCGCGATCACTCCGTTCAACGACCCCCTCAACCTGGTGGCGCACAAGATCGGGCCCGCAATCGC
This sequence comes from Arthrobacter sp. ok909, assembly GCF_900104405.1. NCBI lineage: Bacteria > Bacillati > Actinomycetota > Actinomycetes > Micrococcales > Micrococcaceae > Arthrobacter > Arthrobacter sp. ok909. The sequence continues at coordinate 490,229 of NZ_FNJS01000001.1, read as the reverse complement.
GGGAGGAAACGCTGTGATCCTCAAACCCTCTGCACTGACTCCCCTGTCAGCCCAGATGCTCACGGACGCCCTTGTGAACTCCGGTCTTCCGCCCGAGGCCCTCACGATTGTTCATGGCGGCCGGGAAGTGGCCGAAACAATCATCAGGTCCCGGGATGTAAGAATGGTGTCCTTCACCGGGGGGTTCTCCACCGGTGAGAGTATCGCCCGCACCGCGGGCCTGAAGAAGCTTTCCATGGATCTTGGCGGAAACGCTCCCGTGATCGTCCTGGACGACGCCGACATCGAGAACGCAGTGGAATCCTGCGTCTCCGGAGCGTTTTGGGCCGCCGGCCAGAACTGCGTGGGAGTGCAGCGGATCCTGGTAGCCGCCCCGGTGTACAGCGCGTTCCGCCAGCGCTTCCTGGAGGCAACGGCACAGTTGGTTACCGGAGATCCAATGGATGAACAGACGGATGTCGGGCCGATGATCAGCCCCGCTGCCGTGCGCGAGTTGCAGTCCAAGCTGGACGAGGCACTCGACGCCGGCGCTGTCCTTCTCGCAGGCAATGTCACGGACGGCAATATGCTTCAGCCGACCGTCCTGGAGGCGGTCCGGACGGACAGCCGGTTGTGGAGGGAGGAGGTTTTCGGGCCAGTGGTCATGCTTCGTAAGATCAACACCTTCGAAGAGGCCATCGAAGTCGCCAACGCCATCGAGTTCAGTCTTCACGCGGGCATATTCACCGACTCCCTGGCCAGGGCCATGGAGGCAGCCCACCGTCTCGAAGCAGGCGGGGTCATGATCAACGACTCCTCGGACTACCGGTTCGACGGCATGCCGTTCGGCGGCGCCAAGTACGGGAGCTTGGGCAGGGAGGGCGTCCATTTCGCGTATGAGGAGATGACCCAGCCAAAGGTCATCTGCATCAAGAAATGATCGAAGCGGAGGGGCGCGGCCGGTCCTTGCGCCCCTCCACTTCCTCCGAGCAAAGCGGCACACAACTACGCCACCACCCACACTTTCACGCAGAGGATCGCAACCCATGACCACCCGCATCGAGACGGATTCGCTCGGGAACGTTCCCCTACCGGCCACAGCCTATTGGGGGGCACACACCGCCCGCGCCCTGGAGAACTTCACTATCAGCGGGATTCCCGTCTCCCGCCACCCGCATCTGGTGCGTGCTCTGGCGATGATCAAGAACGCTGCGGCGCAGGCCAACTGCGAACTGGGCATCCTCAACCCGCGGGAAGCGACAGCGATCCGCGAGGCATGCCAGGAAATCCAGGACGGACATCACCACGAACAATTCTGCGTGGACGTCATCCAGGGCGGTGCAGGCACCAGCACGAACATGAATGCCAACGAGGTGATCGCGAACATTGCGCTGGAAAAACTGGGCCACCAACGCGGTGAATACCAGCACCTGCACCCCATTGATCACGTCAACCGGTGCCAATCCACAAATGACACCTATCCCACAGCGATCAAGCTGGCACTGAATTTCGCTACCGCCGAACTCAATCGGGAGTTGGGGAAACTTGCCGAATCCGCCCGCGACAAGGGCGCCGAATTCGCCGACGTCGTGAAGATGGGCAGAACACAGCTCCAGGACGCCGTCCCGATGACCCTTGGGCAGGAGTTCAATGCCTTCGCCGCGACGCTGGAAGAAGACCGCTGCAGGCTAATGGAATCCACAGCGCTGATGCTCGAGTGCAGCCTCGGCGCCACCGCCATCGGGACGGGTATCACCGCCGCACCTGGATATCAACAACTCGTCCTTCGGGCGCTGTCCGAAGTGTCCGGCGTCCCGGTCTTTCCCGCCACTGATCTCATCGAAGCCACGTCCGACGTCGGCGTGTTCATTCACATGTCAGGCATGCTGAAACGCACGGCCATCAAGCTCTCCAAAATCAGCAGCGACCTCCGGCTGCTGTCGAGCGGTCCACAGAACGGCTTCGGCGAAATCATCCTGCCTCCGCGCCAGGCCGGGTCATCAATCATGCCGGGCAAGGTCAACCCTGTCATCCCGGAGACCATGAACCAGATTGCCTTCGCAGTGGCCGGAGCTGACCCCACAGTGACGATGGCTGCAGACAACGGGCAGCTCCAGCTCAATGCCTTCGAACCTGTCATTGCCCATGTCCTTCTTCAAAGCATTTCGTGGCTCGAACAAGGATCACGCGTTCTTCGTCGGTACTGCATGGAAGGCATTGAAGCGAACACCGAACGCCTCGCCCGCCAGACGGCAACCTCGGTAGGTCTCGCAACGGCCTTGATACCGGCCATCGGGTATGCCGCGGCTGCAGCGGTGGCCAAGGAAGCCCTCCAGGACGGGTCCGCCATCCTGGACATCGTCACCGGCAGGAACCTGTTGGACCGGGACGCAGCTCAGTTGCTGCTTGAATCCGCCGTACTGCCCGTCAGAACTGCGGACCTGTCCGGCGTCTGATCACTTTCACTCGCTGGCGCGGACCCCTCCGGTCCCCCGCCTGATGAAACTCGAAAGCGTCATGGCCGTCACCGTGTCCGTCACGCCGGGAATAGCCGCAATCTGCTCCCAGATCTCCTGAACCCTCTCCAGCGACCGGGCCTCGACCCTGACCAACAGGTCAAAGTCACCGCTCACGACGTCACACAGAACCACCTCCGGAATCGACCGCAAGACGGTGATGACGTCCGACCCCCGCACCCGGTCCTTCCTGTAAACCATCAGGAAGGCGGACACCGGACCTTGGCCCGGCGGCCCGGCAACAATCGTGTACCCCTGGATATACCCCTGCCGCTCCATCCGTTCGATCCGCTGGCGAACGGCATTCCTCGACAGGAGGACCTTGGTCGCCAGCTCCGCATGGCTCATGCGGGCGTTCTTGGTGAGCTCCGCAAGAATCCTCTGATCAATCTGGTCAAGACTCACTCGATCCACGCCTACCCTTCACCGCAACAATCCCCCGGGCACCACCGGAACGGAACCAATATCAAGACCGAAAGCCCTCGAAAAAATGACACCTCTGCACCAGGCCCGCCCCTCTCTCACTGGCGTTAGCTGCATCTTGTTCGACATGGACGGCACGCTCCTGGATTCAGCTCCCGGCGTGACAGCAAGTGCTGCCCAGGCCCTGGCGGCTGTACGTGCGCCAATCCCGGCGATGGACACTCTGCGCCGGTTCGTCGGCCCGCCGATGATCGAGTCCTTCAGAACAGTCTCACAGTTGGACGAAGAAACCGCCCAAAAGGCCCTTCAACATTACCGCAAAGCGTATGCCGCTCATGGCGCTGAACAGTCCAGTCCATACGACGGGATCAAAGACTTGCTTGAGCACCTACACACGGCCGGTATTCCTATGGCCGTAGCCACTTCCAAGGTGGAAGACCAAGCAGTACGACTTGCACGACGGTTTGGGATTGAGCGCCACTTCATCAACGTATGCGGGGCGTCGGACTCCGATGGAAGAGCGAGCAAGGCGGAGGTCATCGCCGAATTGCTGTTCCGGCTCCAACGCGAAGGCGTCGACATCTCCCGTCCCGCAATGGTCGGAGACCGAAGCTACGACGTCGCGGGAGCAGCCAAACACGGCATCCCCACGATATTCGCACGCTGGGGGTACGGGGAGGCCGAGGAAGCATCACAAGCGGCCGCCGTCGCTGCCTCCCCCGCGGCCTTGCTGCCACTGCTCCTGAATCACGACCGCCAGTCAGCCGCCCGGCATGAGAATCGCCCCTGCGATGAGTCCATGGCTTCGACCTTCGGGGATTAACGCTCCACTGTGTGCCAGAAAACTGTGGATTGGCCAGAGTCGCGGCAGTCAACGAAGACCCGCCTATTGGGGGTTAGACGGGCCTTCGCCTGCAACGGTACATCGCGCTGCCTCGGCCATCGAGTGTAGTAATCTCCGCATGGAGGGCGCCCGTCGTGCGGGGCTTGGTAACGAGTGGAACGCCGGTTACAGGCTCCGGTGGTGTTCGATCAACCAGCGGGCCATTTGCTGCGCCCGCTTGGAAGCCAGGATGTCGCCTTCGGTCGCCGAGATGATGGAGCCCTTCATCAGGATGTGCCACGAACGGGCAAATTCCTCGGGGCGGTTCAGCCCGGCTTCCTCGGCCAGAGCCTGGATGTGGTCCCTGATCCTGCTGAGATATCCGATGCTTGCCATCCCCAAGGGGTGCCCCGGTCCCATCTCCAACAGGACGTTGATGAACGTGCACGCCTCGAAGTCTTCTCGCTTGAACCAGTCCCCGAACACGTCAAAGACGGCGAGTAGCCGTTCCTCGGCGGTGTTGCCGCGGCGCCTGGCCTCGGCCACGATGAGGTCCACGGTCCACACCTGGTCGCGCAGCTCCAGGAAGGCAAGCACCAGCGCGTCCTTGGATGGAAAGTGCCGGTAGAACGTTGCTTTGGAGACGCCTGAACTGTCGATCAGCTCGTTGACCCCGACGTCGCGGATGCCGCGGCGGGAGAACAGTTCGTAGGCGGTGGAGAGAATGCGGTCGACTGGATCATCGCGACCGGCCATCGCCGCGGCGGGCAACAACGTGGGACTGGCAGCTTCGTTGGCGGTCATCGTGGAAGAAATTTTACACGGGACCCGCGGAGCGGATTTGTGTGTCGTAGGCCGGGCTTCCATCGCCTCATGCGGAAGAAGGCCGGCAGAACAAAGCTGCCCCGATGTCCTTCCAGAGGATGGCCCGGGAGAATCCGGGGCTCAGCAAGGGCTCAGCCCGGCCGGGGTGGCTGCCGCTCCCGGGGCTTGGCGCCACCGCATCATCATCTGGTGATTCCGGGCAAGGGCCCGCCCGCCCAGAAAATGTGCGGCGGAAGGGATACGGATGCGTGGCAGCCGGGCACGGGCCCCGGACGCTCGATCAGCGGCCGGGCTCTCCTGCCGGACCCGATTCTGTGCAGTGGCCCCCGACGGAACCTGGACCGCCGCGGGTTCCTTTACGCCGTCGTCTCCCGGTGCCGAGATTTCACAAACCAGCCCCATTCCGGCGTACTCCCGTACCGCGGCGATTCCTGCAACTGCGGACGGCTTGTCGGGGAATGACCTGGAGAGCGCCATCACCGTCCCGTCCGGGGCAGTCAAACGAAATCGATAGGAAGCGTCGGAGCCGGTGAACAGTTCGAACATTCCTGCCATTGAACCCTCCTGAAAGTTGGGATCATTCTGCTCCGGTGACGCCGTTGTCACCGGAGCAGAATGAATCCACCTGTAGGACACCGGCCGCTAGCAGAGGGCCGGATCGGATTGATGAATTCATGAAAGTCTGAACTACGCCCGCCGTCTGCGCAAGGGGTGCCCACACACACCTGCCGCTGGCGGCGACACGACGGCAGTCCGACGCTACGATGTATCTGCGAGCGGGACCGCCCGGACGAGTGGGAGACAGACTTTTCTGTCTCGCGTGTGCTAATTTCCTCGGACCAGGTCCGGCACGGGCCTCGGGCCGTGAGTATTGGATGCGAAGGAGAAGGCCCCATGGCGGACGGATTGCCTGCAGGTCTTGTCCTGTCCGATGTGAAGGCCGAACTCTTCAAGGCGATGGGGCACCCTGCACGGGTCCAGCTCTTGGAAATGCTCGCTGACGGCCCAGTGGCCGTGAGCACGCTGCGCCACAACACCGGCCTCGAACCCTCCAATCTGTCCCAGCATCTCGGTGTGCTGCGCCGCCAGCACCTGATTCTCCCGACCCGGCGGGAAGGGCGACTATTTTATGAGCTTGCCTGCCCCGAAGTGAACACCCTGCTGGGCGACGCCCGCTCCTTGCTCGGAGCCCTCCTTCGCACCGCCCGGTTGAGCCTCCCCCAGGGCGAAACCTCAACGGACGACGCGATCCTGTAGGTACCGGCGTGCCGAGACGAGCGGCCGCCCTGCGGTTTCGACACGAACGCGAGACAGACTGGTCCAACGTTCGATATCCTTTCCTGACCGCCGGGTGCGGCCCGTCATCGGGCACGAATCGCTTCCCGGCTCAACTGCAATGAGGCAGAGACGGGACTGGAGGACAACCGGTGATCGATAGTGAAATCCTGGCTGTGGAAGCGGCTGCGGCCCGGCTTGAGACATCCAGAACCAGCGAGGAGAACGCGGCCAACCTGCAGTCCGCCGTCGCCGCGGCAGTCACGCACGGCAAGTCCATCAGGGACGTGGCCGCCGCGGCACACCTCACGGCGCTGGAGGTCCTGGACGCCGCCGACGCAGTCACCTACCCGGGACCGGCGTTGCAGGCGCCGAAGATGGCGCAGTGAGCGTCACCCGCCCCACACATATTCGGAACGCCGGAACGCCTGCTGTCTTCCCGGGCCTCTCGTCCGGGCCGGACGTTGCCGCCGTTGCGCCCGGGCAGCCGGCACCCGGACAATGGTGCTCATGACCGTCGTGACCTTGCTGGCCTTTGCGGGGCTGTGCCTCCTGCTCTCCGTTACCCCCGGCCCGGATACGTTCCTGGTGCTGCGGATCTCGCTGCAGAGTGCCGGGGCAGGCCTTGCCGCCGCGCTCGGCTCGGCCGTGGCATCGATGGTCTGGGCCGCGCTGGTGGGCGTGGGGCTCGCCGCCGTCCTTGAGGAATCCGCGGAAGTGTTCCGCTGGCTCAAGATCGCGGGCGGGCTGTACCTGCTGTACTTGGGAATTTCATCGCTGATCCGGGCCCGCCGCACAAAGTCCTCCGCGACGGCCGGGCACACTCCCCGCCGAAGCTACAGCCGGCGGGCAGGGTTCGGCGCCGGCGGTCTCTCCACGCTGCTCAACCCCAAGGTGGGACTGTTCTACCTCGCCGTCGTGCCGCAGTTCATTCCGCACGGCGGCAACACGCTGGACACCGCCATGGTGCTGGGTGCCATCGAAAGCGCCATCGGGTTCCTCTACCTGGCGGCCGTATCCATCGCGGCGGCGAAGGCCATGGCGTGGCTGCAGCGCCCCCGGGTGAGCAGTTGGCTCGAACGCGGCAGCAGCGGCACCATCGCCGCGCTCGGCCTGGGCGTGCTGGCATCCAGCGCCAGCTCGTAGCCGTGCCGAAAGTCCGTGCCGGGGGTTTGCGGTGACGTTGGCTAAAGCCAGTACCGGCAGGACGTTGCTGGACAAGACCTTCCGGGTCAGCCTGATTCTCAAAGGCCTTGACGGACTCTTGGAACTCGTGGGAGGGATTCTTCTTCTGCTGGTCTCCCCCGCGCAGATCGGCGCCTGGGTCCGGTTACTGACACAGCACGAACTCTCCGAAGATCCGCATGATCTCGTTGCCACCACCCTGGTGCACTGGGCCGGGACCATGACCGTCTCGGCGACCCTCTTCGGCGCCATCTACCTGCTGTTGCACGGAGCGGTGAAGGTGGTCCTGGTCTGGGCGGTGCTCAGGGACAAATTGTGGGCTTACCCATGGATGATTGCCTTCCTGATGGCCTTCATCCTCTACCAAAGTTATGAACTCGTGGTTGCCTTCTCCTGGGGGCTAGCCCTCCTGACAGCCTTCGATGTCTTCATCGTCTGGCTCACCTGGCACGAATACAGGGCCCACCGCGCCCGCAGCGCGAACACCCCCGCCGGCAACGCTGCGCGCCAGGCATAACACTGGCCGGTCTAGATCCAATCCCGCCTCTTGAACCCCAGATACAGGAACACTGACCCGGTGACCATCAATGCGGTGGACAACCAGAGACCGTAATCGCTCTGGAAGCCGAAAAACGGCACGTTCTGCCCGAAGAATCCCGTGACCGCGGTGGGTACAGCGATGATCGCGGCCCAACTGGTGACCTTTTTCATGACCAGGTTCATCTGGTTCCCCTGAATACTGATGTGGGTCTCCAGAATGGTCGTGACCAGGTCACGGAGCGACTCCGTCCATTCCGTGGCCCGCAGCACGTGGTCGTACACGTCCTGCAGGAACGGCTGCATTGCGGGGCTGCAGCCGACGAGGTCGTCCCGCCGGAGGAGGGTGTTGAGGACTTCGCGCATGGGCAGGACCACGCGGCGGAGGCGGACCAGGTTCTTACGCAGCTCGAAGGTCTTTCGCTGCAGGTCGTGGTCGGGTGAGTGGTCATCGAAGAGCGATTCTTCAAGGGCGTCGATGTAGCCGTCCAGTTCCTGCACGGCGTCGAAGTGCCCGTCCACGATCATGTCCAGGAGGCCCCAGAACAGGAAAGGCACCCCGTGGGCGGCCAGGTCCGTCTCGGCATCCCAGTGCGCCATGAGTTTGTCCGTATCAAACCCGGGCCCGTGCACGGTCACGAGGGCGTTCCGGGTCACGAATGCGGAGACCTCGGCAATGTCCACTTCCCCGCTGCCGGGCCGCAGCCCCGCCTGATAGGCCGACAGGAACAGGTGGTTGGCGTAGCGGTCCAGCTTGGGCCGCTGGAAATCATGGACGGCATCCTCAACGGCGAGGCGGTGAAACCCGTACACCGTCTCGACACCCAGAAGGTCATCCGCCGTCGGGTCCGTGAAATCGATCCACAGCACCACGTCGTCCTGGTGCGCCAGGGCCTCGATCTCGTGGGCGCGGACGTCGTCGCGTTCGAGTTTTCCTTCGCGGTACAGCCGTATGAATACCATCCGCCTCATGGTACGGGAGCTGCCTCCGAGCTTCCTCAACCGCGCAGAGGCGTCCTCCCAAGTCTTCCACCGGGCTGTTGGAGAGCGCGGCCCGTGTCTATCCTGTTTAAAAGTGCCGTGCGCCATCCGTTCCACAGGAACGGGCGCCTGGAACCGCCACGGGGGGCACGCCGGATCCGGCGCGGGGAGAAACCGTTCGCCGGGAAGGAAGTCCGGGTCTGATGAGCCGAAGGGCAGCGTTCCTCTGCATCGCCCTGGCCCTGCTTGTGCTCGTTGGGGCCGGGGGCAGCCAGCCGGACAACCGTGCCCGTTTTTCCCCGGTCCGCCATGTGTTTGTGATTGTGCTGGAGAACGCGTCCTACGAGCAGTCGTTCGGGCCGAACTCGCGACTTCCGTATTTGGCCCAGACACTTCGCGGACAGGCTGTTTTGCTGGACCAGTACTACGGGACCGCGCACTACAGTCTGGGAAACTACCTGGCGATGGCGGGCGGGGTCGCCCCGACCCCCGACATTCAGATGGACTGCACCGAGTACACGGAAATGGTCCATCCGTCCGCGGAGCGTTTCGGGCAGGTCAAGTCCGACTCGGGCTGCATCTTTCCGGCGCCGGTGGCCACCCTGGCCGGCCAGCTCGCTGCGCGGAACCTGACCTGGAAAGGCTACATGGAGGACATGGGCAACGTTCCTGGCCGGGAAGAGGCCGCCTGCGGGAAGCCCGCTTTGGGTCCCGACTCCAAGGACCTGACGCAAGAAGCCGTCCCCGGGGATGCCTACACGGCCCGGCACAACCCGTTCCTGTATTTCGCATCCGTAGCGGGGACGGCGGCGTGCGCGGCAAACGTCGGCCCGCTCTCCCGGCTGCCCCAGGATCTGGCGGCGGAGTCAACCACGCCCAACCTGGCCTTCATCTCCCCGAGCCTGTGCAATGACGGACATAACTCGAGCTGTGTCGGCCAGACTGCCGGTCCCGAGGCAGAGGATGCCTGGCTGCGCACCTGGGTGTCCCTGATCTCGGCGTCTCCCGCCTATCAGGACGGCGGCGCCATCGTCATCGTCAACGATGAGGCCGACGGCGACACCAGCGCATGCTGTAACGAGCCCTCCGGTCCGAACGTTGCCGCGCCCGGCCTGCCGCCGTCGGCCGCGAAGGACGGCACGTTTGCGGCTGGGCCCGGCAATGGAAAGGGCGGCGGACGCATCGGCGCGCTGGTGCTCTCGCCCTTCGTCCGGCCCGGGACAACGAGCTCCACACCGTATAACCACTACTCGCTCCTGAAAAGCATCGAGGACCTGTTCGGCCTACCGTACATCGGCTATGCAGGAACTCCCGGGCTCGCCGGTTTCGGGGCTGACGTATGGACCGGCGGGCGCGACGCCGGCCACTGACCCCCGGCCGCTGACCGCGCGAACGGCACGCGTGAGGCGGTCCCTGGCCGCGCGGCCTGGAGCTATGGCAACGGCTGCAGCTATGGCCCCCGGCCTGCGGCAGTGCCAGTATGTTGAGAGTCACGCTCAATGAAGGCGCCCCGGCTCCCGGCAGAAAGGTGCTCGGTCATGACCTACATCAACAACCTCGGCGATGTGGGACAAGGCGACGTCGCCGTGGCCGGCGGCAAGGGCATCGGCTTGGCCGGCCTCGTTCAGGCCGGGCTGCCGGTTCCCCCGGGATTCGTGCTGAACACCGCAGCCTACGCGGATTTTGTGGACGCCAATCGCCTTCAGGCCGACATCCGGGAGCTCGCCGCGCTGTCACCGCTGGCAGCGCCACAGGACTACGAGGATGCCTCGAACCGGATCCGCGCCCTGTTCGCCGGCGGAACCATGCCGGCCGCGATCGCAGCCGAACTCGGCGCCGCCTACCGTCTCCTCGGCGACGGGGATGCAGCCGTGGCGGTGCGCTCTTCCGCTACGGCCGAGGACCTCCCCTCTGCCAGCTTCGCCGGGCAACAGGAAACCTACCTCAACGTCGTCGGGGCGGAAGCCCTGGCCGCGGCCGTGACCGATTGCTGGGCCTCCCTGTGGACGGCGCGTGCCATGGCCTACCGGGCCCGTGAAGGCATCGGACCGGACGCCGTGCGTCTCGCCGTCGTGGTCCAGCGGATGGTCGAGGCCGAGGCCGCCGGGGTGATGTTCACCGCCAATCCGGCCAACGGGCGCCGCGACCAGATCGTGATCAGCGCCGCGTGGGGCCTAGGCGAATCCGTGGTCAGCGGCACGGTCACCACCGATGACGTCGTCGTCGAAGCGGGCTCTGGCCTTGTGCTCTCGCGCCGGACCGCCGACAAGGAAGTCATGACCGTCTTCGCGGACCACGGCACCCGGGAGCAGCCTGTGCCGGCTGCCCGCCGTCGTGAGCCCGTACTCGACGACCAGGCGGCGGCGGAGCTGGCCGGCTACGGAACCCGGATCGCGGATCATTTCGGGGCCCCGCAGGACATCGAGTGGGCACGGGCCGGTGGCGAGTTCTTCCTCCTGCAATCCCGCCCGGTCACCGCGCTGCCGGAACCGGCGGCTGATGCCCCGGACACGTGGAGGGTGCCCTACCCGAAGGGGCTCTACTTCCGGGCAAGCATCGTGGAACAGCTGCCTGACCCGCTCTCACCGCTGTTCGCCGATCTCATTGACGGCTCGGTGTCCCGGTCGCTGAGGGCCTTAATGGCCGGCGCCATCGGCAAGAACATCATCCGCGACGACGAAGTCGGGCTGCCCACCATTAACGGCTACGCCTATTACTACTACCGCACGTCGGCAATGTTGCGCGTGACGGCCATGTCGCTGGCCGCGATGCGCGCGCTGATCCGCGGCACGGCGCACATGGGAGTGGCCGGCTGGCGGGAGTATTCGCATCCCCGCTACGAGCGGGTGATCAAAGACTGGTCGGCGAAGCCCCTCGGGGGGCTCTCCGGGGAGGAACTGCTGGAGGGTGTGCAGACGTTGCTGGACGCCGGCACCGTCTACTACACGGCGGTGCAGTCAATCATTCCGGTCGCCGCGACAAGCGAAATCTCCTTCCGGGCCTACTACGACAAGTTAGTTCGGCGCAACGGAGACGCCCCGGCCCAGACGTTCCTCCTCGGCTACGACAGCGAACCCATCCGGGCGGAGAAGTCGCTGTACGACCTCGCAGCCTGGGTCCGGGGTGTTCCGGGACTCGCCCCGGCGATCCTCAACGCACCGACGCCGGCCCTGGTCGAGTCGCAGCGCACCGGGGTGCCGCCGGCCGGCATGGACCAGGCACTCTGGGGGCAATGGCGTCCCCGCTTCCAAGACCACCTCGGCCGGTACGGCCATGCCGTCTACAATCTGGACTTCGTCTGCCCGGTGCCCGCAGATGATCCCTCGCCGCTGCTGGAGACGGTGAAGTTCTACCTGCGGGGGCAGGGCACGGACCCGTATGAGCGCCAGCGGTTGTTGGCCGCCCGCCGGGAAGAGGAAACCGGCCGAACGGCCGCCCGGCTTGGGCCGCGGCGCCGGGCCGCGTTCCTCCGGCTGCTCCGGTGGGCGCAGAATGCCGCCCCGATCCGCGAGGACGCCCTGGCCGACGTCGGACTGGCCTGGCCGCTGCTGCGGCGGATGCTGCTCGAACTCGGCCAACGGCTGGTTGGCTCCGCCGTCATCGCCGAGCCCGGCGACGTCTTCTGGCTCCGCCACCGGGAACTGCGAAGCGCCGTCGAGTTCGGCCTCGCCGCGCCGGGCGCCCCGGCGGCCGTGGCCATTACCGGGGCAGACCGGCCCGTCCGGGCCGCCGCCATCGAGGAGCGCAAAATGCTCTGGCGGGGCCAGGCCAAGGCCGCCGCCCCGCAGCTGCTGCCCGAGAGCCGGTGGATGGAGCGGGCCTTCGGGTCCATGATGCCGGCCGCCTCACAAGAGCAGCCGGGCGATGTCATCAAAGGCACCGGCGCCAGCTCGGGCCGGGTCAGCGCTCCTGCCCGCGTCCTGCGAGGACCCGAGGATTTCGCGACGATGGTTCCCGGCGACGTCCTGGTCGCCCGCATCACCACTCCCGCGTGGACCTCGCTGTTCGCGATGGCCTCCGCCGTGGTCACCGACGTCGGCGGCCCGTTGAGCCACAGTTCGATCGTCGCCCGGGAGTACGGCATCCCGGCCGTGCTCGGCACCGGCGTGGCCACTCAGAGGCTGACCAGCGGCCAGCGGATCCGGGTCGACGGCGACGCCGGCACCGTCACGATCGAAGGGCACCCGCGGCCGGCGGACGGTGGATCCGCCTAAGCTCTGCGCAACTGCTCCGCCCGCTCACATCCCGCCGCCACCCTCGCGTGGCTGCCGGCCGCCTCATTTCCGAGGTTCTGCACCTGTGCCCGGGCCGCGGCGCAACCTGCCGTTCACCACCCCGCCCCGGGGGATTCATTACCGGTGAGTAACGTGGCGAGTGCTTGTTGATACCCAACCTTTGAGAGGCTCCCCCATGAGCACGACTCGCACCCGAGGCATCCTCACGGCCACCGCGACCATCATCCTGGCCGCATCCGCGATCTGCGCCACCGCGGCCGCCCAGGCGGCAGGCAACATTGACCAGCACGAGGGCAACGCCCAATCCGGCAGCCACCGTGATACGAACCCGTCCCTGGCCGACGCCTTCAACGGCGTTGACCGGAACACGAACTGGCAGCAGACGTCCAAGCTGAAGCTGAACTTCCCCACCTACCACACCGAGGGAATCGCCTACAGCCAGGACCACATCTTCCTCTCTGCCGTCCAGATCATTGAACCGACCACGAAGTTCCCGACCCCGCAGAACGGGTTCGACCGCACCGCCGGCAAGGGCATCGGGCACCTTTTTGTCATGGACAAGGCCGGCAACCTCCAAAAGGACATCACCCTCGGCGAAGGCGACATGTACCACCCGGGAGGCCTTGACTTCGACGGTACCAACGTCTGGATCCCGGTGGCCCAGTACCGGCCAAACAGCAGCGCCATCATCTACCGGGTCGACGCGAACACCCTCGACGTGCACAAGCAGTTCGAGGTCAAGGACCACTTCGGCGGCATCGTGATGGACAAGCAGACCGGCCACCTGATCGGCAACACCTGGGGCTCGCGCCGCTTCGCGGAATGGGATCTGCAGGGCAAGCAGCTTTCCGCCTGGGAGAACCCGAACTTCTTCATCGACTACCAGGACTGCCAGTACGTGCCCAACTCCAAAATGCTCTGCGACGGGATCACCAACCTCCCGCAGGCCCCGGCGGCCGGTGGCAGCGGTGCCACCTACGAACTGGGAGGAATGGCGATGATCGACCTCAAATCCCACAGCGTGATCCGTGACGTCCCGTTCCAGCAGTGGTCCACCGCCGGGCACGTGGCCACCCGCAACCCGTTCAAAATGACCGCCGATGGGAATCACCTCACGATGAAGGTGGCACCCGATAACGGCGACGAAGGCAACGGCACCGAAATCCTCACCTACGAAGCCACCGTCACCCCTGCCGAATAGGGCAATCCGGCGGCGGCCGGACCGCGACACGGCGGATCCCGGCCCATCCATGGCGACCGACACTAAGCAGGCTTTCTTTGGACTCGTGCTGTTTACCGCGGATTCATGACAAGCCCCTACCGTCGGCGATGAATGCGAAGCCGGCCTTTGCCGGCCGGCACCCCTGAACCGGAACGATTGGATAACCCATGCCTCATCCAGCACAACGTTTTACCCGAAAGCGCGTCGCCGCCGCCACCGGCGCTGCAGCCCTGGCGGCCACAGCGCTGACAGCCGGAGCGATCGGCCTCGGCGCAGGGCCGGCCTCCGCCGGCGAAAATCACAGCGGCACCGCGACGCCGATCAAGCACGTGGTGGTGATCTTCCAGGAAAACGTCTCGTTCGACCACTACTTCGCCACCTACCCCCAAGCCGCCAACACCCCGGGTGAAGCCCAGCAAGGCACGGGCACCGCAGCAGCGTCCTTCACCGCCGCGAAGAACACGCCCAAGGACATCAACACCTTGGCTACAGCGGGCCTGCTGGCACCAAACAATCCCAACGCGGTGCAGCCGGCCCGGCTCTCGTCGATGCAGGCCGTCACCTGCGACCAGGACCATGGCTACACTGCCGAGCAGAAGGCGTACAACGGCGGCGCGATGGACCAGTTTGTCCAGTTCACCAGCCGGGACTCCTGCGGCACCAACCAGTACGGCCGCCCCGGGCTGACCATGGACTACTACGACGGCAACACGGTCACCGGCATTTGGAACTACGCCCAGAACTACGCCATGAGCGACAACCACTTCAGTACCGTCTTCGGGCCATCCACTCCGGGCGCGCTGAACCTGGTCTCGGGCCAGACCCACGGGGCCACGGAATACAACGCCGCCGGGCAGCCCGTGGCCACACCGGCAACCGGAAGCAGCACTGTCCGCCAGCCTGACGCGAACGGCGTCGGCACGGTCATCAACGATCCGGACCCGGTCTACGACGACTGCTCGAACAATAGCCACGCCAAAACCGGCAACCTGGCCGGCATGAACGGCAGGAACATCGGTGACCTGCTCAACGCCAAGGGCACCTCCTGGGGCTGGTTCCAGGGCGGCTTCACCCCCACCACAGCCGCTTCCGGGACCACTCCGGCGTCGTGCCTGACGAGCCACACGAACGCCGCCGGCGCCGCCGTGGTGGACTACTCCCCCCACCACCAGCCGTTCCAGTACTACAAGTCCACGGCCAACCCGCACCACCTGGCCCCGGCCTCGGACGCGGAGATCGGCCACGACGGCCAGGCCAACCACCAGTACGACCTCACCGAGTTCAACAAGGTGGTCAACACGGACAACATGCCGGCCGTGTCCTTCCTGAAGGCGGGCATGTACCAGGACGGGCACGCCGCGTACTCCGACCCGATCGATGAGCAGAACTTCATCACCGCCACGGTCAACCAGATCCAGAAGTCCAAGAACTGGGAGAACACGGCCGTGGTACTCGCCTACGACGACTCGGACGGCTGGTACGACCACGCCGCCGCCAAGGTGAAGAACTCCTCCAACACCGCCGACGACGCCGCCTGGTGCCAGACCGCTGCAGCCAGCGGAATCCCGATGGCCGGCGGTTACGCTGACCGCTGCGGCCCCGGCCCGCGCCAGCCGCTCGTGGTCATCTCCCCGTATGCGAAGAAGAACTATGTCGATCACAGCCAGACGGACCAGGCCTCGATCCTGCGCTTCATCGAAGACAACTGGCACACCGGCCAAATCGGCGACGCCTCCGCGGACGCGACAGCCGGCTCGGTGAACGCCATGTTCAACTTCGACAGGCAGCGCACCGACAAAGTCCTGCTCAACGAACAGACCGGCGCCGTCGCCTCCATCACCACTACAGAGGACGGCAACGACGACGGCGGCAACAACCGCCGCAGCAACTCCGGGGAGTAACTGCCCGCAGCGGACCGGTCTGTGGCCGCCAGCAAAACATGACTCCAGGAAACGCCACCCGGCCGGCAGCCGGGTGGCGTTTCGGGTACCTCCTTCAGCTGAGAGCCGGCCGGAGGGACGGCCACTAGAATTGGCCGGTCCCTGTGCTTTGTTCCGGCCCGGTAGACGCCCGGCCACCGACGGAAAGACCCCATGACGACGACTTCTGACCACGCCGTACCGGCCCAGGTTGACCTTAAGCAGGCCGCAGCCCCGGACCGCAAACCCCTGGTCCGCTGGCTGCTCGCCAACCAGGTCGCACCGGCCGGCCCCGAAGCACAGGAAGATCACAAGCCCAACGCCTGGTGGAAGGTCATGTGCCTGACCGGCGTCGACTATTTCTCCACCCTGTCTTACCTACCCGGCATCGCGGCCCTGGCCGCCGGCGCGCTGTCGCCGTTGGCGACCCTGCTGATCGTTGCCCTGACACTGCTGGGCATGTTGCCCATGTACCGGCGCGTCGCGCAGGAGAGCCCGCACGGGCAGGGCTCGGTTGCCATGCTGGAGAAGCTGCTGCCGTTCTGGCGCGGCAAGTTCTTCGTCCTGCTGTTGCTCGGGTTCGTCGCGACCTCGTGGATCATCACCATCACCCTCTCGGGTGCCGACGCCACGGTGCACCTGCTCGAGAATCCGATGATCCCGCAAGGCCTGAAGGGGAGTGCCGTCATCATCACGGTGATCCTGCTGCTGATCCTGGGCGGCGTATTTCTCCTTGGCTTCAATGAGGCCGTCGGCGTCGCCATCCCGCTTGTTGCCGTCTACCTGCTCTTGAACGCCGCCGTCGTCGTCGCCGGGTTCGCGCACGTCTTCTCGGACCCCTCCCTGATCGCCGGCTGGCAGGACCGGCTGCTCTCCAGTGCCGGCGGCGGTCCGATGAGCCTCATTGGTCCGGCAGTCATCGCCTTCCCGCTGCTGGTTCTAGGGCTCTCCGGCTTCGAGACCGGCGTGTCCATGATGCCGCTGATCAAAGCCACCGGGAACACCCCGGAGGAGGTCATGGCCTCCAGGGTCAAGAACACCCGCAAACTCCTCACCACGGCGGCGGCCATCATGAGCGTCTATCTGATGTCCACCAGCTTCCTCACCACGGTCATGATCCCGGCCAAGGAATTCCAGGACGGCGGACAGGCTAACGGCCGCGCCTTGGCGTTCCTCGCCCACGACCTGTTCGGCGCCGGATTCGGCACCGTCTATGACATTTCCAGCGCCCTGATCCTCTGGTTCGCCGGCGCCTCCGCCATGGCCGGGCTCATCAACATCGTGCCCCGCTACCTCCCCGCCTACGGCATGGCACCGGAATGGGGCCGGGCCGTCCGCCCGGTCGTGATCGTCTACACCGTGCTAAGCGTCGGCATCACCATCGCCTTCAACGCCGACGTCAACGCCCAAGCCGGCGCCTACGCCACCGGCATCCTGGCCATGATGGTCTCCGGCGCGGTCGCCGTGACCGTCTCAGCGGTCCGCCGGCACAGCCGTGCCGGGACCCTCGGATTCGGCGCGCTGACCATGGTCCTGCTGTACGCACTGGGCGCGAATGTGATCGAAAAGCCCGACGGCATTGCGATTTCCGCATTCTTCATCGCCGGCATCATCGTCGTCTCGCTGATCTCGCGGGTGAAGCGCACCACCGAACTGCGCCTGGAAACCATCGAGTTCGACGAGGCAGCCCGGCAGTTCATCACCGACTCGATCGCTTTCGACGGCCAGCTGAACGTCATCGCCAACAAGCGGCAGGCCGGCGACGAGGCCGAGTACGCCGACAAGGAGTACGAACAGCGCGGCCTGAACCCGGTCCCGGGTCCGGCGGACGTCATCTTCCTGGAGGTGGAGATCTCCGACCCGTCGGCGTTCAGCCACACGCTCCGGGTCGAAGGTATCGAGGTAGGCGGCTACCGGGTATTGCGGGTGAAGTCGCCGGCGGTCCCGAACGCGATCGCAGCGGTCCTTCTGGCCATGCGCGACTCGACCGGCATCAAGCCCCAATGCTATTTCGAGTGGTCGGAAGGGAACCCGATCAGTCACCTGATGCGGTACCTGTTCCTGGGCCAGGGCGACACGGCCCCGCTGGTGCGTGAAATTCTCCGCGAGGTCGAACGCGACCCGGCCCTCCGCCCGGGCATCCACGTCGGCTGATGGCCGGCGGGTGGCCCGGAGGACACCGCGTGCCCCGCGTCGGATGAGGACCCGACGCCGGATTAGGGCTCGACGTGCATCTTCGCGGCTTCCTCAAGTTCGGATGCCTGGGTCTTTGCCAGGCGCCATTCCGCGGCCGTGTCGATATGGCGGGTGAGTATCCAGTAGAGGACCGCTGCGACCGGCAAGCCGATGATCAGGGAGATGTCAGCGCCTCCCATGGCCTCGGCCACGGGTCCGACGAAGAGTTTTCCGGCGGAGAAGAAGGGAATCATGACCACGAAGCCCACGAGATATGAGACGATTCCGGCCCAGCCCCAGCGTCCGTAAATGCCGTGGGGGTGGAAGATCTCCGCGATGGCATAGTGGCCCTTACGGACGACGAAGTAGTCCGTAAGGTTCACCGCTGTCCACGGGATGAAGAAGTACAGCACCAGCAGCAGGAAGTCGTTGAAGTTGGCGAGGAAGTCCGCGGATGCGAAGTTGGCGAAGACGAGTGAGATGGCTGCGGTGATGACGATGGTGACGACGCGGATTTTGACGGTGGGCCGGATGCGGCGCAGGCTGTCGATCGAGGAGATCAGAGTCAGGGAACCGCCATACATGTTCAACGCGGTGACCGACAGGAGCCCGAGGGAAGCGATGAACAATGCGATCGCCCCGAACCCCGGGAACAACTTGTTGGCAGTGTCCTGGATCGACGTGATGGTATCGAACTCCGTGCCTGCTGCCGCGGCAATGAATGATCCCAGGAACATGACCCAGATACCGCCCAGGGCACTCCCCCAGAACGTCCACTTGAACGTCCCGCGCCCGGACTCCGGGGGGAGGTAGCGGGAATAGTCCGAGACGTAAATGGCCCAGGAAATTTGGTAGCCGGCCGCCACGCCCAGTTGTCCCAGGAAGGGGACGAGATGGAAATCGGCCAGATTGAACGCGCCGCCAGGCAGATCAAGGTGGGTGAGGACCGCCACCGTCAGAAGCGCCAGCATGATGATGGTCAGGTAGGTCAGATAGCGCTCGAAGCCGTGGATGAGGTCATAACCGAAGAGCGCGACGGCGGCAGCGATGATCGTGACGACCCAGAACCATAGCGTTTCGTTTCCGATGTGCAGGGAACCTGCCACCGCCTCGCCGGCCAGGACGGTGTTGAAGACATTGAATCCCGCGTACTGAAGATAGGCGAACAGCCACACCAGCAGAGCCCCCACGTACCCGAACTGTGGACGGGACTGGATCATCTGGGGCAACCCGAGCTGCGGCCCCTGGGAGGAGTGGGCCGCCATGAACAAGGTGCCCACCAGCACGCCGATGGCGATGGCGATCAATGACCAGATCAGGTTCCCGCCGGTCGTGATGCTGATCAGCCCCACCGCGAGCGTGGCGATCTGGGCGTTGCTCATGAACCAGAGCGGCCCAATGTGCGAAACCTTTCCATGCCTCTCGTTGAGCGGAACATAGTCAATCGACCGGACCTCGAGTCCCCCGCCCGCCGCCGGACCTGTGGCTGTACTCATGACGTGTCTCCTGGATGGTGCGATGCGGTCAGCATCGGTGCGGGGTCGAAGGCTGCGGCGGCCGGAACCTGTGTGGTCGCCGAGAGGGCATGAAGCGAATCACATGCAGATCGCGGACAAGAGTAAAGTCGAATCGTGTCGTTCCCCTGTGTGGGGATGACAGAATCGTGGTCGCCATATCGTGCGAATGTCAAGAGCCGTCGGAGGGCACCATGGGGCTCAACGGCAGGCATCATCGGGTCTCTTGCCCCATAGACCGGCGGGCGGCCGGAAGCGGCGCCGACGCTCAGACCGACTCCCGCCGTCGGCCCTCTCCCAATAACCGTCAGTTCAAAGGTAACCGCCGATGTCGAACCTCGCTGTTGCAGCCGTCCAGGCCCCTCCGCGCCCGATCGGTGAGCCCTTCCCCGCGTTCGCCGATGAAGCCGCTCGCGTCTTGGCGGACGTGCCCGAAACGCAGCTGATGGTCTTTCCCGAACTCCACCTGTTCAGCGACGGAATCCCGGACAGGCAACGATCCGAAGCGCTCCGGGATGCCGCGCAGCCGCTCGACGGGCCGCTCGTTAATGAGTTGAGGCAACTCGCCGGAGACCTCAAGCTCTGGCTGGTCCCCGGGAGCATCTGCGAACGCGGGCCGCATGGCCAGCTGTTCAACACGTCCTTGGTCCTCTCCCCCGAGGGTGCCCTGGCGGCCAGCTACCGGAAGATTTTCCCCTGGCGCCCGTTCGAACCCTACGACCCCGGAGACACTTTTGTGACGGTCGATCTACCCGGATTCGGCAGGGCCGGCCTGTCCATCTGCTACGACGCCTGGTTCCCCGAGGTCACCCGCCAGCTGGCCTGGATGGGAGCCGACGTCATCATCAATGTCGTCAAGACCACCACCCCGGACCGCGCCCAGGAGCTGATCCTCGCCCGCGCCAACGCAATCGTCAACCAGGTGTTCATGATCAGCGTCAACTGCGCCGGGCCCACCGGCCAGGGACGCAGCATCATCGTGGACCCCGAGGGCGCCGTCCTGTTCGAAGCCCCGGACGACTCCCCCTGTGTGCTCTCCGCAGCACTGGACATGGGGCACCCGCGCCGGGTCCGTTCAGGAGGCACTGCAGGATTGAACCGGATGTGGTCGCAGTTCCGGACAGATGACCCTCCCATCGAGCTCCCCATCTATGGCGGCAGAATCACCCCAGCTACCTGGACACCGGAAGCCCACACGAAGCACCAGCCGTAGCCTGGCTCACAGAAGGCCGGGCTGCCCGTCGAGCCCGCGGTCGCTTCCGGGCTGCTGACCAACGCGTGCGACATCGGCGTCTTCGATGAGAAGGGCACCGACCTCGCCGGCAAGGGCTTCCGCGGCTGGTCCGGAGGCTTCCGCACGGAGTTCTTCATCACCGCCGCCGAAGCCACCCCGGGATACCTGCCGGGCCCGGTTGGCAAGGGCACCTGGAACATCGCGCTCGGCCCGTACCAGGTGGCAGCAGATTGCCGGCCGGGGCGCCGGTCAGGGCAGCAGCAGCTGGCTGACCACACCGCAACTCGCGGCCTACGTGCGAGTCGAGGTGCGCCACCCGATGACCGTCGGCACACCCAGCGACGGCACGGCCATGGGAACGACTCTCCGGCTGGGGCCGATGGCAGCCCTCACCAACCCAATCTTCCTCGGCACAAAATAGCGGCACCCGTCGTCGCCCGGCAGAGTCAGGGCATACACGAAAGCGGCGGCCGGTCCCGTGTGTTGGACCGGCCGCCGCCGAAAGAGATCAGGTGAGCCTCAGGCCTTGGCCTTCCGCTTCACCCAGCCCCAAACAGCCGTGGCCACGAGCAGCACCAAGCCGATGATGGCCAGCCACAGCAGGCCCTTCACGGCGAAGCCAAGAATCGAAAGAAGGAGCCAAATGATAAGTAGTGTGATTATTAGTCCCATGCCGTAAAGCCTAAGCCACGCCAGAGGTCGCGGATGGCATTTTGGGCAGGGCGTTGGCCGGGCCCACCGCGGACATCGGCTCCCGGCAGTGGCGGTAGGCGTCGTCACGGCGTACGGAGCCGCCACTGTCCCCATCCCATCCCGGGATGGCTGCGAGGAAGGCCGCAGTCGTAGCCACCACGTGCGAGTTGCCGCACTGGGTGCAGCTGATGGCGGCGGCAAGGGTTTCCTGCCGTGGATCCATTATGGTGACGGAGTCCGCGGTCAGGTGCCGGTCGGTGTCGCAGCTCGCGCACCAAGGCCGGCGGCCCCGGGGCTGATGGGCATCCCGGGGTACGTAAGTGTTGGATGTGATTGACATCCGGCTTAGACCAGGACCGGGTAGCTGGCCAGGATGTAGTCCGCCGCGGCCGGGCCTTTCATGCGGAGGCCGGTGCCCTTGGGGTGGACCTGCTTCTTCTTCATGGCCGCCCAGAATGCGTCTTCGGAGCGGGGCGCGGCCTGGCTCAGGAAGCACCAGCTCGTGTACAGCCCGTAGAGCGGGTCCCGGCCCAGGGCGCGATCGGATGCAGGGTCCCGCGTGGTGGCTTCCTGCAGGAATTGGTCATAGTGAGAAGTTGCCATGTGTGGCTCGTTTCCTCGCGGTGCATTCTGTGCCGCCGTGTGGCTACAGCAGCTGGACTTCGAGGCCGTGCACGCGGCATCGAAGCATGATCCCGGGCTGCTGCGTCGCCGCAGAGCCAGGGATAGAAGGTTATCGGGCCGGAAATCCAGGTGTCGCGGAGGCCAGCCAAGCAACCGTTCTACAATGTAGACTTTAGGCGTAGACTACATATTAAGCAACCTGTCTATTGTCGTGGCAGTGTGACCTGTCCCCCGATCCGAACGGAACACGATGTCGCCCGAAGCGAACCCGGCGCCCCCAGCGGCCCCCGGCAAGAAGAAGCGGCTCAGTCGGGAGATTGTTCTGTCTGCGGCACTGGCCCTGGTGGACGCTGAAGGAATCGACGCCCTCACCATGCGCAGGCTCGGCCAGGAACTGGGACGGGACCCCATGGGCTTGTACCGCTACGCCGAAAACCGCGCAGCACTGCTGGACGGAGTCTCAGAACTCGTCCTGAATGAACTGGCCATCTTCCCCGATGATCCCGACTGGCAGGCGCAACTCCGCCGCATCGCCCACGACCTGCGGCTCCTGGCGCTCCGGCACCCCAACGTTGTGCCCCTCCTCGTGACCCGGCCCCTATCGACGCCTCTGGGCCTCCGGCCACTAGGGACACTGCGGCCGCTGGAGCAGATCCTGTCCCTGCTGATCGACGCCGGATTCGCGCCCGCCGATGCGCTGCACGTCTACCGCGCCTACTACGGATTCCTCTACGGGCACATGCTCAACGAGCTGCAGGAATTCATCGTTGACCCTGACGAAAACGAAGCGCTTCTCCGTCTGGGCCTGCACCGCCTGCCGCCGAAGGACTTCCCTCACCTCCGCGCCCTCGCCCCGGTCCTCGCCGACTACGACGGGATGGCCGAACTGGATGAAGGAATCACCATCCTGCTCTCAGGCCTGGCCGCCCGCCTCTCGCTGCCGGAAGCTCCGGCCAAACGCTGACGGTCGAGAATCCCTAAGCGCCGGCGCCGGCATCAATCCTGACGTTTCCGGCGCCCGCAAGGGCCTGCAGCTCCCGAAGGATCTCCAGCTGTTGACTGTTGATGGCCATCAGCAGGTCGATCTCCTCCTTGGACTTCACGTTGGTGTCGCGGTCGTGCTGGGCCATCGCTGCGGCAATCGCGTCCTGCCGCTTGGCCGCGATCAGAAGAATCGCTCCCTGCAGCCCCGCCAGCATCGAAAGAAAGAGATTCAACAGAATATACGGATACGGATCCCAGGCGTTGTTCGCCAGTGCCCAGCTGTTGATTGCCGCCCACACGATCATGAAGCCGATGAAACCGCCGACGAAGGGCCAGCTGCCCATCCCGTTCCGCATGACATCCGCAGCCCGTTGGCCCCGCGTCAAGGATTCCTTATGGGTTTCGTGCCAGGTCTTTCGCTTATCGATCATGCCCAACCCTAACGCCGGGACTCCGATGTGGGCCCGGCGGGCCCGCGGCTTCAGCCCGCGGTGGCCGCGCCGAGGGTGACGTCAGTGCTGTGCTGCTCGCCGTCGCGGTCGAAAGTGGCCTTGACGGTGGCCCCTGCGGCCTGTTCCCGCGCTGCCGCCGTGAGCTCGGAGGCATCAGTCACAGTCCGGCCGCCCAGCTCGGTGATCACGTCGCCGGCTTTCAAGCCGGCCTTGTCCGCCGCGGAGCCCGAGGTCACGGCAGCCACCTCTGCCCCGGCCGTGAATCCCGACGAGGTTCCCGCGGCCTTGTCCTGGACCGAGAGGCCCAGTTGGCCGTGCGTGGCGGTGCCCGTGGCAATGATCTCCTGGGCGACGCGTTTCGCGTCGTTGACCGGGATGGAGAAGCCGACACCGATGTTCCCCGACTGGGCTGAAGAAGAGGACGCGGATCCGGCCGAGGCGATGGCCACGTTGACTCCGATGATCTCGCCGCTGGTGTTCACCAGGGCGCCGCCGGAGTTCCCCGGGTTGATGGCCGCGTCCGTTTGGATGACGTTAATGCTGATGGAATCCTGCGCGGCACCGGAGGACCCGTTCTGCGAGCCGGGCGCGGCCGAGGAAGCGGTCTCAATGGTGCGGTTTGCTGCCGAAACGACGCCGTCCGTCACCGTTCCGCTCAGTCCCAGAGGTGCTCCGATAGCAATCGCCGTGTCACCGACCTTGACCTTGCCGGAGTCAGCCAGGGACGCCGCCACCAGCCCCGGGGCGGTGATGTGGACGATGGCCAGGTCCGAGAGCGGATCCGTTCCGACAATGGTCCCGGGGTAGACCTTGCCGTCGTTCGTCCGAACCTCGATGGCCGCGTTCGCGGCCTGTCCGTCCAGGGTGACCACGTGGGTATTGGTCAGAATATGGCCGGACGTGTCCAGAATGATGCCCGACCCGGTACCGCCGGAAGTGCCGGAGCTGGCGCTGATGGTCACCACACTGGGCGAGGCCTTCTGGGCGGCCGCTGTCACGGCATTGACGCTCTCGGGATTGTTGACAATCACCGGCGTGTATTGGGTCGTTTGGGTGTCGCCGGCTGCCGGGGCTGCGGTGTTCCAGATCGACGTCGCCACTGCAGCCACACCCCCGCCGAAGGAACCCGCAGCCACCAGGCAGGCAACGAGCACACCGGCGCCAACCCGCTTCCCGGGTTTCCGGCCGGTTGCCGCGACCACTCCCGCCCGGGGCGTCTCCGGCCATGGCGGGTCGGCGCCGGCGCCGGTTCGGGCGTTGTTGCTGGGCCTGAGATGGTCGTGCTCGCTCATGGGTCATCCTGATCTCGTCGTTAATGCCTGTGTTGACCTCCCGCCTGACCTGCGGGCGAACGTGTACTCAGGTCAGCTGTGAACATCTGTTACCGGCCGGGGCCGCCAGGGGACGCCGGCGGGCATTCGTGGCGTTGGGGCGGACGCACCCCCGATGCTGCGTCCGCCCCCGAATTCCCGGTCAAGCCGTGTCCCCATCCTCAGACCCCGGACTGTCGACCATCTGTCGCGCCGCTGTGAACAGGCTGTGAGTCTTTTCGCCGGCGACGGCTGACAGGCCACTGCACAGCCAGGGCAAAGGTTCCCCTCAGCCCCCGACAATTCCGCGGCAGGAAAGTGGTTACAGGAACAACGCTCCAAGGAGGACCCTGATGATCGTCTACCGCCCCATCCCGCCGCTGACGGCCGGCGGCACCGGACTCAAGTCGGCGCTGGTCGCCATGGCCTTGACCGCCGTCCTCGGCGCCACCTGGCAGGTCCCCGGCGTCGGGGACACAGGAGAGCCCGCAGAAGGGCTGAGCAGACGATCATCCAGCTAAATTGACCATTGACCGGCGACAGTCTCCGATATATCGTTAACTATCGCCGAAGGATCGGCGATCATCAGAGGAACGTACCTCAAACGGAAGGACGATGCCGGTATGAAAGGCATTCACGACGACAAATTCACAGACGGCGGACCCGCCCAGGGACGCTTCGGGCGCGGCAGAAGCCGCCGCGGACCCCACGGACACGGCGGTTTCGGGCCGGGCCGCGGGTTTGGGCCGGGATTCGGGCCCGGTCCCGGTCCCGGGCCGGGCTTTGGCCCCGGGTTTGGTCCCGGCGGCTCACGTCGGGCCAACAAGGGCGATGTTCGTTCGGCGATTCTCTCCCTTCTGGCCGAATCACCGTCCAACGGCTACGGCCTGATCAAGACAATCGCGGAGAAGACGTCCGGGGCCTGGCGTCCAAGCCCGGGCTCCGTCTACCCGACGCTGCAGCAGCTCGTTGATGAAGAACTCATCGCGCCCGTCAGTGAAGGCCGGCGCACCGAGTTCACTCTCACCGATACGGGCAAGGCCTATGTCGCCGACCACGCCGAGGAACTGCACGATGCGTGGAACACCGATCCCCAGGGATCCGGGCCGGCATTTCACCAGAGCGTAGGAAAGCTCATGGGCGTCATTCACCAGTTCCGCTTCTCGGCCACCGAGGAACAGCGCAATGCCGCGATGGAAAAAATCGACGAAACCCGCCGCGCGCTGTACCAAATCCTCGCCGACTAGACCCCGGCATTCCGGAGCCTTCGTCGGGAGGAACCGGCGCGAAGAGATCATGCCGCGGGGAACGCATGGAGAGGCGGGTCGGCGATGCCGCCTGACAGCCTAAGTCCGGACAGCACGGGCCCTGACAGCACGGGCCCGCCGGTGCCCGGAATGACGCCCGGGGCTCCGCCTCCGCGGCGTGCGGTTGACCTATTGCGGGCGCTGCGGGTGCGGAACTTTGCGCTCTTTTGGACGGGGCAGCTCATCTCCGGCACGGGCACCTGGATGCAGATGGTGGCGATGGCCTGGCTTGTGCTGGACATCAGCGGGTCACCGGCCGTGCTGGGTATAGTGACCACGCTGCAGTTCCTGCCACTGCTGCTGTTCGTGCTGCCGGCGGGAGTCCTGGCCGACCGCTTCCCGAAGCGGACAATAATGCTGGCAGCCCAGGCCCTCGCCACGGTGCAGGCGCTTGTCCTCGGCTTTCTCGCCCTGACCGGGTCCCCGCAAATCTGGCAACTAGCCCTCCTGGCGTTCATCCTTGGAGTGTCCAACGCGTTCAACAATCCTGCACAGCAGGCGTTTGTCCCCGAGATGGTGGGCCTCACGCTGGTGCCGGATGCCGTGGCCATGAACAGTGTGCAGTTCAATTCCAGCCGGATGATCGGCTTCGCCCTTGGCGGGCTGGCGGTGGCCCAGCTTTCGGCCGCGGCGGTCTTTTTCATGAACGCGGCCAGCTTTGCCGCGGCACTGACCGCGTTGCTGGTCCTGCGCACCGGCGAGCTTCGCCTCTCCCGGAGCAAACCGGCCCGTCACGGCGCCCTGCGCGAGGGCCTGCAGTATGTCCTCCACACCCCCGCCGTCCTCTTTGTCCTTGGGGCTTTGGCCGTGGTGGGGACATTCGGCTACAACTGGCCGGTGGCAGCGCCGTTGCTGGCCCGCGATGTGCTGAACGTGGCGTCCGTCGGCTTCGGCGCGCTAATGTCGGCTTTCGGTGCCGGTTCCCTGGTAGCCGGCATCGGCCTGGTAGTTGTCGGCGGTAGCAACGATCGCCGGATGATCGTCTCGGGTGCTGTCCTTGCACTGATTTTGATCCTCCTGGGCATCTCACAGTCCTACCCGGTGAGTCTGGGGCTCATGGCCCTGGCCGGCCTCAGCGGCACGGTGTTCACGACCACTGTCAACACCCGTCTCCAAGGACTCACGCCGGACCGGCTCCGCGGCCGGGTCATGAGCCTGTTCGTGCTGCTGCTCGCCGGCACCACCCCGTTCGGTTCGGCCCTGCTAGGACTGGGCGCGGAAGCCTTCGGCATCTCGTCCGCCATCATCGGATTCGGCGCCGTCACCCTGGCAGGGTTGGCCGTACTGCTCGTCCTTCGCACTCGAAGGGACGGGTCTGCCGCGGCAAGAAATCGACCCTCCTGAGAGCCCGGGCGTTGGCGGTCAGGACTCCAGAACCAGCAACTGGGCCTTGTCCGCGTCCCAGCTCACCCACAGCCCCTCTTCCGGCAGGAGGCTGTCGCCCGCATCAGAGCTGAGCTCGCGAAGCTGAAGTTCGTGGCCGCCGGCCGTGAGGCGGTGGCGCACCGTGGCACCCAGATTCGTGGAGGACACAAGAGTGGCGGTACAGCCGTTTCCCTCCGCGGCCCGCGTGCTGAATTTGAGGTGCTCCGGACGGATCGAGACGGCGTAGTTCTCCCCGCTCGCGCCCCGGTCCCGGACTCTCGCCAGCCCCAATCCGCCGAGATCCACAACAGCCTCCTCCCCGTTGCGTTCAACGATGGTGCAGGGAATCAGGTTGGTGTCACCGAGGAAGCTGGCCACCCAGTCCGTGAGGGGATGGTTGTAGACGTCCGACGGCGGTCCGGCCTGGACAATCTTCCCGTCCCGCATCACCACGATCCGGTCCGACATCGCCATGGCCTCATCCTGGTCATGCGTCACGAACAGCACGGAAATGCCCAGGCTCTTCTGCAGGGTCTTGATCTCCTCCTGCATCTGTTCCCGCAGCCGCTTGTCCAAGGCCGCCATCGGCTCATCCAGCAACAGCGCGGCCGGGTTGAAGACCAGGGCCCGGGCCAGCGCCACCCGCTGCTGCTGCCCGCCGGAGAGCTGGCGCGGTTTGCGGTCGCCCATCTTGCCCAGGCCCACGCGGTCCAGTGCGTCCGCGGCACGCTGCCGGCGTTCGGCACGCGGGACCTTCCGCATCCGGAGGGCGAATTCCACATTTTCAAGCGCGCTCATGTGCGGGAACAGCGCGTAGTTCTGGAACACGACGCCAAGATTCCGCTCCCGCGGCGGCAAGGTGTCCACCGGCCTCCCGTCGATAAGGACAGAACCGGCGGTGTGTTCTTCAAAACCGGCCACCATCATCATGGTGGTGGTCTTGCCGGAGCCGCTGGGGCCCAGCAGGGTGACGAACTCGCCGGGCTGGACCATCAGGTCCAGTTGGTCCACGGCGAGGACGTCGCCGTAGCTCTTGCTGACTTGGCGGAGCTCGATGGCGCCGTGCGTGGCGTTCCCGGCACGCGAAATCGGTTCCGCGGAAACTACTGATGCAGTCATCGACTTTCCTTTACGTTTGTGCGGATACGGCCAGGGGCAGCATCCGGGCGGAGGAGCGGCGCTTGAGGACAAACATGACCTGGAGAAGAAGCCCGATGGTCGCGACGCTGACCAGCAGCGCCGACGATACGGCGATCTTCGGGGTCAGGTTGAACTGGATGTCCGTGAACATCTTGACCGGCAGCGTCGTGGCCCCCGGCGACTGCATGAACAGGGACATCACCGTCTCGTCAATGGAAACCGAGAAGGCAAAAAGCGCCCCGGAGATCAGGCCGGGCAGGATCACGGGCAGGTACACATGGCGCAGAACAGACAGAGCGCCGGCGCCGAGGCTCTGCGCCGACCGGACCAGCGCGGGATTGAGTCCCGCGAGGCTGGCCCGCGTCGTCAGGTACACGTACGGAGTTGCAATCACCGCGTGCGCCAGGCCGATGGGAATGATGCTGCCCACCATGCCGATCGAGATAAAGAACTGGTAGAACGCCAGCGCCAGCACCACGGTGGGCACGATCATGGGAGCCAGGATCAGGCCCACCACGGCGGGCTGGCCCGGGAACTTTCGCCCGTGCAGGCCGATCGCCGCGGTGGCGCCCAGCAGCACACCGATCACGACGGCGATGCCCGCCGATTGGAGGCTGGCCGTCAGGGCGGAAGTCCAGGCCCGGTCGGCGAAGAATCCGGCGACGGCGGCGAAGGAGATCCCCTCGGGCGGGAAGGTGATGTAGCGGCTATCGTTCAGCGCCACCGGCACCACAATCGCTGTCGGAATGACGAGGAAGAGGAAAGCCGGGACGGAAAGTAGCGCCAGCAGGCGGTGCTGCGGATTAGTTGTCTTCATGTTGGCCTCCTGCCTTGAGGACGCGCTGATAGACCGCCACGAGGATGCTGACCATGACCGTCAGGATGACAGCCAGCGCGGCGGCCCCGGAGAAGTCCGTGAGCTGTCGGGCGTAGTAGTCGATCTGGTTGGCGATCATCATGTCGCCGGGTCCGCCCATCACCACGGGCGTGATGAAGAAGCCCGTGCTGATGATGAAGACCAGCAGCCCGGCGGCGGAAATGCCGGGCATGCTCAGCGGCAGCGTGATGCGCCGGAAGACGGATCGTTCCCGCGCACCCAGTGAGCGGGCCGCCAGTCCCAGCCGGTCATCGATGGACGTCAGCGAGGAAAAGATCGGGAACACCGCGTACGGCAGGAGACAGTGCACCATGCCGACGATCACGGCGAACCGGTTGTGCAGCAACGGGATCGGCGCATCCGTCAGCCCGATACCCTGCAGGAAAGCATTCACAATGCCGTTGTCCTGCAGCAGGACCGCCCAGGCGAAGTTCTTCACCAGGATGCCGGTCCAGAACGGCAGGAGTACGACAGCGAACAGGATCACCCGGGTGACGTTCCCGGCACGCCACAGCACCATGGCGATGACGTAGCCGAGGACTACGGTCACGATGGTGCTCGCCAGGCTGATGGTCAGGGTATTGACGAGTGCCCGCACCACGAGCGGGTCCTGGAGGACCCGCTCGTAGGCATTGTCGGCGAAGCTGGCACCGACCAGTTTGCCCAGCGGCGTCAGGAACAGCACGACGTCGAAGGCAAGGATCGGGGCCAACAGCAGCCACCAGCTGCTGCGCCGCCGTCTGGGTGCTGTTTCAGCGGAAGGAGGCGCACCGCGGCCCCGCGGCCGCGTCCGCTCCAGGGTTGCGTGGCTCATGTCAGCTGGCCTGCCAGAGCTTGAACTGCTGCTCGGTCTGCTTCAGGTTCTGCGACCACCATTTGTCGTCGCGGACCAGGATCTTGTCTGCGAGCAGGGGGCTCGTGGGAAGCGTGTCGGCGATTTCCTTGGGCAGCTTCGACAGCGCCGGGATGTTGGCCAGGGTCAGGTTCGTGACCTTGTCGAACGCTGCGCCGGCCTCGGCGTCGTTGGACATGAAGTTCATCAGTTTGAAGGCCGCTTCCTTGTTCTTCGCCCCCTTCGGCACCACGAAGTAGTCGCCGGCCAGTACGGCGTTTTCGGCGGAGAAGTTCAACTTGGCGCCGTCGTTGCGGGCTGCGTTGATCCGGTTGTTGAAGCTGGTGGAGAGGGAGACTTCGCCGGAGGTGAGCTGCTGGATCGGTTCCTGGTTGGCGGAGTGGTACAGCAGCCGGTCCTTGCCGGGGTGCTGCCCCAGGACCCTGAGGGCGCGGTCGACGTCGAGGGGGTAGATCTTGTCGAAGGGGACACCGTCGGCCAGCAGCGCGGCTTCCAGGACGGAGCTGTCGGAGAGCTGGTTGTAGATCGAGCGCTTGGTGTTGTACTTGTTCTGGTCGAAGAACTGGGCCCAGTCCTTCGGCGCCTGCGCATCAGAGATAACCTTCTGATCCCAGGCCATGACGAAGAGGAAGCTCAGGTACTTAATGCCGTACTCGGCCTTGGCGTATGCGGGCAGGCCCTTGTCGCTGATGATGTTGTAGTCGAACTTCTCCAGCAGCCCCTCGGCCACCGCCACCTCGTACTCCGGCGCCGTGATTTCCACGAGGTCCCACTGCACGTCCCCGGACTGCACCTGCGCCTTGAGCGCCGCCAGGCTGGTATTGGCCAACAGTGTGGTCTGGATCCCCGACTGCTTGGAGAACGGATCCAGGATGGTCTGGGTCAGCTGGTCGTTGTAGGAACCGCCGTAGGACGTCACCGTGACCGTCTTGTTGGCTGCCGAGCTTTCGGCCGGCTTCGCTGCACCGCATCCGGAGAGCGCGAGGCCGGCGAGGGGGGTCAGCGCTGCCGCCTTGAGGAGCTGCCTGCGGTCAAACGAAGTGGAACGGAACTGTGTCAAGGAAACTGCCTCTCATTGGTGCCCGCGCCACGGCACGCCAAAAGAGGTCGTGCTGGGGCGGTGGGGCGGGGGCTGATGGCGTGGAGCGGGTGGCGCATAGAAGCGTCAGGGGAATCGACGGCGGCGGTTCTCGCGCACCGTCCATCCACGCAACGTTGGTGACTCAAATCCGCGGTCCGGCGGCTTTTCGGTTTCGCAACTGTAACTGTGAAGTTGCTCACCAGTCAACAGTTGTATTGGTTTAATCAACACGGTCTTTGGGGACCGTACGCGAGGCGGTTCCGTTGGCGTTATTGAGCACCCATGCTCAGTTCCGCGAGTCCCCTTCGGGCGGCCTGGTCATTGCGGTGTGCGGATTGGCTGGAGCCGGTTCGATCGGGCGTTTTCCGGTTGCACTCCAACTGGTGAGGAAGTCGAGCTGTTCCTGGGCATGGCTTCCGGGTTCGGCCGTGTAGGCGATGAGGGTCAGGCCCTCGCCGGGGAGCTCGAGTGCGTCGCCGGTGAGTTCGATGTCTCCAACGAGCGGGTTGCGAAGGGTCTTGCGGGCCGAGCGGTGGAAGCGGACGTTGTGCCGTGCCCATCGTGTCGAGAATTCCGTGCTTCCAGTGGCGAGGTCCCCAATGAGGTTGCTCAAGACTCTGTCGTGTGGGCTGCGTCCGGATTCAGTGCGGAGCGCGGCGGCAAGATCATCTGCAAGGGTGGCCCATTCAACGAAGAAGCCCTGCGACCGTGGGTCGAGGAACATGAACCGTGCGAGGTTCAGCGGCAGCGTCGCAGGGCTAAGGATGTCCGTGTACAGGGTGAAGCACAGGCTGTTCGCGGCCACGATATCCATCCTGGCGTTGCGAATGTAGGCCGGGGTCCCCGTCATACCGGCCAGGATTCGTTCCACGCTCGGGCGCACTTCTGCCCGCAGCCGCCGCGCGGCCGGGACCTCTGATGGCGCGGAGGCCCTGGCCAGGTCCAGCAGGTGGGTGCGCTCAGCCTCGTCGAGCTGGAGCGTGCGTGCGAGGGATTCGAGGACGGAGTCGGACACGCCTCGAAGGTTTCCCCGTTCGAGGCGGGCGTAGTACTCCGTGCTGACGCCGGCGAGCATCGCGACTTCCTCGCGTTTGAGCCCGCGCACCCTTCTGGCCCCGCCGTAGGCGGGTATCCCGGCCTGGGCCGGCGTGATCCGTGACCGCCGCCCCGTGAAACGTGTCCTCCGGGCGTGGTCGCGTTCTGGAAAGGAGCCAGCCGGGCATGGCGCCCGCCGTGGAGTGGGAGCAGTATGAGGGAATGAACCCGCCTAGCCCCGGGACCCTGGTCATATGCAACTGCCTCCATAATCTCCGTTAGGGCCGCGAGTCGAAAGGAACGGGAAATGCGCCAGACAGGTGCCGCCGTCGCCTTCTATGCGCTCAGTATTGTGCTCCTACCGGTCTCGCTGCTCGGCTATGCGATCTGGGTGGTCAAGCTCCGGTCCGCGAAACCGTCCGGTGTGTCGACCAGCGCGCAAGCCCCGCTCTCGGCCAGGTGGGCGATGCACAATTTCGGCGTGCGCGAAGACCAGGCCGCGAACCGGCTGTTGGCCGTCCTGCCCGGCGTGCCCTGGCTGGGCATGCAGCTGGCATTCGGGCCGACGGTCTTCGCGCACCGCGTCACCGGCTACGTCCCGAAGACCTTCCGGTACCCCTTCGAGGGGAGGATCCCTCCCCAGGCCGAGGCATCGGCCAGGGTCACGTTCTTCGACAGGGCCGTGGACCGATTCCTTCCCGACATCGACCAGCTGGTCATCCTCGGCGCCGGCTTCGACACGCGTCCGTACCGCCTCCCGCAGGACACGCCCGTCAGCTCCTTCGAGGTCGATGCCCCGAAGACACAGGCGGTCAAGCGAGCCATGCTGGACAAGGCAGGGATCGACGCACGCAAGATCACGTTCGTGCCTGCTGACTTCGAGAAGGATGACTGGCTCGCCAGGCTTGCCGACGCCGGGTTCGACCCCGGGCGCCCGACGCTGTTCCTCTGGGAAGGCGTGACAATGTACCTCGAGAAAGCAGCGATCGAGGACACGCTGAGCAAGGTCGCGAGCTGCGCCCAGGGCAGCCTGCTCGCCTTCGACTACTTCACGACCGAGACCCTCGAATCGACCATGCTGTACTGGCGGTACGGGAGGGCGGCGGCCAAAGCAGTGGGCGAGCCGTTGAAGTTCGGGGTGGACAGCACACCGCCGTCGCGGGAGCGCCTGTCCGAACTTCTCCGATCCTGCGGGTTGGCGATCCTCGAACAGCACGTGCTCGGTCGTGAGACCACGAAGAAGCGCGCGTGGGGTGGCTTCGCGATTGCCGTGGTGCAGTGAAGCCGCTGTCGAACGCGGCCGACAGCGGAGACGAGCCCGGGCTGAGGCGTCAGGCGCGGAGGGATGCCAGGGCGTAGGAGAGGGGCATGGCTAACGCGGGACCGTGGCCCGGAAGAATGACCGACGCTTCTACGCCGTCCAGGACATGGGTCGCGGACAGTACGGTGCCCGGCTCGGTATGGAACATCGGATGGAGCATCTGCGGGCCCCGTTGCCGAGTCAGAGGGTGCCCGGTGATCAAGGAATCGCCGGTGGCAATCACCCCGGCGCCGCGGAAATAGATGGAGGCGTTGCCCGGCGTGTGGCCGGCAACCAGAATCGCCTCAGGGCTGCCCGGGAGTTCCCGGAGCTGCTCTGCCGTCCAGGCCCGGGCCTCGGTGGCTGGATCGGCGTTCAGCGCACCGGCCCGGATCGCGTGACTCATCCAGCGCAGGACACGCGGACGCCAGGCGCGGAGGACAACCTGTCCCAGGCCGACCTGGTGCTTTTCGTGTCCCTGGACGTGTGCCAGCTCTTCGGGACTGCACAGGATCGGGGTCCCGAACGTACGGGAAAACAGGGCCGCCGACCCGGTGTGGTCGACGTGACCATGCGTAATGAGGATGGCGCGGGCATTGGCCGGCTTCAGCCCGGCGTACTCGATGGATTTCAGGACGAAGTCCGTGTCGCCGGGGTAGCCGCTGTCAACGAGGATGAAACCGGACTCGTCCCGGACAATGATCCAGTTGGATGCCGGGCCTTCGACAAAGAAGAAGCCGGGAGCCGGTTCGGAGACCTGCGATGAGGACCGCCATGCGGTGTGGCCGGAATGCGCAAAACGGTCGGGCAAAGGACTGTACTCCTGAAGATGGTGATCAGATGACGCTTTGTACAGCCTGCCGGGCATCCGCCAGATGGGCTTGGTAGACACATGATGCCAATCGGTTCAGGCAAATTCAAATCCACACGTCGCGATCCATGACCCGTGGCGGCACGGTTTTGACAAAAAATATGACATAAGCCCGAAATGGTGGAGGATGACCCTTGGTCATGCCAATTAGTTGCGTCATAATCCGCGGCGGCAACGACCCTACATGAGCGACGGGCGCAAGAGTCATGAACACGTTAGGCGACACGCGAGGCCGATGGGTCCTGGTGGACTATCTCAACCAGGAGCAGCCCGGTCTCCTGAGCGTCGGTGCGGTGAACTACTCCGGGTCCAGTGTCCGCAAAAACCTCGATCCGCTGGGCCGCGAACTGCTGATGGACCGGATCAAAGCCGTCGCTGAGACCGGACAGCAAATCCACGACCCCGTCCATCATCGGGGCATCAATTACCGTGTTCTCGCAGTGCCGATTAACTCTCCGATGACGAACACGGTTCTTGCAGTTCTGGCCGTCTACACTGCGGCGGGAGACAACCCGCCACCGCGCCCGCCGATCGGCGCCTTGGAGTGGACGATCTCCCCCACCGGGCACATTGAAACGTCCTGGAACGATGACCTCTTCGCCATCTACGAAATCGATCGTTCCGGGGAGAGCCCCACCGGGGACATGAACCAATGGGTCAGCGAACTGATCTCCCCCGAGGACAGAACCCGGATGAAGGTGACCATCGACGCGGCCATCACTTCGATGAACGCGCAACGCTATCTGGTGCCGTACAAGATCATCACCCGGTTCTCGTCCGATTTGCCGGGGATCAAGAACCTCGAGGTGTCCGGTCGGGTCATCCCTGACGAACAACGGCAGGGCAAGTGGCTGCGCGCCATCACACGTGAGGTTCAGGAAGCCACCCCGTACCCGATCACGCCCGGCTTCGGGGACTTCCAATCCAGCAGCCTGCTACGCGCGGTCTTCGAACTCGCCGAGGAGCGGGTGCTGATGGCCGTTGACACCACCTGCTGGCAGACCTTCATGACGTCCGGCTCTTGGCAGCGGTTCGGAATCCAGCCACCGAGATTCGGCTACCTCCCTCACGTCATCCACCCGGACGATTACCGCGCCTTTAGGGACACCGTTGAAAAGGCTCAGCCCTCCACCCGCGCGACAGTGCGCCTGCTGCACACAGACAGCACCTACCGGCCCTACACCGTTTGCGCCAGCAGCGGCGATGGTGGACACGGCGACACTGGCCGCTACGCCGTTGTGGCTTTGTCCCCCCTTACAGGGCTGTAGGGCCCTAAAGGGTTCGGGTGTAACCTGCTCAAAACCTCTGGCCGAGTGAAGGAGCTGGCGTGGACACGCGAAAGCTGAAGTATTTCTTGGCCGTCGTTGACCACGACGGATTCAATCGGGCCGCGGAGCATCTGCTCATCGCCCAGCCGTCTCTTTCCCAGACCATCGCTGCCCTGGAGAAGGAGTTGGGTGTGCCGCTTTTCCACCGGATCGGCCGCCGGGCAGTTCTGAGTGAGGCGGGCAAGGAACTCGTCGGACCGGCTCGGCTGGTGATACGGGACCTTGATGCGGCGCAGTCCGCGGTGCAGGCGCTGCGGGGCGTGCGGAGCGGGCGGCTGGACATTATCACCATGCCGTCGCCCGGCATCGAGCCGCTGACGTCCATGATCGCCGGGTTCACCCGCGCGTATCCGTCGGTCCGGCTCAACGTCAGTGCCGCGTTTACGCCGGAAGAAGTCATCGAGTCCGTCCGCAGCGGCAGCACGGAGATCGGCCTTGCCGGCTCGCCCACGCCCATCCGGGTCCCGGGCGTCCAGGTCCTGGAACTGGAACGCCAGCCGCTGATTCTCATCGTCAATCCGGAGGCTGACACTTTCGCCCCGGGGACGGCCATCCAGCGTGATGACCTTGGCGGACACCGGCTGATCGCCAGCCAGCGCGGCTCCCTCATGCGCTGGCTGGTCGACGATGCGCTGGCGCGCGGGGTCGACGCCGAAATCGTCGTCGAGGTTGCCCACCGGACCTCGATCCTGCCGCTGGTCCTGGCGGGCGTGGGCCACGCCGTGATGCCCTCATCGTGGGCCCCGCTGGCGCACAAGTCAGGTTTGCGGACCCTCCTGATTGAACCCGTGTCCCATCTTGACGTGGCCATTCTGAGCCGCAAGGAAGGCCTGACGCCCGCCGCCAGAGCATTCCTGGACGTCGCCGCCCTCCACACCAAGTAACCCACCCGTCGATTGCTCCGATAACGCCCTTTTGCGCGTCCAAAAGAGCGACCTCTCGGCAGTCGATGGAACAGACCAATAGGCTGCGCCTATCTACCGGATCGGATCTTGGTCTTGGACGGCGGGTGTCGCCGAACCGTCTACTTGAAGAGGACAAGCAGTGTGACGCTGCTAACACACTCAACAAGGAGGTAGGCCCATGAGCGCCACCCAGAAATTCAGCATCGCTTCCATCCCTGCCGATGGCGTCGGCAAGGAAGTTGTCTCTGCCGGCCGCCGCGTCCTGGACGCCCTGGCCCAGAATTCCGGCGGCAAGTTCGCCTTCGAATGGACCGAGTTCCCGTGGGGCTGCGGCTACTACGAAAAGACCGGCCAGATGATGGACCCGAAGGGCCTGGAGGCCCTGAAGAACTTTGACGCCATCTACTTCGGCGCCGTCGGCTGGGAAAACGTCCCGGACCACGTCAGCCTCTGGGGCCTGCGCCTGAACATCACACAGAACTTCGACCAGTGGGCCAACATCCGCCCGGTGAAGTTCCTCCCCGGCATCCAGTCCCCGCTGCGCAAGGCCGACCACACCGAACTCGACTGGATCGTTGTCCGCGAAAACAGCGAAGGCGAATACGCCGGGCTGGGCGGGCGGAACCTCAGCGGGCGCGGGCCCGGCAACGAGGTCGCCCTCCAGACCGCCCTGTTCACCGAAAAGGGCTGCGAGCGGATCATGCGCTTCGCCTTCGACCTCGCCCGCACACGCACCGTGAAAAAGGTCTCCTCCGTCACCAAGTCCAACGCCCAGCAGTACGGCATGGTCCTCTGGGACGAAACCTTCCAGCGCGTGGCCCTGGACTACCCGGACGTGGCCACCGAAAGCGTCCTGGTCGACGCCATGAGCGCCAAGTTCATCCTGCACCCCGAAGACCTCTCCGTCGTCGTCGCCTCGAACCTGAACGCGGACATCCTCTCGGACCTCGGCTCGGCCCTGGCCGGAAGCCTCGGCCTGGCAGCCAGCGCCAACCTGAACCCGGAACGCCGCTTCCCGTCCATGTTCGAACCGGTCCACGGCTCCGCCCCGGACATTGCCGGCAAGGGCATCAGCAACCCGATCGGCGCCATCGCCAGCGCCGCCCTGATGCTGGACCACTTCGGCCTGCACGAGGAAGCACGCCTGGTCGAGGCCGCCATCGAGCAGGCCACCGTAGCCGGTTACCTGACGCGCGACGTCGGCGGCGACGCGAACACCGATGACGTCACCGATGCCATCATCAAGGCCCTCAGCCACACCCTAGCCGCCGTCTAACCATCACGGACGCGGGGCGGGCGGTGCCGCGCACTGCCGCCGCCCGCCCCGACCCACTTTTTTCATTCTTCAAGCACCACGCCATTCACATTCCACAATGAGGTAGGAATCATGGGACGCATCACCACCGCGGGCACGGCAACGCCGGCCCCCAAGACACGCTGGTACAGGCAGCTGTACTTTTGGGTACTGACCGGCATCGTCCTCGGCATCCTGGTCGGCTGGCTCGCCCCGGTCGCGGGCATCGCCCTGGAACCGATCGGCACCACCTTCGTCAACGCTATGCGAATGCTGATCGGCCCGATCGTGTTCCTGACGATCGTCGGCGGCATCGCCAGCGTCGCAGACCTGAAAAAGGTCGGCATGACCGGCCTGAAGGCTCTGACATACTTCCAGATCGGCACCATCTTCGCCCTGCTCTTCGGCCTGGTCGCCATCAACGTCTTCCGCCTCGGCGACGGCGTCAACGCCAACGCCAACACCATCAAGACCACGGACTCCGCGGCCAAGCTGATCGAAACCGGCGCCCACCAGGAATGGTGGCAGTTCCTGACCCACATCATCCCGACCAGCGTCGTTGCGCCCTTCGTGGAGGGCGACATCCTCCAGATCATCTTCATCGCCGTGATCTTCGGCATCGCCCTGAACGCCATGGGCAAAGTCGGTGCCCCCGTCCTGGACGGGGTCCAGCGCCTCACCGGGGTCATGTTCAAGATCCTGGGCTTCATCATGAAGGCCGCTCCCTTGGGTGCGTTCGGCGCGATGGCCTTCGCCGTCGGCAAGTACGGCGTCTCCTCCCTCTCGAGCATGGGCGGGCTGATCGCCCTCTTCTACGCCACCTCGATCCTCTTCGTCGTCGTGGTCCTCGGTTCCGTCATGGCCTTCCTGAAGCTGAACATCTTCAAGATGATCCGCCACCTCAAAGAGGAATACCTCCTCATCCTGGGCACTTCCACGGCCGAGCCGGCCCTGCCGGGCCTGATGCGCAAGCTCGAACACGCCGGAGTCAAGAAGGAAACAGTCGGACTCGTGGTCCCCACCGGGTACAGCTTCAACCTGGACGGCGCCGCCATCTATCTCTCCCTGGCCGCGGTCTACATCGCCCAGGCCACCAACACGAACCTGACCATCGGCCAGCAGCTGGGCCTGATCGCGGTCATGCTCCTCACCTCCAAGGGAGCGGCCGGCGTCGCCGGCGGCGGGTTCATCGCCCTGACCGCCACCCTGGCCACCCTCGGCACCATCCCGGCCGCCGGCATCATGCTCATCTTCGGCATCGACAAGTTCATGTCCGAATGCCGGGCCCTGGTGAACTTCACCGGCAATGCCGTCGCCACCTTGTTCATCGCCTGGTGGGACCGCACGCTGGACGCGGACCGGGTGCGCCGGGTCTTCAACGGCGAAACCGTTGAGCCAATGCCCAGCGAGGACCCAACACCCCTCGACGAGGTCATCGACGCCGACGATGACCTGATCGAATACGACCGCCGCCCCGCCTACTCGGAAACCATCTGACATGCTCAACACCACCGCTGCGAAGACCGTGCGGACCCTCATCGCTCCCGACAAATTCAAAGGCAGCCTCACCGCCGGCGAGGTGGCGGATGCCCTCGCCGCCGGGCTCCTTTCCGCGACGGGTTCCACCGGCAAGTCCGTGGTTCACTGCGAACTGCTTCCCCTTGCGGACGGGGGTGACGGCAGTGTGGACGCCGCCGTCGCCTCCGGCTTCACCCGGCGCAGCTACACCGTTGCCGGGCCCACCGGCCGGCATGTGCACGCCGGCATAGCGTTCGACGGCGTCACCGCCGTCGTCGAGGTCGCCAATACCTGTGGCCTCGGACTTCTTCCGGACGGAATGTTGGAACCGCTGAACGCCTCCAGCCGCGGCTTCGGCGAGGCGGTCCTGTTCGCCCTGAGCCTCAGCCCGGCCAGGATCGTTCTGGCCCTGGGCGGCAGTGCCAGCACGGACGGCGGCATGGGAATGCTCACCGCCCTCGGCTACAGCTTCCTCGACGCCGACGGCCGCCTACTCCACGGCAGCGGCAAGGCACTGACTCAGATCCACACCATCCGCCGGACCAGGCTCCCGGAACTGAACGACACCGAACTCATCGTCGCCAGCGACGTCCACAACCCGCTGCTCGGCACCAACGGAGCACCGGCCGTCTTCGGACCCCAAAAGGGCGCGTCACCACAGGACATCGCGATCCTCGAGCAGGGTCTGGGGCACTTCGTGGCCAAGCTGGCCGAAGCCGGGTTCGCGGATGCGACCGTCCTAGCCGGGCACGAAGGCGCCGGCAGCGCCGGAGGGCTCGGCTACGCGTGCCTGCTGCTCGGTGCCAAGCAGGTCTCAGGCGCCGACTACTTCCTGGACCTGCTGGACTTCAACACCCGCAAGGATAGCTGCGACGTCGTCATCACCGGCGAAGGCAGCATCGACGAACAAACCCTCGCCGGCAAACTGCCTGCCGCCGTCGCCCGGAGATCGGGCTCCAGACCGATCATCGCCGTCGCCGGCCGCTCCCTGCTCCCGAAGTCGCGGTGGCCCGAAATAGCCCTGACACGGGTCTACGCGCTGGCCGATTACACCGATCAGGACTCTGCCAAGGACCCCAAACTGTCCGCCACCCTGCTCCGCAGGATTGGACGAGACATCGGAGCAAGCCTCCTGTAGGCGGTGTTCATCTGCACAAGACAGAAACGCCCGCCCAGGGCCATCCCGGGCGGGCGTTTCTGGACTCTCGGCGACATCTGGCAGGCAAGCACGGTCCGGTGGAACCGCAGCATGGTGGCCACCCCGGTGATGCGCATCTCGGCGAGGGCGCGGCGCCCAGACCCCGTCATTTACCACCGAATTCGACCACTTGATCTCGCTCCAGCTCGGCGCACCAACGCCGTATCGAATCTGCGCCGTGAGCCAAGCGGAAAGGTCTTGAAGTCTGAGTCAGTACCGGCTACACCACTAAGTGAATGTCCCCATAAAGCTGACGGCTGTCCGGCCAGTGACTGACAGCCGTAGGAATGATCGCATCAATGGCCGATCAAAACCTCGGATCCTCGGGGTCCAGGAACACCTGCCTACTCCCTTACGAATGAATGTCCACGTCATAGGAGAACACCATGAGTGACAAGCCAGCTACCCGTCCCGCTTCCGCTGAGGACAGCGTTCCCCTGCCAGGTTCGGAGCGCCGGGGGGTACCTGAAGTCCAGGCCGAACACGGACCAGTTGATCCGTCCCGCAGGATCGAGGTGACCGTGATCCTGCGCCGGAAGGCGCCGATTCCGGAGACGGTCAGGGAACCGATGTCTGTCGAAAATCTGGCAGCAACCCACGGGGCCGGCCAGGATGACATGCAGCTCGCAACGGACACTTTCACGCGGCTCGGGGCTGAAGTCCTGGAGGCTGATCCGGCCTCGCGCCGTCTGCGTCTGGCAGGGACTATTGAAACGCTTAGCGATATCTTCGGCACCCATCTGAATGAAGTGACAAGCGCCGGACCCCACGGCACCGGGGTCACCCACCGCCACCGCACCGGAGGACTAAGAATCCCAGCGGTACTCGACGGCATCGTCACCGCTGTCCTCGGCCTTGACGACCGGCCGCAGGCGCGGGCCCAGTTCCGCGCGATCCCCCTCGCAACCGCGGGCAGAAGCTACACCCCGCCGGAGCTGGGAAAGATCTACAAGTTCCCGGCCGGCACCGATGGCGCCGGGCAGAACGTTGCAATCATCGAACTCGGCGGGGGTTACTCCACATCGGACCTGAACGCCTACTTCAACGGCCTCGGGATCACGCCGCCCAACGTCACGGCTGTCGGGGTGGACGGCGCGGTCAACCAGCCAGGGATGGATCCGAACGGGGCGGACGGCGAAGTGATGCTCGACGTCGAAGTTGTCGGCGCCCTCGCACCGAAAGCGGGCGTCTTGGTCTATTTCGCCCCGAACAACGACGCCGGATTCCTCGATGCGATCATCAACGCCTCCCACGCCAGCCCGACGCCCGCGGCGATCAGCATCAGCTGGGGCCAGAGCGAGGACGCCTGGACGGCGCAGGCGCGCACGGCATTCGACCAGGCCTTCGCCGACGCATCAGCCCTCGGCGTCACCGTCACCGCCGCGGCCGGGGACAACGGCAGCGCTGACGGAGCCAGCGACGGAAAGGACCATGCCGATTTCCCCGCTTCAAGCCCCTATGCCCTCGCCTGCGGCGGAACCCGGCTCGAGGCCGATCCGGTTACCGGAGAAATTACCCGTGAGACGGTCTGGAATGACGGGCCGAACTCGGCAACCGGCGGCGGCTTCAGCGACGCTTTCCCCGTTCCTGTCTGGCAGAACGGTCACGTCGTCCACGGCAAGCATCATAAGTCGGGTAACCCCGCCAAGAAATTTCTGGGCCGTGGCGTGCCGGATGTGAGTGGGGTCGCGGATCCGCAGACCGGATACAAAGTAAGGGTCAACGGCACAAACATGGTCATCGGAGGCACCAGCGCCGTGGCACCGCTCTGGGCAGCCCTCGTCGCGCGTTTGGCCCAGGCGAGCAACCGCCGGTTTGGCCTTATGCAGGCCATCATTTACGGCCAAATGGCATCCTCCAACACGGGCTTCCACGACATTGTTGTCGGCAACAACGGCTCCTACGAGGCTGCGCCAGGCTGGGATCCCTGCACCGGCTTCGGCAGCCCCGACGGAACGGCCCTGCTCGCCGCTATCCAGTCCGGGGCAGAGGCAGGGGCAGGAGCAGGGGCAGGGGCAGGCACCTGATCATCTGGTCCCGCACGCCCTGCTCCGCCAAGTCGGGAAGGACATCGGGACAAACCCCTGTAGGCGGACTTCATCTGCAGGAGACAGTAACGCCCGCCCGGGACTAACCCGGGCGGGCGTTTTTGGACGCTTGGCGACAGCCGGAGACCCGGAGGGCCAATAAATCAGC
The DNA here is from genome assembly GCF_900104405.1 of Arthrobacter sp. ok909. NCBI lineage: Bacteria > Bacillati > Actinomycetota > Actinomycetes > Micrococcales > Micrococcaceae > Arthrobacter > Arthrobacter sp. ok909. Next base: position 447,055 of record NZ_FNJS01000001.1, on the reverse strand, counting down.
CGGCTACGGTGCGAGCGTGTGGGCGAGCCCGGCAAGAACCGGTTCACGGCCCAGCTCAATGTGTGAATACGCCAGCGAATAGGCCAGATCGGGGCGGCCCTTGAGGATGGCATTGCAGAGCTCGACATGCTCGTCCCGCTGGAGCTCATTGCTGCGGTTGTGGGCCAGGCCGAAGATCCAGCGCATGCGGCCAAAAAGCGGCTTCACCGATTCGACAAGCAGACGGTTGCCGGAAAGCCGCACTATCTCGGCGTGGAATTCCGCGCTGAGACTCGCAACCTTCGCCTCCGGACCGTCGTCGATGGCCAACCGCGTTTCGTCCACGAGTTCCCGCAGCCTTGCGCCGCTTTGACCCTCGGCAACCCGGACTGCCGCGGTGCGCGCGGCGAACGTCTCGAGGCAAAGCCGGACATCGAAGAGTTCGTTGACGTCCGTTAGCGTTAGCCGCCGCACCGCCGCACCCCTGCGGGGGAAAGTTTCAACGAAGCCGTCCTGCTCAAGACGCTGGATGGCCTCCCGCACGGGAATCCTGGACACGTTGTGCAGTTCTGACAGTTCCCGTTCGCGCAGCCGCATGCCCTGCTCGTATTTGCCGGTCACGATCCCTTCAAGGACCAGCTGATACACGTGTTCGGCCCGGACTTCGTCGTCCCGCCCGTTCAGCGCATCACCTTTCGCTTCAACCACACTCACCCCGCCGTTCATTACTCACCCCGTGGCCCTGGCGGACGGTGCCGCTCAGCGTTCCAACTGAGCATACACGCGCTCAACTGCCGGTTCCGAGCACATACAAAGGCTCCCGCGCAGCTAACCCGCAAGTGCGTTGCCACCCCTATCGGCAGGCCGGCCAAGTCACGGCACCGCCAAGCCAGATCATTCTCTGGTATTCCAGATGATGCCAAGTTGTGATTTACATCGCACAAACGGTGCCCTAATCTTTGTTTGGTATACAAAATGATGGAGCTTGCTCCTTGGACCCTGAATCGAGCGTTCCCGATGACCCAGCTTCAGTCCGGTGCCACACCAACTGCTGCGAGTCCGTTGCCCGGCGCCAGCGACAGCGACGATGGCAGCAGCGGCGTCAGCCGCCCCATGTCCCCCGGCGGCCAAACCGCCGCCAGCGCGGATCCCGCCCAGGCACGGTCGCTGCTGGCCACTGCCTGGCTCAGGATCCGCAGGAGCAAGATCGCCCTGCTGAGCCTCTGTGTCGTGGTCGCCATCGTGCTCTTCGCGGTCCTCGCGCCTGTCCTCAGTGCCTGGTCCGGAACTGATCCCTTCACCTCCAACACCAGCCCGGAGGTGCTTGATGACTTCGAAACCCCGGGCCTGCCTCTCCCCGGCTACATGTATCCCTCTGAGCAGCATTGGCTGGGGGTAGAACCCGGGCTGGGGCGGGATCTGTTCGCCCGGCTTGCCTTTGGCGGTCAGGTCTCCCTCACCATCGCCCTCCTTTCAACCGCCGTCTCCGTTGTCCTTGGCACCGTGCTCGGGGCGGCGGCCGGCTACTTCGGTGGAAAAACGGACGCGATCATCAGCCGCGTCATGGATCTCTTCCTCGCCTTCCCGCACCTCCTGTTGGTGCTGTCGCTGACGCCCATCCTTCAGTCCCGGCTGCGCGGCACGCCCCTGGGCCAGGGCAGCTTCCTGCCCATGGCCTCGCTGGTCATCATCCTGGGATTCTTCGGCTGGGCGTATCTTGCCCGGATCGTCCGGGGCCAGGTCCTCAGCATCCGGGAGCGTGAATTTGTTGAGGCGGCCCGCTCGTTCGGCGCCTCCCACCTCAGCGTGCTGTTTCGGCAGATCATCCCCAACGTGATGGGCGTCGTGCTCGTATACGCGACCATGCTCATCCCCACCAACATCTCCGCGGAAGCCGCGCTGTCCTTCCTCGGCGTCGGCGTCAAAGACCCGACTCCGTCGTGGGGACAGATGCTCAACGCCGCCCAGTCCGGCAACTGGTATCTCAGCGATCCATGGTTCCTGGCCGTCCCCGGCGCCATGCTCATCGTCACCGTCCTGGCGTTCAATCTGCTCGGCGACGCCGTTCGCGACGCCTTAGACCCCAAGGCCTCCCGCCACTAGCACCCATCACCATCACCCACCCGTATGAGGAGAACCATGAAATATCCATCCAGAGTGCTGGCCCTTGCCGTTCTGATCTCCGTGGCAGCCACCGGTTGTTCCGCGGCCCAGGGCCAGCCGGCCGCCAGCAAAGCCAGTGGTTCAACGACGGATTCGGCCGCGGCAGTGGTCAGGCCCGGCTTCACCACCAAGGGAGGCAACATCAACGTCCTGATGTCCTCCGACTTCCAGACACTTGACCCTGGAAACAGCAACTACGTCCAGACGGCCAATGTCGGACAGCTGTACTACCGGACGCTCACCATGGCCAAAGAGACGGCAGGCCAGCCGCCCACCATCGTCCCGGACCTCGCCACGGACACCGGGAAAGTTTCAGCCGACGGCCTCACCTGGACGTTCACGCTCCGGGACGGCGTCAAGTTCGAGGACGGCCGCCCCATCACTTCGGCGGACGTCAAATACGGCATCGAACGCACCTTCGCCCAGGACGTCTACACCCAGGCGCCCCAGGAGCTGAATTCCGCGCTCGACGCCGGCGGCTACAAAGGCCCCTACAAGGATCCTGCCGCCGTGCTCCAGGCAGTCGAGACCCCGGACCAGCGCACTGTCGTCTTCCACCTGAAGAAGCCGTTCGCTGAATTTCCTGCGCTGGCCTCACGGTCCAACACCGCTCCTGTGCCCCATGACAAGGACACCAAGCTGGACTACACTAACCATCCGGTCTCATCCGGCCCCTACATGGTGGAATCGTACAACCGCGGCAAGTCGCTCAAACTCGTCCGCAACCCGCACTGGGATCCCGCGACGGACCCCAACCGCACGGCACTCCCGGACACCTTCAGCTTCTCCCTGTCCACGTCGCAGGCCACCATCAGCCAGCAGCTGCTGGCCAACGCCGACACCAACGCCATCACCCTGGATTCGAACGGTGCCTTGCAGACCTCGGATTCGGCCAAGCTGGCCGATGCCCAGGTCAAGGACCGGGTCGCCTCAGGGCTGCTGGGCTGCAACGACGTGCTGAGCCTTAACACGCAGAAGATCACGGACCCGGATGTCCGCAAGGCAATTGCGCTTGCCCTGGACCGCCAGTCGATCCTGGTCCAGTACGGGGGGCGCCGTTTCGGCGAACTCACCCAGACGCCGCTCAACGACAAGATGCGCGGGTACGTTGCCCAGGAGTTGGAGATCGACCCCAGCGGGAAGCCCAAGCTGGACGAGGCCAAGAAGCTCCTCGAAGGCAAGACCTACCCCAAGACCCTCACCTTTGGCTACGCCAACAACCGGGACGCTTACAAGAACACAGGCACGGTGGTCCAGGAGAACCTCAAGGCTCTGGGCATCGACGTACAGCTGGTGCCGATTCCGGCCCCGAACTATTACTCCGTCATGGCCAGTGAGCAACTGCCGGACATTGGACGGTCAGGCTGGTGCGGCGGCGCCGATCCGTCTTCGATCCGGACCTCGGCGGACCCCATCCTCGGCCCAAACAACGATGGCACCAGTTACGGATTCTCCAACACGTCCCGCTACTTCGACCCGGAGGTGTCCAAGGCCATGTTTGAGCTGCGGGACACCGCGGGGACCTCGGAGGAGCTGGGCAAGAAGTGGTCCGAGGAATTCGGAAAGGCACTGAAGACCTACCCGATCATTCCGCTCGTCCGCAGTCACACGAACAGCGTCGTCGGTTCCAACATCCGCAACGCCCAAGTGGGCTACTTCTTCGGCGGCATCGACCTGTCGATTGTCGGCGTCGAGCACTAACCGGTCCTCACAGAAGGAGACGCGGGCCGCCCGGATTCAGGCGGGCGGCCCGCAACCACAATGATCAGATTCATACTTCGCCGGACAGGCTCCCTGGTCCTGCTACTCATAGCCGTCAGCTTCATCACTTTCACTCTGTTCCAGCTGGGTCCGGCCGATCCGGCCTCGGCCGCATGTGGCCAGGAATGCACGCCGGAACGCGTCGCCGAGGCGCGCGTCGCCCTCGGCATGGACCAGCCGTTCTTCCTTCAGTACGCCGACTACATGCGCGGGCTGGTATCGCCGCGCATGATTGGTGCCCCCGGCGCCGAATCCGTCTGCCAGTGGCCCTGCCTCGGAAAATCGTTCCAGACGAATGAGAATGTCTCGGACATCATCAGCCGGTCGCTGCCCTACACGCTCTCGATGGCAGTCGGCGCGCTGGTCCTTTGGACGGTGTCGGGCGTGGGCCTTGGCCTGCTCGCAGCCCTCAGGAAAGGCAGCCCTACGGACAAGTTCATCGTTGGCGCGGCGTCAGTGGGCGTTTCGCTGCCGATCCCGGTCACGGGCCTGTTCCTGTTGCTGGTGTTCGTCAATCAGCTGCATCTCCTGCCGTTCACCACCAATGAGATCAACAGCCCGTTCGGTGCCCAGGGGCCGTGGGCCTGGGTGTTGAACTATTTGCTGCCATGGATTGCCCTCGCCGTCCTGTTCAGCGCCTCCTACATCCGCGTCACCCGTACGAACATGATTGAAACGTTCGACGAGGACTTTATCCGCACGGCGCGGGCCAAGGGACTGGCCCCGCGGACCGTGACGTTCAAGCATGGCGTCCGGGCCGGAATCACCCCGATTGTGACCATGCTCGGCATGGACATCGGCCTGCTGCTCGGCGGCGCCGTCCTCACCGAACAGATCTTCTCCGTGCCGGGGCTCGGATTCACCGCCGTCCGGGCCGCCATCTCCGGCGACTTGCCCGTCACCATGGCCATCACCATGCTGGCCGCTTTCTTCGTGATCGTCGCCAATGTCGCCGTCGACCTCGCCTATGCCGCCATCGATCCCCGAGTGAGGCTCCAATGACCCAGACCTATCCCGGCGCGCCGGCCACTTTGCCGTCCCCCGCGCCAACCCCTGCAGGGGCCGACGGCGGGGCTGGCGCCTTCCTGGATGTCCGGAACCTGTCAGTCGCGTTCCCCACCGACGACGGCCTGGTCTCGGCCGTCAACGGCATGGACTTCACCCTTGAGCGCGGGCAGACGCTTGGCATCGTTGGCGAATCCGGATCCGGAAAGTCGGTGACGAGCCAGGCACTGATGGGCCTGCTCAAAGGCACCTCCGCCCAGCTCTCCGGCCAGGCCCTGTTCCAGGGCAAGGACCTGATCAAGATGTCCGAGTCAGGGATGCGCCAGCTGCGTGGCCGGAACATCGGCATGATCTTCCAGGATCCGCTGTCGGCACTGCACCCTTTCTATACCGTCGGGCACCAAATTGAGGAGGCCTACCTCGTCCATCACCAGGCGAGCAAGAAGCAGGCCCGGGCTGCGGCCATCAACATGCTCGGCCGGGTGGGGATTCCCAGCCCCGAGCAGCGCTACGACGAGTACCCGCACCATTTCTCCGGCGGTATGCGGCAGCGGGCCATGATCGCCATGGCCCTCATCTGCGAGCCCGAACTGCTCATCGCGGACGAGCCCACCACGGCCCTGGACGTGACGGTCCAGGCGCAGATCCTGGACCTCATGGCCGAACTCCAGGCGGAAACCAACTCTGCGCTGATCCTCATCACCCACGATCTGGGCGTCGTGGCCGAGGTCTGCGATTCCGTGCTTGTTATGTACGGCGGCCAATGCGTCGAGTCCGGACCGGTGGACGAGATCTTCTACGACACCCGGCATCCGTACACCCTGGGCCTCCTCAATTCCATGCCGACGCTCACCGGCACCTCCGGCCGCCTCAACCCGATCCCCGGCCAGCCGCCGTCCCTGCTTGACCTGCCGTCAGGGTGCATCTTCAGCTCCCGGTGCGACTACGCCGCCCTGGCCGGCGCCGACGTCTGCCGGGAGCAGAGGCCCGAGCTCCTGGTGGAGACCGGCCACGGCAAGCGCTGCCATCTCAGCAGCCGCCAGCTCATCACTATCCGGACTTCGCGTTAGGACCCGCCATGGACAGGCAGCCAATTCTCCAGGTGGAGAACCTTCAAAAGCATTTCCCCGTCAAGGGGGGGCTCTTCTCCCCCGGCGGTGGCCGCGCAGCCAAAACCGTCAAGGCCGTCGACGGCGTCTCATTCAGTCTCGAACGAGGCCAGACGCTCGGCCTTGTGGGTGAGTCCGGGTGCGGAAAGTCCACGACGGGCCGCATGGTCGCCCGCCTGCTGGACCCCACGGGCGGACGGATCGTCGTCGACGGCGTCGACATCAGCCAGTTGCGCGGGCAGGATCTGTACAACTTCCGACGCAAGGTCCAGATGATCTTCCAGGACCCGTTCGCGTCGCTCAACCCGAGGCAGACGGTCGGTACCGCGATCGCCGCGCCGATGGTGGCGCAGAAGATCAATCCGCCCGCCGGACTGAAGAACCGCGTCAAAGAACTCATGGAACAGGTGGGCCTCAAGCCCGAACACTACAACCGCTTTCCGCATGAATTCTCTGGCGGCCAGCGCCAGCGCGTGGGTATCGCCCGGGCCATTTCGTTGAACCCCTCGGTGATCGTGTGCGACGAACCGGTGTCCGCCCTGGACGTCTCCGTCCAGGCGCAGGTGGTCAACCTGCTCCAGGAGATCCAGCGCGACACCGGTGTCGCGTACATCTTCATTGCCCACGACCTCTCCGTCGTCCGGCACATCTCCCATCAGGTGGCCGTCATGTACCTGGGCAAGATTGTTGAACAGGGTCCCCGCGAGGAACTGTTCCGTCTTCCCCGGCACCCGTATACGCAGGCGCTGCTGTCCGCCGTGCCGCTGCCCGATCCGCGGGCAGCCCGGCAGCAGGTGAAGATCCGGCTCCGCGGAGACCTTCCGTCACCGGCCAACCCGCCCAGCGGTTGCGTCTTCCGCACCCGCTGTCCGCTGTTCGGCACGCTGCCCGGAAACCAGCAACAGCTCTGCATCAGCGACGTTCCCTCGCCGGCCGGCCCAGCCGCCCCGGCATGCCACCACGCGGGGCTGGCAACTGCCGCCCCCGCCGGTGTGCAATAGACCCAACACAAAGGAGCATTACATTGACTACCCTGATCCGCGCCGTCCGTCCATGGGGACAGCCGCTGAGCGACGTCCTGGTCAAGGACGGCAAGATCGCCGGCGTCGAACCGCATGACCCGGCTCGAACGCCGTCGGACTCGTCCGGCACCCTGGGCGAGACAGTCACGGTCGTGGAGGGCCGCGGCCGGTTGCTGCTCCCGTCCTTCTCGGATGTCCACGTCCACCTGGACTCGACCCGCATCGGCCTGCCGTTCCGCGAGCACACCGGCGGTCCCGGCGTTTGGACCATGATGATGAACGACCGGGAGAACTGGCGCAACGCCGAGGTCCCGCTGCAGGAACGGGTCAACAACACGCTGGGCCGGATGATCGCGCGCGGTACCACCCGCGTCCGTTCCTACGCCCAGATTGACGTGGACTGCCGGCTGGAGCGCTTCGAGGCCGTTGTGGCCGCCAAGGAACAATTCAAGGACCAGGCCGACGTCGAAATCATCGCGTTCCCGCAGGCCGGCCTCCTGCTCGAGGAGGGCACCGTCCCGCTGATGGTGGCAGCACTCAAGGCCGGGGCCAACGTGATGGGTGGCATTGATCCGTGCAGCCTGGATCGCGATCCCGCACGTCATCTGGACATCGTTTTCGGCCTCGCGGAGAAGTACCAGGTTCCCATCGACATCCACCTCCACGAGCCCGGTGAGCTCGGTGTGTTCAGCACGGACCTCGTCCTGGAGCGCACGCGCGCCCTGGGGATGCAGGGCAAGGTCACCATGTCGCATGCCTATCAGCTGGGCAGCGTCTCCGAGGAGACCACGCGCCGGCTGATCGAGGAGTTCGCGGAGCTGGACGTTTCCATGGCCTCCGTGGCTCCGGCGGTATCCGGCCAGCTCCCGCTCCCGCTCCTGGCCGAGGCCGGAGTCCGCGTCGGTCTCGGCGAAGACGGCCAGCGCGACTACTGGTCCCCCTACGGCAATACCGACATGCTGGACCGCACCTGGCAGCTCGCCTTCACCCACGGCTTCCGCCGGGACGAGCTGATCGAACACTGCCTTGCGATCGCCACAGTGGGCGGCGCCAGCGTTCTGGATCCGGCCGCCACCCGGCTGAAAGGCACCGCGCACCGGCCGGGCCTTGAGGCCGGCGATCCGGCCGAGCTGCTGCTGGTCGATGGCGAGACGGTCGCCTCCGCGGTCATGGACCGGGGCGCCGACCGCACCGTGATCCACCGCGGACGCGTCGTGGCGGACCAGCTGCAACTGGTTCCTTAGCCCCGCAACAAAAGCGGCAGGTCCCTCGCTTGAGGGACCTGCCGCTTTTTCTGTCTTTTAGCTGGCTTTATGCCTGGATCAGCTTCCTACGCCAGCCAGCCGGGCCTCTCCGGCGGGCACAGTTCCTTCCTCGACGGACACGATGCGTCCATTCACCGCGAAGTACCCCGCCAGCGCCAGCAGCATGGCCACTCCTGCCAAGGCCCAGAACGCAGCGTCCCAGCCGCCGGTCACATCATGAAGCAGGGCAGCCCCCAAAGGTCCCAGGGAGGCGAGGGCGAAACCCAGGCCCTGGCTCATCGCCGACAGTTTCCCGGCCGTTTGAGGCCCCGTCGACCGGAGCACCACGAGTGCAAGGGCAAGCCCGAATCCTGCGCTCTGGACAACCCCCAAAACACCCACCATGAGGAACTGCAGCTCAGCCGGGCCTGCCAGTACGCCGAGCAACGCGGCCGCCACGAGCACCCCCAAACCTGGTGCCATGATCTTGAGAACCGCCGGCCGGCTGGCCAGCACGGGTGCCAATAGGCTGGCGGGAAGGCCGGCCACGCTGAACCAGGCAAGGAGCGCCGCAGCGTCACCTGCAGCGAGGCCAATCGATACGAGGAAGACCGTCAGCCAGGAAGTAACCGCAAAATACAGCATCGCCTGGAGACCAAAGAATGCTGTCACCGCCCAGGCAGTTGCCTGGTACCGCAGTGCTCGTGCTGCACGGGGCCGCTCCGCGTCAGCAGTCGGGCTGCCGGAGACGTAACCGCGTGAGGGGGAAACGCCGGTCCCCGGGTCAACGGGTCCCGCACGCCTGTCGCCATGCCTGAGGATCAGCGCTGCCCCCAGCACGGCAGGAATAGCCCACATGGCCAGCGCACCCTGCAGGCTTCCGCCCAATACGTGCTGCAGCGGCTGTATCAGCCCCGCTCCCAGTGCCGCTCCCAGACCGAAGCCCATGCTGCACAGCCCCGTCCACCAGCCGTTCCCCTTGTTGGCTTTGACGATCTGGGGCAACAGAACGCTGCCGGTCATAATCGCCATGCCGGCCAGGAACGTCCCGGGGAGCATGAGGGCCGGCAGCAGAACGCGGGCGGTCAGTGCGGCGGCCAACATCAGCATCGCAAGGGCGACGGCGCGCCCTGCTCCCAGACGCCGGGCGAGCCATGGCCCACATGGGGCGGAAATCCCGAAGGCAAGCACCGGTAGCGCCGCGAGCAGGGGAAGCATCCGGGCATTTATCCCGAGCCCCTGTTCCAACTGCCCCATGGATCCGGCAACGGTTGTAATCGCCGGTCGAAGGTTGATGGAAACGAGGCTCAAGGCGATCAGGGTCCATGCGATCTTTGAAGCCGGAGGTGTCCGGGACCGCTCCCCGGGGGCTTGGGGGATTTCTTCCACAGTCATCTCCTGAAAATTATTTGGTATACCAAGAGTACAGCGAGATTTCTCTTGTTGTTGCTGGGTGGAGAATCCCGCGGCCTTGCACACCCCGGAACTTCCTTTTGGAATACCAAAGCCTTGAGGCGGGAGACGGGCCAGGGCGACGGCGAATTCCGCCGTCGCCCCCTGCGCCCCACTGACTCGTCGTTTCCGGCGGCTCGGCGCCCGTTCCGTTACCGCCCGAGGGCCATCTGCCCCAGGGCGGCCGCCGCAATGAAGGATGCACTGTAAGTCACTAAGGCAACCACGACGATCTTCCAACTCAGGGACTTCAGCGCCTTGATGTCCCGCCCGACGGTGAGCCCGATCAAGGTCAGCGCCGGCAGCCCGATGAGAATGACGTCCAGGTGCTGGGTCAGCCCGGCGATGAGCCCCGCAGTGGGCAGGAGCGGCGCCGAAAGCACCGTTGTGATGGTCAGTACCCACACGCTTGATGGCACCGACGGCAGCAACCGCGCCAGACGGAATGACAGGCCCGTCAGCAGCAGCAGGACAATCATGCCCGCCGCATCATTCCAGGAAAAGTTCCTTGTCCCCAGGACGTTCATGACAAGGGCCGAGGCTCCGGCGATGGCAAAGGCGAGAACGGTGATGCGCGGCGTCACCTTGAGCGTGGGGTCCACATCCACTGCTACCGGAGGGGCAAGCCGCGCTGAGGCAGGCAGCGCCTGCGTGTTGCGTGCCCCGCGGGTGGACCGGCCGTCGTCGTCCTTTCCGAAGAGGCGGCTCCAGAAGGCGTAGAGCCTCCGGCACAGAGGCAGCGACAGGAAGACTCCCGCATAGAAGCCGACGATGTTCGTGACGAGGTTGGACAACGCGGCCAGCGCCATGATTTCGCCGGCCTGATCCGGGTAGATCAGGGACAGCGCCCCGACGCCCCCGAGCATCATCGACGCTGAGCCGAGTCCAAGTCCCAGGGCCAATGCGCGGGGATCGAAGATGTTTAGTCCGCCGAGGAATCCGGCGAGCAGGGAGATGAATACAGCACCAAAGAGGCTGCCGAGCAACCATACGGAGAAGACGCCCCTGTACTCGCCGGAACGGACTCCAAAGCGCTGTATGGCGAAGGCGAGGAAGGATTCGCGGTCGATTGACCAGGTGGCTCCGACCGCTACCCTGCCCAGGCCCATGGCTACGGCAATCGGCAGCGCCAGTATGACGGTGCCGAAGATGTGCCCTACTTCCTGAAGAAGGATGGCGGGACCGATCTCAGTCACTTTCGCCAGTGACGGCCCGATCTGGGTGCCGAGCCGGGCGAGGAAGAGGATGATGCCAATCTCCAAGAGCAGAGTTGCAACGGCTCGGCTTGCCCCGGAGACGCGCCGGACGCGCTGGGTTCCGAGGATTCCACCGAGGACCACGGCCCAGATGATCGGGAAGAGGACCACCGGGGCCGGCCCAAGCTGGAACTTGTACGTGCCAATCAGAACGGCCGCCACTGAGACAAGCATCGACACGGTTACCACCGTCCACCAGTGTCGGCGCGTGATCTGTTGATCCGGGACCGCAGCGGCGGATTGATTGATTAACTGGGCTTCTGAGGCCATGGGAGTAACTGTCCTTTGGGGAAAGACCTGCCACCCGTACTAGGCGGTTGCTCGGTCGAGGGTACGTGTCGTGTCTAGCTCACAAACCGGTTTGTATACCAAAATAGAATAGGTCAGTGCGGGCTAGATGTAAATCACTTTCTAAGCTCAGCTTTTTGGCGGCTTGCTGGAGATCGGCGTCCAGCAATCCCATCCGCGTTCTGGCATCGGTATACCAAAATCGCTATGGTTTGATCTGTGCGGTCCGACTGAGTGTCCGCCCCATCATCGAATCGGAGGTTGGTTTGCGCACCAAATTCAGCGCGGAATTCGTGCTCGGACATGAAGCCGGTCAACACGTTCTCATCCGCGACGGCGACGTTGTCTATGAGGACAGTCAGATCGTCTTCGTCGGGCAGAACTACGACGGTCCCGCGGACGAGTCATTGGATCTTGGCCGCTCCCTCATCACACCGGGCCTGATCGATCTTGACGCCCTCACCGACATCGATCACCTGCTGATCGATTCGTGGGCATCCGCGGACCGGGCCAGTGGACTGCAATGGTCCGAGGACTACTTCCGCAACCGCCGCGCGGACGTCTTCACGGCGCAGGAACGCCAGACCATCCGCAAATACGCTTTGGTGCAGCTGGCCCTGCACGGCATCACGACGTACATGCCCATAGCATCGGAAATCCATTCCGCCTGGGCAGAAAGCTTTGAAGAGCTTGCCGGCATGGCTGAAACCTCCCGCCAGATTGGGCTGCGGGGATACCTGGGCCCGGCCTACCGTTCCGGGGTCAATATCGTCAGCGCCGATGGGCAACGTGATGTCGCATTCGACGAGGAGCAGGGGCGTTCCGGGCTTGCCGACGCCGTTCGTTTCCTTGACTACGCACAGGAGTTGGCGGACCCCCTGGTCAACGGAGTTCTTTTGCCGTGCAGGATTGAGACGCTGACCGCGGAGCTTCTGTGTGCAACGGCTGAAATCGCCCGCGAACGGCATGCCCTTGTACGGTTGCACTGCCTTCAGGGGGCCCTGGAGCGGGAGCTCTTGCAACGCTGGCACGGACTAACTCCCCTCCAGCTCCTGAAACAGACAGGGCTAATGGATGAGCGCCTCCTCATCCCGCACGGGATCTTCGTGGACCGCAATCCGCTCGTGCATGGCACCGACCTGGGCGACCTTCAGACCCTGGCGGAGGCCGACATCTCCATCATCCACTGTCCGCTCACATCCTTCAGATACGGCATGGCCCTCGACTCGTTCGCGGCCTTCCGTGAGGCCGGCGTCAACCTGTGTCTCGGAACGGACTCCTTCCCGCCGGACCTCATCCGGGGCATGGATACCGGAGTGCACCTCGCCAAGCTTCTTGACCACAGGCCGGACGCGGCCCCCGCGGAGCACTACTTTGAAGCGGCAACCCTTGGCGGCGCGCGCGCCCTGGACCGCCCGGACCTGGGGAAGTTGGAAGTGGGAACCCAGGCCGACCTCGTTGCGTTCTCCCTTGACGACATCAGGGACGGAGTCCTGGACGACCCGATTCGAACCCTCCTGCTCAACGGAACGGCACGGCAGGCCACTCATTCCGTCGTCGCCGGGCGCTTGATCATGCGCGACGGCGTCATCCCGGGGATCGATATCCCGGGCCTGAAAACGGAGGCCCAACGGCTTTTCGAAAAGATGAAGCAAGCGTATTCGGAGCGCGACAGTGAACACCGAACGCCCGAGCAACTGTTTCCTCCCACTTTTCATGAACTGAAGCAGATCCAGCCGGTCATCGAAAAGTAGATAACCTCGCGTGAACTCACCGGCGGCATTCGTCCATCTGTCAGCCGTCCGGGTCTGGGCACCGTGCCGCGGCCGGCGGGTCACCGGCGGTATTCGGCCCAGATTCCTTCGACGGCCGCGTCACGGGCGTGCAATGAGGCCCCGGCCAGGGGCCCTTCTGTGCCGAGATCGCTGACGGTCACCAGTGTTGAGGGTTCCAGCAGGTGCGGCACCAGGATGACGCGCAAACGGACCACAAATGCCGGGCAGTCCACCAGCGGCCCGCTCAGCACGACTGCCGCGGGGTCGCTCAGGGTGGCCATGTTGCCGATGGCTTCGCCCAGCAGTTCGATGAAGTCATCGGCCGCCGGGGAGTCAGGCTGTTCCGTAAAGAGGCCGTGGTAACGGTCCATGTCCAGGGAATGCCCGCCGGCCGTGGTGATCCCGAGTTCAAGCAGACGCTCCATCAGCGTCCGTCCATTGTGCCGCAGATAGGCGATCTCTCCCGCGATGCCGTGTGAGCCGCGGCGCACCTCGCCGCCCATGACGAGGGACGCACCGATGCCGGCACCGACATAGACCATCAGGAAGTCGTCGACCCCGCGCATCGCTCCGGACTCGCGCTCCGCCAGGGCCGCCCAGTTGACGTCATTGTCAACCCGGACCGGCCCCCGGCAGTCGCCGAGAAACCGTTCGCTCAGGTTCCACTGCCCTTCGGGGAAGGGTGCGTTCGGCAGGCTCAGCACGGCCTGTCCGCCGGCCTCGACGGGGTTGGCCTGGGAGATGCCGGCGGCCAGGCACGGTGTGGAGACATCGCGCCGGTACTCGGCGAACAGGCCGGCGAGGGCGGACTCGAGCTGGTCCCGGGTCTGCGGCGTTCCCGACGAGACCTGGTAATCGCCCACGACGCTGCCGCGCAGATCAGTGGCGCGGAGCTGGGCGCGGCCGGTGGTCACAGCGACGGCGAGAGTATGTCCGTAGCCGGGGGCGATGTCGTAGATCGCCGCAGTGCGGCCGCGCGGCCCGGCCGACTGGCCCGTCTCACTTATCAGGCCGGCTTCCGTCAGCCGGGTGGCCGCCTCGGAGGCGGTGGGCTTGGACAATCCGGCGGCCGCTGCGATGGCCGCCCGGGAGCTGGGCCCGTTGCGGCGGAGATGTTCGAAGAATCGCCGGTCAGTGACCGTGGCCAATGCCTGCGGCGTCGATGCAGCCGGGGCCAGGGAGTGCGGGGAACGGGTCAAGGCAGGGGTCCTCCGATAGGGGTCTTCCCCATCGTAACGGAGTGCCCTACACTGGAGATCAGAATTAGTTAGGATTCTTTACTATAGGAGGAATTGCTGTGGAACCGATGCCCGCTACCCCTCGGATCCAGGCCGATCTCCCCGGCACCGGTGACCGCCGCCATGAGCTAGGCCTTCGCGAAGTCCGGGGTCACGAGCTCCCAGGGATGTGTCACGGAAAGTGCCCTCGGACGGCAGGCCTCCCCCTCACGTCGAAGTGCCCCATGCAAGAAACAGCAGTTCAGGAATGACGACAGAAGGAACGATCAAAATGAGCGAACAGGACACAGTCCACCAAGCCCCTCAGGTCCCCGCCGATGTTCCGGGCCAGATCCGCGCCCTCAAACGCGAACTGCGCCACCGGATCGGCGATGTCGAAGGAGTCTTCCGCCGGCTCGAGGACCGCATCCGGGTACAGGTCGAGGAAATCGAGGCCATCCGGGCCCGCGGCGAGGAGGTCTGGCCGGTTATCAACTTTGGGGACATCGAATCCGGTCAGGTCAGCGAGGCCCAGTTGGCCGCGCTGAAGCGGCGCGGCTGCGCCGTCGTCCGCGGTCACTTCCCCCACGAGACCGCGCTGGGATGGGACCGGCAGCTCGTGGACTACGTGGAGAGCAATGACTTCGATGCCAAGTACCGCGGCCCGGGGGACGACTTCTTCGGCACCCTGTCCGCCTCCCGCCCGGAGATCTACCCGATCTATTGGTCCCGACCCCAGATGGAGGCGCGGCAGGACCCGCGGATGGCCGCCGTGCAGTCATTCCTGAACCGCCGCTGGACCTTCGAATCCGAGGGGAGGATCTGGTTCGACCCGGACCAGGACTCGATGTACCCGGACCGGATCCGCCGCCGCCCGCCGGGCGCCGACTCGAGCGGCCTGGGCCCGCACACCGACTCCGGCGCCCTGGAACGGTGGCTCCTGCCGGCCTACCAGCAGGTGTTCCGGCACGTGTTCGACGGCGAACCGGAGAAGTACGACCCCTGGGACGCCGCCTACCGCACCGAAGTCGACGAGTACGAGGGCGGATCCACGATGTGCTCGGCCTTCCGCACCTTCCAGGGCTGGACGGCGCTTTCGGACATGAACAACGACCAGGGTGTGCTGCAGACGGTCCCTATCCCCGAAGCGATGGCCTACATCCTGCTTCGTCCACTGCTGGATGATGTCCCGGAGGACGAGTTGTGCGGCGTCAGCCCGCGGCGGGTCCTGCCGATCAGCGAGCAGTGGCATCCTCTGCTGATGCGCGCGCTCTCGTCCATCCCCGATGTGCAGGCCGGCGACTCGGTGTGGTGGCACTGCGACGTGATCCACGCCGTCGCCCCCGTGCAGGACCAACAAGGATGGGGCAACGTCATGTACATCCCGGCAGCCCCCCAGTGCGAGAAGAACAACCGGTACGCCGCCGTCGTGGCAGAGGACTTCAAAGCCGGACGCTCACCGCGGGACTTTCCCGAGGAGCACTACGAAACCGACTGGGATAACCGGTTCCCCGAGAACGACCTCAACCCCATCGGCAGGCGGGCGCTCGGGCTGGGCGTTTAGTCACGCCGCCCGGTCGGTGCCGGCGCACCGGTCCCTGGACCATCGCGCCCACGCCGGCGGGACCACCGGCCAGCCCCACCGCGATCCACCCACGGAAGGACAGCATTGCCTGAGATCCAGGACAACAGAACCGGATACCCCGCAGCCGTGCTCTGGGACATGGACGGCACGCTCGTGGACACGGAACCGTTCTGGATCCAGGCCCGCGCCGATCTCGCCGCCGAATACCACGTGCCCTGGAGCGACGCCGACGCCTCCTTCTTCATCGGCAAACCCCTGCCGGTATCCGCGGCCGAGATGCGCAACCGCGGAGTTCCCCTGGCCGAGCCGTACCTCACGGCCGCGGCATCCTTGGGAATCCGCCCCCGAGACTGCCTCGCCATCGAGGACACAGACACCGGGGCGGCCAGCGCCGTGGCCGCCGGCATGACAGTCTTGGTCATCCCACACCTTGGGCCTGTCCCCGACGGGCCGTCCCGGTCAACCCGGGAGACCCTCACCGGCGTCACCCTCGATGATCTTCGTTTCCTCCGGCCCGCCCTGCGCCGTTAGCAGCGCCTGACGCTGCGGCCACAGCGTCACCGATTCCAGCGCCGACAACGCCCGGGCCATGGCCTGCGCCTCTGCCGTGAACAGGTGTCCGTGGACGCGCTGGCTGCACAGGCGCACGGTCTGGCCGCGGTCCAGTCCGAACCAGTCCATCACGGTGTCGATGCCGTGCGGGCTGAGCCGCCAGGTCTTGTCCGCGTCCTTGACGATCGCGTCCTCGATCGAGAGCGCCTCGCGCCGGGAGTCGTGGCCGTCGATGATGTCCAGGATGGCCGGCACTTTCCCGGCGTCGTACCCGGCCTCGGCGAGGATCCCGGCGGCGAGCCGGGCACCCTCCTTCTCGTGCAGCAGCACCAGGTCCGGTCTCCCGCCTCCGGGCGCGATCGCCTGGAGGACTTCCGCCGGCGGCACCTGCGACCAGCCGATATCGTGCAGCATGATCGCGGGAAGGACGACGGCGGCATCCGCTTCCGGGTGCGCATCCAGCAGCGCGCGGGCCAGCCCCACGGCGTAGAGCGTGTGGGCGTCGTTGTCGCGGACTTTCAGGAACGGCGCCGCAAGCTCCCAAAGGGCCGCCAGCTCCGGATCCAGGGCGATAACGCCGTCCGGCTGCGCCTCGATCCCGGCCGAGACGTCAAGGCCGGACATGTTGGCGGCAGGCTGCAGTTTGGTCATCCAGCCAGCCTGCCCGCCCGCGGCACGCACGGCAAGGGGCCGTTTCCGCCCAGCGGAAACGGCCCAGTGGCGGGTTCTACCGCCCGACGGAGCCGAAGCAAGCCCGTACCCCTCCCCGAACAACCCCGGCGAGACTATAATTGGAGTCACACCCTGCAGCGGGAAAAGAGCGATGATGCGCGGAATAGGCAGGCGCCAATCTGGCGGGCGCGGAATAGGTCTGATCGGGATCGTGTATCTTGCCATCGGCGTAGTGGTCGCCGCCACGCATGGATATCTTGTGGCATGGAACGTTCCCGGCAATATTCTGGAAGGCCTGGCGGCCATAATTCTCTGGCCGCTCGTGGCTCTCTTCGGAGTCGATCTGCATTCCTTGATCGCCTAGAGCATTGAGCCCGCATTTCATCGCAGCAGCCGCTCGGTTAGTTGCTGATTTGGGTTGTTGCCCCAGAAACGCACGTTAGTGCGGGGCACCGCATATGGTGCTGGACCATCGCCCCCACTTTCGACAGTTCCGTCCGTACAATTAATTGTTGGCCTCCATGGCATTCACGTCGCGGGGGCGACCAAATAAGGAAGATCATCATGGGCCTGGGTGAGAAGATCCATAACGCCGCCGAGAAACTCCACGGCAAGGGCAAAGCAGCCGCCGGCAATGCCACCGGCAACGACCGACTGAAGGCGGAGGGCAAACGCCAGCAGATCAAAGCCGACCTGAAGCAGGCCGGCGAAAAAGTCAAAGACGCCTTCAAGAAACACTGAAAAACGCGCCGCCCGAGGGCGGAGGTGCGGTCCACCTCCGTCCAAGCCTCGCAGCATATCGTTTCCGCGGGCCGCCGATTCTCGCCGGGAAACCTGCAAGCGCAAAGACCGTGGACGGCCCGGCACGACCTCCAAAAGCATTTAGCCGATCAGCGCCAGGACCGCTCCGGCCGTGACCACTCCGCCGGCCTCGGTGCGGACGTCGGTAACGGTCCCGTCCCGGTGCGCGGAGACCTGGGTTTCCATCTTCATGGCTTCCAGAACAACCACAGGGTCCCCGGTCGAAACCTCGGCGCCCGGTTCGACCAGCCACTTCACCACGGTGCCGGCCATGTCGGCACGCAGTTCCCCGGGGTGGGCAGCGGCGGCAGTACCGCCGTCGGACACTACCGCCACGCCGGCAGGTGCCGCCCCGCCGGAGCGTGCCCAGCCGTCCAACAGGTCGGCCGGAAGCCCGACGGCCAGACGGCGGCCGTCCACCTCGACGGTGATGGTGCGGCGTTCGCCGTCGGGCGCGGTGGTGCTGTAATCGGGATCGGCCGGGATGTAGACACTGTCCGCGAAGTCGGTTTCGATCCAGCGGGTGTGGATGCCCAGCGCGTCCTCGGAGGTGAAGTCCGGGGACTCGAGCACGGCCCGGTGAAAGGGCAGCACGGTGGCGACGCCGGTGATGCGCATCTCGGCGAGGGCGCGGCGGGCGCGGCGCAGGGCCTGCTGGCGGTTCGCGCCCGTGACGATCAGCTTTGCGAGCAGGGAGTCGAACTGCGGCGCCACGAAGGAGCCGGAGCGGACCCCGGTGTCCAGCCGGATGCCCGGGCCGGTGGGGCCGGCGAACTCGCCGATGGTGCCGGGCGAGGGCAGGAAGCCGCGGCCCACGTCCTCGGCGTTGAGCCGGAATTCGAAGGCGTGGCCGCGCGGTGCCGGGTCCTCGGTCAGGCGCAGCGGCTCCCCCGCCGCGATCCGGAACTGTTCCTGGACGAGGTCGATTCCGGTGGTTTCCTCGGTGATGGGGTGCTCCACCTGAAGGCGCGTGTTGACCTCCAGGAACGCCACCGTTCCGTCGGCGGCGACCAGGAATTCCACCGTGCCGGCGCCGGAGTAGCCGGCCTCCCGGCAGACGGCCTTGGCGGCGTTGTAGATCAGCGTGGTCTGCTCCGCGCTGAGGAACGGTGCGGGAGCCTCCTCGAGGAGCTTCTGGTGACGGCGCTGGAGGGAGCAGTCGCGGGTTCCGACGACGACGACGTTGCCGTGCGCGTCTGCCAGGACCTGCGCCTCGACGTGGCGGGGGCGGTCCAGGTAGCGCTCGACGAAGCACTCTCCGCGGCCGAACGCGGCGATCGCCTCACGGACGGCGGAGTCGAAGGCTTCCTCGACCTCGTCGAGGACCCGGACCACCTTCATGCCGCGTCCGCCGCCGCCGAAGGCGGCCTTGATGGCGATCGGCAGGCCGTGCTGCTCGGCGAAGGCGCGGGCCTCGGCGGCCGTGTCCACGGGACCGTCGCTGCCGGCGACCAGCGGTGCGCCGGCACGGACCGCGGCGTCGCGGGCCGTGATCTTGTTGCCGAGCAGCCGGATCGCGTCCGGGCTGGGGCCGATCCAGGTCAGGCCGGCGTCCAGGACGGCCTGGGCGAAGTCGGCGTTCTCGGAGAGGAAGCCGTAGCCGGGGTGGACGGCGTCCGCTCCGGACTCGGCGGCCACGGCGAGGAGCTTGGGGATGTTCAGGTAGGTGTCCGCGGGCGAGTTGCCGTTCAGGCTGAAGGCCTCATCCGCGGCGGAGACGTGCAGGGCATCGGCGTCGATGTCGGCGTACACGGCGACGGACGCCAGCTGCGCGTCATCGCAGGCCCGGGCTATGCGGACCGCGATTTCTCCACGGTTGGCGATCAGGACCTTGCGCATCAGTTACTCACTTCTTTTTCGGTGGTGTTGTGTTCGATGGTGCTGGATTCGGCCCAGCGGAAGCGGATCTTCCCGCCGATGGGGACCTGCGCGGCGAGGTCCAACTGGGAGTCGACCACCACGGCGATCACCGGGTAGCCGCCGGTGATCGGGTGGTCGGCGAGGAAGAGCACGGGCAGCCCCTCCGGCGGGATCTGGAGGGCGCCCGCCACGGTGCCTTCGCTGGGCAGCTCGCCTTGGCGGGTGCGCTGCAGCGGCCTCCCCTCCAGCCGCATGCCGACGCGGTTGGACTGCGGCTTCACCTCCCAGTCCTGGCCGGTGAAGGAGTCCAGGGCGGCCTGACCGAACCAGTCGGCGCGCGGGCCGGGGACGACGTCGAGGACGGTCACCCCGGTGCCGGGGTAGTCCGGCTGCAGCTCAGGGTGCCCGACGACGCCGGACTCGGCCTCGCCGCCGGCGGCAAGGAGCTGCCCGGCGGTCAGCGGTGCGGGGCCGATTCCGGACATGGTGTCCGTGGAGCGGCTGCCCAGCACCGGAGAGACGCCCACTCCGCCGCGGACAGCGAGGTAGCTGCGGAATCCGCTCTGCGGAGCACCGACGCTGAGCGTTTCGCCGTCGAGCAGAGCGAAGGGGGAGGCCATCGGCGCGGTGCGGTGCCAGGTCTCCCCGGTGCCGTCCGGCGCCGACTCGATGCTCAGTTCCGACGGCGCCCCCGCAACCGCGAGGACCTGGTCCCCGGCGGCCTGGACTTTGAGGCCGCCGGCGACGGTCTCAATGGCGGCGGCCGACGGCGCGTTCCCGACGAGGCGGTTGGCCCGGCGCAGCGAGGCCCGGTCCAGCGCGCCGGCGGCGGAGACGCCGAGGCCGGAGTGGCCGTGCCGGCCGAGGTCCTGAACGAGGCTCTGCACGCCCGGCGACACGATCCGGAGTCCGGCTGTGATGCCCTGTTTAACGGCGGGTTCCGGCATGGATCCGGAAATTTCCGTGGCGGCCTCCGGGGCCGGCCCGGCGGCGGACTCGGCGGCTGGCTCCGCGACTGACTCAGCGGCCGACTCTCCTACAAGCGCGACTGCATCCCGGACGGGGCGGAACTGCACCCGGTGGCCGGGGGCTGCCAGGGCGGGCTGCTCCCGGTCCAGGTCCCACATCCGGGCGTTGGTGCGGCCGATCAGCTGCCAGCCGCCCGGGGAGCGGCGCGGGTACACGGCCGAATAGTTGCCGGCCAGCGCCACGGAGCCCGCGGGGACGGCGGTGCGGGGCGAGCTGCGGCGGGGCACTTCCAGCTGCTGGTTCTCCCCCACCATGTAGCCGAAGCCGGGTGCGAAGCCGGCGAAGGCCACGGTCCAGACCTGGCCGGAATGGGCGGCGATCACGCCCTCGGCTCCCAGACCGGTAAGCTGTCCGACTTCGGCGAGGTCCTCGCCGTCGTACACGGTGTCGATGACCACCAGCTCGCCGCCGCGCTGCGCGGGGGCGGTGAGGTCGAGCTGCAGCAACCGGGCGGCGATGCGCCGGGCCGAGGCCGGGGAATCGGCCTTGACCAAGACGGTCTCGGCGGCGGCCAGGATGTCCTGCTGACCCGGCAGCGGCGTCTCGAGGAGCAGAGCCTGCAGGGCAAGGACGTCCTGGGTGCCGGAGAGCTCGGCGAGGACGGCACGGGTGCCCACCGCCCGCACGGAGCGGACCTTGTGAACCGTGCCCTGCTGAACCGCGTCGTTCTGAACTGCCAGGGTTTCCATTGCTGTCTCCATCATCGCCACCGTTTTCCTGAAAGGATCCGCGCCACTCAGACGTGGGCTTCCTGCAGGAGCCGCTCTTCCTCCTGGGTCTGCGGGTTCCGGCCGATTGCCAGGCCGATCACGGTCACGACGGCGGCAACGGCCAGGTAGCCGGCGATCAGGTACCAGTTGCCGGTCGCGGCGTAGAGGGCGGTGAAGATCAGGGGCGCCACGGCGCCGCCGATCACACCGGCAAGGGTGTAGGCCAGCGAGCTGCCGGCGTAGCGCAGGCGGGCCGGGAACTGCTCGGTGATGAAAGCGGCCTGCGGGCCGTACATGAAGGCGTGAAGCGCCAGCCCGATCACAACGCCGATGGTCAGCATGAGGACGGACTTGCCCTGGATCATGAGGAAGAACAGCGGGATGTACAAGGCAGTTCCGACCGTCGCGATGCCGTACACGAGGCGGCGGTTGAAGCGGTCCGTGAGGGCACCGGCGGCGGGGATCAGGAACAACTGGAAGGCGGAGCCGATCAGGATGGCGCCGAGGACGTTCCCAGTGGTCATGCCGAGCTGTTTGGTGGCGTAGAGGGCCACGAACACCGTGAACAGGGAGTAGAGCACGTCCGGGCAGATCCGGGACAGGGCGGCGGCCACGAGGGCGCGGGGTTCTTTGGTGAAGACCTCCTTGATGGGGGCCTTGGGTGCCTCGCCGTGGGCCTGGATGGCCTTGAAGACGGGGGTTTCCTCGAGCTTGAGTCGGATCAGGAGGCCGAAGACCACCAGGAGAGCGGAGGCGAGGAAGGCCACGCGCCAGCCCCAAGAGAGGAAGGCCTCGGTGCTGAGGGTTGCCGCGAGGAGGGCCAGGACGCCGTTGGCCATCAGGTTGCCGGCGGGCGGGCCGATCTGGGCGGCCGAGGACCAGAAGCCGCGTTTCCGGGCATTGCCGAATTCGCTGGAGAGCAGGACGGCCCCGCCCCATTCGCCGCCGACGCCAATACCCTGCGCCAGGCGCAGCAGGACCAGGATCGCCGGGGCGGCGACGCCGATGGCCGCGTAGCCGGGCAGCACGCCGATGAGCACGGTGGCGACGCCGATCAGCATGAGGGTGACCACCAGGACATGCTTGCGGCCGATCTTGTCGCCAAGCCGGCCGAAGATCACGCCGCCAATGGGGCGGGCGAGGTAGCCGACCGCGAACGTGGAGAAGGACAGCAGCAAGCCGACCAGCTCATCGCCCACGGGAAAGAAGATCTTGGGGAAGATCAGTGCCGACGCCACCGAGTAGATCGCGAAGTCGTAGTATTCCAGCGACGTGCCGGTGAGGCTCGCGATGTAGGCCTTGACGGCGCCGGGCGGCAGCTTCCTCTTGCTGGCGGCCGGGGTGGCCTGCTGCGGTGTGGTCATGATTTTTCCTCCAGGTGTGCGGGGTGCTGCCTGTTGCGTGGTGTGCGGTCGGGGGGACCGGGCGGATCCGGTGTGATGCTGTGGTGCTGTGGTGCTGCAATGCTGTGAGCGTCGGCCCGGACGGGGGCCTTGCTTTCCGGGGGCTGACTTAGACGAACGCGGCGGTGGTGATTCCGGCGGCGTTGAGCGCCTCGCGGACGGCCGCGGCCATGGTGACGGCTCCGGGGGAGTCTCCGTGCACGCAGATGCTCTCCGCACGGATCTTCAGGATGGAGCCGTCAATCGTGCGGACGGCGGAATCGGTGGCCATCCGGAGGACATGCTCCGTGACCTCCGTGTGGTCGTGCAGGACCGCACCGGGGAGCGCGCGGGAGACGAGCGTGCCGTCCGGGTTGTAGGCCCGGTCGGCGAAGGCTTCGGTGACGGCCCGGAGACCGGCGGCCTCGGCCAGGCGCAGCACCTCCGAGCCCGGAAGGCCCAGGATCGGCAGGTTCGGGTCCACCGATTTCACGGCCTCGACGACGGCGCGCGCCTGCGCGGTGTGCGCCACGATCGCGTTGTAGAGGCCGCCGTGCGGCTTCACGTAGGCCACCTTGCCGCCTTCTGCCGCAGCCAGGGCCTGCAGCGCGCCGATCTGGTAGACGACGTCGTCCGCCAGTTCGCCGGGATCGATGTCCAGGAATCGGCGGCCGAAACCGGCGAGGTCGCGGTAGCCGACGTGCGCTCCGATCATGATGCCGGCAGCAACGGCCTCGCGGCAGGTCAGGCGGATCACGCTGGGGTCGCCGGCGTGGAATCCACACGCCACGTTGGCGCTGGAGACGGAGCGAAACATCGCCATATCGTCCCCCAGCGTCCACCGCCCATACGACTCGCCGACGTCGCTGTTCAGGTCGATCGTTGCCATTGTGATCCTCATCTCATGATTGGGCCCCTATCTAGGATGCACCAAAAGTTCAGATTGTTCAACGATTCTTCAATCCAACGATGTGACGATCGTGTAAATTCTGGAGTATGACCAGCTCCGAAGCAGGATCCCGAGTCCTTCCCTCCACGCCTCGAAACGGAGCGGGCACCGGCGCCGTGGCGGATAAGAAGCGCGAGGCCGCGGCAGGGGCTGCCCTGGGTGCGGCGGCACGGCTACGCGTGGCGGTGCCGTCCGTGGCGGACCGGGTGGCGGCTGAACTGCGCCTGCAACTGGCGGAGGGGCTGCTCCTGCCGGGAGCCCGGCTCACAGAATCGACCATCGCGGAGGATCTGGGCGTCTCCCGTAACACCGTCCGCGAGGCTTTCGCTGAACTGGCGGCCGAGCGTTTGGTGGTCCGCCACCCGAACCGGGGCGTCTTCGTGGCCAGCCTGGAGGCCGGGGACATCCACGACGTCTACGCGGTGCGCCGCGCCGTCGAAGTGAGCGCGATCCGCGGCGGCGGCAGCCCCGAGCGCGTGGCAGCGGTCCGTGCGGCCGTCGAGGAGGGCAAAGCCGCGGCGGCCGCCGGCGACGAAGAGGCCCTTGGTAACGCCAACCAGCATTTCCACGGCGCGATCGTGGCCCTCGCGGAGAGCCGCCGGCTGGACACGATCATGGCCCAGGTCCTTGCCGAGATGCGGCTCTTCTTCCACAAGGCCACCCTGGATGCGCACTTCTACCGGGGTTACCTGCCTGACAACGAGGAAATTTGCGCGGCCTTGGAAGCCGGCGACCTGGACCGCGCCGGGGACCTGCTGCTGGCCTACCTGGACCGTTCCGAGGAGCGCCAGGCCGCCGTCCACGGAGACTGAGCGGCCGGTCAGGAAAGCCCGGCGACGATTAGTGCGCGCCGGTTGAACTTGGTCCCGCGGTCAGGACAAGCACTCGTCCACGATCTTGCCGGCAACACCGCCAATGACCGTTCCCAGTCCGGCGCCCGCCGCCCCGCCGAGGATGCCGCCGATCGCGGCTCCGGCCCCCGCGAGCGTCTCCTGCCAGTTGCCGCCGGACTTCTTGTAGACCACGGTGGTTCCGCCGCCGCTGTCGGTGCCGTACGTGGCCACGTAGGAGCCGGCCGACGCCGACGCGAACGCCAGCGCTACGGGGCTGGCGCCGGGCTTCAGGAGCATTTCGTCGTAGGTTTTCCGGACCTCTTGATACGCGGCAGACGCGTCCTTCTTCCCGGATGTGGCAGCGAATCCTTCCTCACAGATCCCGGCCAGGACCGGCAGTTCGGATTCGGTGATCAGGCCCATTTCCAGGAGCTTGTCGAGGATGATTTTGGTGGCCGCCAGCCGGTCACCTTTGGCCTCCCGCATGATGCGCTCGGTTTCCCGGGCCACCGCGCTTTGCAGGTCTCCGACGCCGACCCCCACCGCCGGGGCCTTGTGCCAGGGCCGATTTTCCAAGGGCTGCTTGTCCATCATTGTGCCGCACCTCCATCAACTACGGTCTTGCAGATTCGCACAGGTTACGCCCGCGGGATTCCCTCCGGTAGACCTTTCCGCAACCGCGGGGACCCCGGGAACAGGAGGAAAGTCGGCTACCAAAAAATGCCGGTGGCGACTGTGGCCTTAGTGTCGGGCAAACGGCGTCGGGGTTTCCCCATGTTTGCGGGATCCGGCCGGCGTGTTGCGCCGAACCGCCGGCACTTGGCGGCGTCGCGCCGTTGAAGGTGGGGAATCTCCGCGGCGGAACCCGGAGAATTCAACGGCACGCGAGCCTAGCGGCGCCGGATGTCCAGCATTCGTACCCTCGCTCCGTGGCCCTCGGCGAACAACGCCATTCCGGTGCTGGATTCCGCCGGGAAGACAAGGTCCGTGAGGACGGCCAGACCGTCCTGGGCGAAGACCTCCACCGAGCAGGCGTCCAGGTATACCTGTAGCCGCAGCCGCCCGCCGTCGAGGGGCACGTGAACGTGTTCCACCGAGGCGAAGTTCTCGTGGAATTCCACGGCGCCGGACTCCCGACGGTCCAGGGACAGCCTGGACGTGGCGGTGTCGTAGGCCAGTACGGTCCGCTCGGCGCCCCCCGTCCGGAGCAGGAGACCCACTTTGGCAGCGGTTCCCGGCTCGATCGCGACGTCGATGCGCGCGGCGGCCGAGGGGGCGGCCCCGACGGCGGCGCCCCCAAGTCCGCCCCCGGCGGCGCCCGATTCCGGCGTCACAAGGTCCACCGTGCCGGGGTGAAGTTCCCGGGACCCCAGGGAGATCCGGCGGGCGTCCGGGCCGCCGAAGGGATCGATCGCCGCCTGCCGCAGGACGACACCGCCGGAGGGCAGCCGTGTCAGGGTTACTTCCCGCGCCAGGGACATGGCGCCGCGCCAGCCTTTGGTTGGCGTCTTGCCCGCGTAGTCCCAGTTGTTCATCCAGCCGATCGTGATCCGGCGGCCGCCGGGGGCGTCATTGAAGGAAACGGCCGCGTAGTAGTCCCGCCCCCGGTCGAGCCAGGCATAGTCCGGCATCCGGCTTCCGTCCGGCTGGAGGCCCTCGGTGACCGTGGTCTCCGAACGGAAGTGCACGCCGTCGAACGTGCCCGTAAAGTACTGGGCGCCCGAGCCGCCGGCAATGCCGCCCGGATTGAGATTGACCACCAGGACCCATTTGGTGTCGGCCGGGCGGCCGTCCACCGCGAGGGGAAAGAGGTCAGGGCATTCCCAGTCGCCGCCGGTGGCGTTCGCCGGACCGAAGCTGCTCAGGTATTCCCAGTCCTTGAGATCCGCGGAGCGGTACAGGACCACCACACAGTCCGTGGCCTCCACCGCGGCCATCACCCAGTAGCTTCCCGCGGGGCCGTCGTAGCGGAACACCTTGGGGTCGCGGAAGTTGGCCGAGGCACGGTCCAGGACGGGGTTCCCGGCGTACTTGGTCCAGGTCTGGCCCTGGTCCAGGCTGAAGGCCAGGGACTGGGCCTGCCGTCCGCGCACCGGCGAAGCGTCGGTGTACGCGCTGGTGTAGACCGCCACCAGCGGCGGCGTCCCGGGGGTGCCGAAGCCGCTGGTGTTGTCCGGGTCGAACACCACGGAGCCCGAGAAGATCGCCTCATTCCCGTCGCAGGGAATGGCGACCGGCTGCTCCTCCCAGTGCAGGAGATCCGGCGACGTCGCGTGACCCCAGGACATGTTCCCCCAGGCGTCTCCGGAGGGGTTGTGCTGGTAGAAGAGGTGGTACGTGCCGTTCAGGTGGATCAGCCCGTTGGGGTCGTTGAGCCAGTTTTTGCCGGCCGAGTAGTGCCACTCGGGCCGGAACAGGTCGGAGGATAGCGGCAGGGACGCGGCCGATTCCGGCACAGCAGAAACAACAGCAGATGCGGGGACATTCATGGGGACCTCTGGGGTTCGGCAGGGCGCGGCTCATCAACGCGCCCGGTATGTGGAACGGGGAACGGTACGGAGAACGGGGGGACGTGCGGGCGGGAACCTTAGCTGCCAGGCCCGGAAGGCAGACCCGGCGCGGCCGCCGCGGCGGCGGGCACGGGCGCGGGCGCGGGCACGCAACCGCAGGAGGCCCGGAGGACCAGGTCGACGGGGAAGATCCTGTTCCGGGTGGGAGACACGCCGTCGAAGTCGATGAGCGCTTCGACGGCCGCCTCGGCCATGGCCTGCACTGGCTGCACAACCGTGCTCAGCGGCGGCCAGCTGTACTCCGCCTCGGCCGAACCGTCGAAGGAGAAAACAGCCAGGTCCTCGGGAACCCGAAGGCCCGCCTCGGACACGGCGCGCAGCAGCCCGACGGCCTGCAGGTCGGAGCTGACAAATACGGCGGTGGGCCGGTCCGCGGACGCGAGCAGCCGCTGCCCGGCCCGGTAGCCGCCCTGGCGGTCGAAGTCGCAGCGCAGAATGGGCCCTTCCGGGAGCCCGGCTTCCGCGAGCCCTTGCTGCCACCCGACCTCGCGGGCATCCAGATCATTGCCGGAGTTCATACCCATGACCAGCGCGATCTTGCGGTGGCCGTGGCCCGCCAGGTGCTGGACGGCACGCCGGGAGCCTTCCAGCAGCTCCACGCCCACCGAGTTGAAGCCCGGCACCTCGCTGCTGTGGTTGAGCAGCACGGCCGGGATCTCGGAATGCTCGAGTTCGGTGAGGTCGGGTTCGAACAGCACGCTGGAGAGGAAGACGCCGTCCACCCGGCGGCTGGCAAGGTTCCTGATCTGGCGGCGTTCGTTGGCGGCCGATCCGCCCGAGTTGGCCAGCAGCAGCGCGTAGCCGCGGGCGGCGGCGGCTTCCTCCACGGCGCGGGCCAGGGTGGCGAAGAAGGGGTTGGTGGTGTCCGGGACCACCATGCCGAGCATCTCGCTGGAGCCCAGTTTCAGTGCGCGCGCCGCGGCATTCGGCCGGTACCCAAGGGCGCTGATGGCCTCGCGCACCTTCGCGGCCGTCACCGGGGAGACCCGCTTGGGTCCGCCGTTCACCACATAACTGACGACGGCGGTGCTGACGCCGGCCAGTCTGGCCACGTCTTTGCGGGTGATCGTGGGCCTGGCGGAGGCTGGCGAGTGTGGCACAGTGACCATGCTACCGCCGGGTTTCCCCGGCAAAGCCTTCCCTGTCAGAACCTTGCGCGGGCAGCCGGGCCGGGGCGTCGCCATGGTCCGGCACGGGCAGCCGCTCCCCGCCGCGAAGGGCGGACTCGTGCGCCACAATCCCCGGGAGGGTGTAGCGGGCCGCCTCCCAGGCGTTGACCGGCGGGAGCGTCCCGGTGTCCACGGCCATGGCGAAGTCGTCCACCAGGAAGTGGTGGCTGCCCTCGTGCCCGTTGTGCAGTCCGCGGAACTCGGCGGGGAGCCGGCCGGCGTCGTGCACGGCGGCCAGCCCGGAGGTGAAAGCGTCCCGCAGGGCCGGTGCGACGCCGGCCAGCGCCGGATCATCGGCATCGAGCGTGGCGTGCGTGGCCAGTTCCGCACTGACATCGGTCACGGACTCTTTGTCCTGCCACACGCTGACCAGGGCCAGCTGCTCGAAGCTGGCTTCGGTGCCGAAGTAGCGGAAGCGGCTTTCGCGCAGGTGGGAGGGGTAGCCGACGCGGCGCATCTCGTTGATGCGCATCGACCCGCCGGTGGAGAGTTCGAACAGCGCGGTCGCGTTGGAGAAATCGTTGCCGAACATGCTGATGTCTTTGTCGAAGACGCCGTCGCCGCGCTCGTCGGCGACGCCAATGCAGCTGACGCTGACGGCGTGGCCGCCGATCGCGCCCAGGACCCCGCCGGTTGAGTGGGTGGGGTACAGCATGGGCGGGTAGCTGGCGGTGCGCTTCCAGTCCTCCCCGCCGCTGTACTGGTAGGCCTCATAGAAGCCCAGGTCCATGTCGTGCACGTAGTCGCCCTCGGCATAAAAAATGCGGCCGAACGCGCCCTCGGCACGGCGCTTGCGGGCGTACACCGTGGCGGGGTTGTAGTAGCTTGTCTCGCCCATCATGTAGGTCAGGCCCGTCTCGCGGACGGCCTCGATGATCCGGGCGATCTCGTCCTCGCTGATAGCCATCGGCACTGCCGAGTAGACGTGCTTGCCGGCGCGGAGCGCCTGCAAGACCAGCGGCCCGTGCGTCCAGCGCTGGGTGAAGATCGCCACGGCGTCCAGGTCGCCGTCGAGCATGGCCTCGAAGCTGGGATAAGTGCCCGCGAGGCCGAGCCGCTCCCGGAGGGCCTCGGCCCGTTCCGGCAGGACATCGGTGACGTGGACTTCTGAAATTGCGGGGTGGGCGTCGAAGAGTTTGGCGAAGGCACCTGCGAACTGCCCGGCGCCGACGATGCCTAGTGAGAACGTCATGCACGCAAGTTTCACATCAGTTTCTACTCGAGTCAATACCTAGTGATGAGCGGAAAGTTTCACCCCGGAAACATAAAAGAAACTGTTGCGCATTCAAAAGTTACTCGTGTAGATTCAAGCCTCAGTTGTAATCCACCTCACAGCGGAGGAACCTCAAATGACCACCACAACTGCCCGCGGAGCCGCCCCGGCCCGCAAGGCGACCGGCACGGGAACAGGCGATGCCGCCCCCCGCCGCCGGCGTCGAACCCGGAGCGACCTGAGGGTCGCCCTTCTCTTCATCGCCCCGGCCATGCTCGGCTTCGTGGTGTTCTACCTTGTGCCGAGCATCCGGGGTCTCTACCTGAGCTTCACCGAATACAACATCCTCGGAACGCCCAAGTGGATCGGCGGCGCCAACTACGCGGCAATCGCCAAGGACCCGCTGTTCTGGAACGCGCTGGGCGTCACCACCCAGTACGTCCTGATCAACATCGTCCTGCAGACCGTCCTGGCCCTGGGCCTGGCCCTCCTGATGCACCGGGTCGCCAAGTCGACCTTCATCCGCGGCAGCCTGCTGCTGCCCTACCTGATGGCGAACGTGATCGCCGCGCTCCTGTGGTTCTGGCTGCTGGACTACCAGATCGGCATCGTGAACAACCTCATCGACGCCATAGGACTGCCCCGCATCGCCTTCTTCGGCAGCGAGGAATGGGCCATCCCCACCCAGGCCCTGATCAACACCTGGCGGCACATGGGCTACACGGCCCTGCTGATCTTTGCCGGCCTCCAGGCCATCCCCCAGCACCTGTATGAGGTCGCCAACCTGGACGGCGCCTCACCCTTCCAGACCTTCTGGAAGATCACGATGCCGCTGCTTCGGCCCGTCGTCGTGCTGGTCCTGGTTGTCACCGTCATCGGCTCGTTCCAGGTGTTCGACACCGTCGCCGTCACCACCCAGGGCGGCCCGATCAACGCCAGCCGCGTCCTGCAGTACTACATCTACCAGCGGGCGTTCACGGAGTCTGACTTCGGTTATGGCTCGGCCCTCGCTGTCATCCTCTTCGTCATCCTCGCCCTGGTCGCCTTCATCCAGATGAAGTTCCTCAAGGGCAACGAGTCGGACCTGGACTAAGGAGTCCCAGCATGACTACTGCCACTTCAGCCATCCCCGTCCGGCGCCGCCGCTTCAACTGGCGCCGCGCCGGAGCCTGGGCCCTTGTGATCCTTGCCGTCGCCGTCTCGGTACTGCCCTTCTACTGGGTCCTGCGCACCTCACTGTCCTCCAACAGCGCACTGGCCAGCAACGCGTCCAACCTGCTGCCGGCCGACTTCAACCTCGGCGCGTACAAGCGGGTCTTCGGCCTCCAGACCGCCCAGGAAGCCATGGCGGAAGGAGGCTCCGGAGCCAAGATCGACTTCTGGATCTACCTGCGCAACACAGTCCTGTTCGCCGGGATCACCACCGCCGGCGCCGTCTTCTTCAGCGCCATGGCTGCCTACGCCTTCTCCCGCCTGCGCTGGCGGGGCCGGAACGCCGTGTTCAGCCTCTTCCTGGCCACCATGATGGTCCCGCCGATCTTCACCGCACTTCCTAACTTCCTGCTGATCAAGAACCTCGGCCTGCTGAACACCATGCTCGGCATGGTGCTGCCCTACCTCTTCATGACCCCGTTCGCGATCTTCTTCCTGCGGCAGTTCTTCCTGAACATGTCCCGTGAAGTGGAGGAGGCCGCCATGCTCGACGGCGCCAAGCACCTGCGCATCTTCTTCCAGATTGTCCTGCCCAACGCCGCCGCCCCGATCGCCACCCTGGCGTTGTTGACCTTCATCGGGCAGTGGAACGAGTACTTCTGGCCGCTGCTGGTCGGCAATCAGGAAAACGTCCGCGTTCTCACTGTTGGCCTGGGCGTCTTCAAGTCCCAGTCACCCCAGGGTGCACCGGACTGGTCCGGTCTCATGGCCGCGACCCTCATCTCCGCCCTGCCTGTTCTGCTGCTCTTCATCGCCTTCGGTAAGAAGATCGTCAACTCCATCGGCTTCTCCGGAATCAAGTAACCCGCCCCACCCCGTGCTGGACGGTCCAGCCGCCCCCGCATCCAAAAACACCGTCCCAAAGCCCCTTCCCGAAAAAACCGTCCCGAAAGGACCCCCATGAACAAGAAAGCAGTCGGCGCCCTCGCCGCCGCGGCCGCCGCTGTCCTCGCCCTCTCCGCCTGCGGAAGCGGCGGAGAAGCCTCAGGCGCCTCAGGCGATGAAGCCAAGGGTGAGATCAGCTACTGGCTCTGGGACTCCAACCAGCTCCCGGCCTACCAGCAGTGCGCCGATGACTTCCACACGGCCAACCCGGACATCACCGTCAAGATCACCCAGCGCGGCTGGGACGACTACTGGAGCACCCTGACCAACGGCTTTGTCGCCGGCACCGCCCCGGACGTCTTCACCGACCACCTGGCCAAGTACCCCGAATTCGCCAAGACCGGTCAGCTGCTGGCCTTGGACGACGCCGTCGCGAACGATCACGTCGACCTCACCCAGTACAACAAAGGTCTCGCCGATCTCTGGGTCGGCGAGGATGGCAAGCGCTACGGACTGCCCAAGGACTGGGACACGATCTCGCTTTTCTACAACAAGAAGCTCGCCGCCGGCGCCGGAATCAGCGATGAACAGATGAAAACCCTGACCTGGAACCCGCAGGACGGGGGCACCTATGAAAAGGCGATCGCGCACCTGACCGTGGACAAGAACGGCAAGCGCGGAGACGAGCCCGGCTTCGACAAGACGAAGGTGGAGGTCTACGGCCTCGGCCTGAACAGCTCCGGCTCCGGCCAGGGCCAGACCGAGTGGAGCTACCTGACCGGCACCACCGGGTGGACCCACACGGACAAGAACCCGTGGGGCACACACTTCAACTACGACGACCCCAAGTTCCAGGAATCCATCGCCTGGTTCGCCGGGCTGGCGGAGAAGGGTTACATGCCCAAACTGGAAACCACCGTCGGTGCGAGCATGGCGGACACCTTCGCGGCCGGGAAGTCTGTCATCAACGCCCACGGGTCGTGGATGATCGGCCAGTACACCGGCCACAAGGGCGTCGACGTCGGAATCGCCCCGACCCCCACCGGCCCCGACGGCAAGCGGTCCTCCATGTTCAACGGCCTGGCCGACTCCGTGTGGGCCGGCACGAAGAAGCCCGCCGCCGCCGTGAAGTTCGCCGAGTACCTGGGATCCGCCGCCTGCCAGGACGTCGTGGCCTCCAAGGCCGTGGTGTTCCCCGCGATCAAGTCCTCTTCGGACAAGGCAGAAGCCGCCTTCAAGGCCAAGGGCGTGGACGTGACGCCCTTCACCCAGCAGGTCAAGGAGAGCACCACCTTCCTGTTCCCGATCGCCGACAAGGCGGCCAAGGTGGACGGCATCATGAAGCCGGCCATGGACGCCGTGGTCTCCGGAAAGCAGCCGGCCAGTTCCCTCTCGCAGGCCAACGACCAGGTCAACTCGCTGTTCAACAAATAGGCCGTTCAACAAGTAAGCCGTTCAACAAGTGAGCCTCTGAAGCCACAGCCGCCCGCCACGGCGGCGCCCGGTGCGCGGGGTCCCGAGCCGGGATCCCGCGCACCAGCACCTGACTTCCGCACTACTGAAAGCGAATCCCATGCACCCCGTGCACCTGCGTTCTGCCGGCACCAGCCTCCTGCTGGCCTTCGACTCCGGCGAGGCCGAGATCGTCCACTGGGGCGCCGACCTCGGGGACCACCTCCCCGACCTGGCGATCCTCCGCGGGCCCGTCCCCCACTCCGCCTTCGACGTCCCGGTCACCGCCGGACTGCTGCCGCAGGCCTCCTCCGGCTGGGCCGGTCGGCCCGGCCTCCGCGGGTACCGGAGCGCCGACGGCGTCCCCGGCCGGGACTTCTCGCCGGCCCTGCGGGTGGTTTCAACCGAGGTGCGCGGCGGCGGCCGCGGCGTCCTCATCATCCAGCGGGACTCCGACGCCGGGCTGGAGGTCAGCACCGAGCTCACCCTTCACCCCGGTGGCCTCCTGGAGCTGGCGCACACCCTGAGCAACGGCGGCACGGCCGCCTACCAGCTCGAGGAACTTGCAGCAGTGCTGCCGGTGCCACGGAATGCCACGGAACTGCTTGACCTCACCGGGCGCTGGTGCCGCGAAAACCACCCGCGGCGGCACGCCGTCCAGCAGGGCACCTGGGTCCGCACCGGCCGGCACGGCCGCACCGGCCACGATTCCTCACTGCTGGTCGCCGCCGGCACCGCCGGCTTCTCCAACCGCCGAGGCCAAGTCTGGGCAACGCACTTCGGCTGGAGCGGCAACCACGAGCAGTACCTCGACAGCCTCGCCGACGGCCGGCGGATGCTCGGCGCCGCGGAGCTGCTCGGCTCCGGCGAAGTGCTGCTGCACCCCGGCGGCAGCTACCGGACGCCGTCGCTCTTCGCCGCGTACTCCGGGCGCGGCCTGGACGGCATCACCGAGGCCTTCTACGACTGGTTCCGCGCCCGGCCCCAACACGTGGACACCACGTCCGGGCGGCTCCGCCCCGTGGTCCTCAACACCTGGGAGGCGGTGTACTTCGACCACCGCCTCGAACCCCTGCTGGAACTCGCCGACTCCGCCGCCGAGCTCGGCGTGGAACGCTTCGTCCTCGACGACGGCTGGTTCCGCGGCCGCCGCGACGACCACGCTGGCCTGGGCGACTGGTACGTCGACGAAGGCCTCTGGCCCAAGGGCCTGACCCCGCTGATCGACGCCGTCACCGGCCACGGCATGGAGTTCGGTCTGTGGGTGGAGCCGGAGATGGTCAACCTGGACTCCGACGTCGCCCGCGAACACCCGGACTGGATCGTGGGCCCGTCGGCGCTTTCCCACAAGGACGGCGGCCGCCTCCCGCAGCCCTGGCGCCACCAGCACGTCCTGGACCTCGCCAATCCGGAGGCCTGGCAATACATCTATGGCTGCCTCGACGCCCTGCTGCGCGAGAACAACATCGCCTACCTCAAGTGGGACCAGAACCGTGACCTCACCGAGCACGGCAGCGGCGGACGCCCGTCCGTCCACGAACAGACGCTGGCCGCCTACCGCCTCTTCGACGCGCTCAAGGCTACCCACCCGGACGTGGAGATCGAGAGCTGCTCCTCCGGCGGGGCACGCGTGGACCTCGGCATCCTGCAGCGCACTGACCGCGTGTGGGCATCGGACTGCAACGACGCCCTCGAGCGCCAGACCATCCAGCGGTGGACCCAGGCGGTCCTCCCGCCGGAACTCGTCGGAGCGCATGTCGGCCCCACCACCTCGCACACCACCGCACGCACCCACGACATCTCGTTCCGCGCCATCACCGCCCTCTTTGGCCACTTCGGCATGGAGTGGGACATCCGCGCGGCCACGGATGACGAGCGGGCCACACTGCGCCGCGCGATTGCGCTCTACAAGCGCCACCGGGCACTGATCCACTCCGGCAAACGCGTGAACGCGGACACCGCCGAGCCCACCCTGAGTGTCCACGGTGTGGTCGCGCACGACGCCGGCGAGGCCCTGTTCGCGGCCGTGTCGCTGGCCACCGCCCCGGGAGAAGTCCCCGGCCAGGCCTCCCTGCCGGGCCTCGACCCCAAGCGGACCTATCGTGTCCGGGCCGAACTGCCCACCCCCCTCGACGGCGACTACGAGCACACGTTCACGCAGATCCGCCCGCCGGCATGGCTGGAAGACGGCGCCGTCGCCTCCGGCGCCTTCCTCCAGCACGTCGGCCTGCCTCTGCCGGTCCTGAATCCGGAGCATGCCCTGCTCCTGCACGTCCAGGCCGTCTGAACACCGCCGGGCTGCCGGCCGAGGGGCGCGGCGGGCTCGCGGCAGAGGGACTCGCGGCTGTAATCAGCCGCGCGGGTCACTCCCCGGGAGCCCGCCGGCACAGCGAGGCTACGGCCCAGACTGACATCAACAGCGCCACCAGCAGGAGTCCGGCGTCGCCCAGGTCCACCGAGCCGAGCCAGCCCGTCAGCGGGTCCCCCAGCCCGAACACCTCATGAACGGCCCCGCCCAGGGTGATGACCGCAATGAAGAGGGCCGACACCGCAGAAATGCCCGTGATGACGGCATTGAAGCCTAGTTTGCGCCGCGGATCCGTTGAAGGCGCCCATGGCCAGCAGGAACAGCCCCGACACCGCGCTACCGGTCAGCCCCAGCAGCAGGTTCCCGGGAGTCCCCTCGGCAATGAAGCTCCCCACCACGGATGCCCCGGACACCACGAGCAATCCGGCGAGGACCACCACCGAGCTGTGGCCCAGGCTGAACGCGAAGCCCACGCTAATCGGATGGCGGTGTTCGGCCGCGAACTTCCGGGTGGAGTTATCGATCGCCGCGAGGTGGTCCCAGTCGTAGCTGTGTTTCACGCCCGCCAGGTAGGCCGTCAGGACCAGCCCGATCCCCAGCGGCTGTCCGCCTCCGGCCGCGCCGGCTACCAGGAGCACGACGGCGGCAACGTGCAGTGCGGCCACCGCACCGAAGGTCACCAGCATCCGGGTCCGCAGCGGCAGCTGCGCCCGCTCACGGTAGAGCCGGGACAATACCGCCATTTGCCCGGTCGTGGCCATCAGTACTTCCTCAGGTCCAGGGGATCCTGCCCGTACCAGCGTTTCCGCAACAAGGAGGTGGCGGCCCCCGCCACGCGCTGAAGTCCCTCGGTGCTGTTCGAGAGCGACCTCATCACCAGCCCGGCCGTTCCCAGGACCGTGGCGGTGAGGGAGATGCCAGTATGGGCCCCGTAGCCGGCCGTGATCTCGTGGAGTTCATCGGCGAGGGCTTGGTCCACCCGCGGATCCACCACGATCAGCGACCCCAGATGACTGAAGCCCTCCATGAACGCCATGCCAGTCACGTCGCCCAAGGGTGGCCGGATGAGCACGTTGTCCAGGGCCAGCAGCCCGCTCTCGCCCCCGCCCTCCCCCGCGGATTCGACCCGTATCTCCGTCCGCAGCCGCAGCTCCTCATATCGGAACGAGGCCCCGTCCGGCGACCACCCGGGAGTGACGATTTCGGCCATGATGAGGCTCGACGACGGCCGTACCGTCACGTGCGTATTCTGCCGGTAGCTGGCCTCCCGGTAGGCAATCACCTGATCCGGGGCGAGCTCCAGGTGCGCTCCCTCCCCCAGGCGCAGCCGCATCCGCTGCTCCGCAAAGGACCCCGGAGTCCGGTAGATCTTGGTGGCCGACTGCGTGGCGAGCAGCAACTTCGCCCCGTCCGCCACCTCCACGTCAATCACATACAGATCGGCCCCCAAATATGCCCCGCCGGGATTGACGAGCACATAACAAACCTGCCCGGACCCATCCAAGTAATGCGGCCGCAGAACCCGCAAAGCCCCGCGATGAAACTGATGCGTGGCCACCGACCTTTCCCCTCGCACGGCGACCACGAGTTCGAGCTCCCCCACCGGGGACTTAACCGCGGAGGCGGCGAGGCCGGATTTTGGGGCCGCGGCGTGGCGGGCACCGCGAAGCGGGCACGGCCCCAAATCCGGCGAAGCCGCCGGTCTCCGCACAATCGCCGTCATGACGCCAGGTCGAGCATCAGGACGTCGCGCCGCACCCATTCGATGACGCGCTCCAGCCCTTCGTCGGTCTTAAGGTTCGTGAAACAGAACGGTTTCTCGCCCCGGAATTCCTTGGAATCCCGTTCCATGACCGACAGGTCTGCGCCCACGTGGGGTGCGAGGTCGGTCTTGTTGATGATGAAGAGATCGGACTTGATCATGCCCTGGCCGGCCTTGCGCGGGATCTTCTCGCCCTGGGCGACGTCGATGATGTAGATGGAGAAATCCACGAGTTCCGGACTGAAGGTGGCAGAGAGGTTGTCGCCGCCGGATTCGACAAAGATCACCTGCAGGTCCGGGTGCCGTTTCTTCAATTCCTCGATGGCCGCCGTGTTCATGGAGGTATCCTCGCGGATGGCGGTGTGCGGGCAGCCGCCGGTTTCGACGCCGATGATCCGGTCCAGCGGGAGGATCCCGTTGGCGGCAAGGATCTTGGCGTCCTCGATCGTGTAGATGTCGTTGGTGATGGCCGCCATGGAGATTTCCCGGCTCATGTGGCGCGTGAGGCGCTCCACGAGCTGGGTCTTGCCGGCACCCACCGGGCCGCCGATGCCGATTTTGATGGGCTCAGACATATTCTTCTCCAGACATATTTCCTGTATTGGACCAACTTGTAGTGCTCGGTCAGCTCATGAACATGCGGGCGCGCTGGCGTTCGTGCCGCATCTGCGAAATTTCCAATCCGGGGCTCACGGCCCCGAAGTCGTCAGGCGTGAGGTGGATGGCCCGCTCGGCCGCGGCAGCGACGCCGTCGGCCGCCTTCCGCAGGAGCCGCTGGCCGGCGTTCTGCCCCAGGGGGATCGCCCGGACGGCGTTTTGCGTCAGCGACGTGACCGTGGCGAACAGGTAGGCGGCGAGGGCCTCGGGCAGCGGGACTCCCAGGGAACAGGCAATCACCGCGAAAGCCAGCGGCTGGTGGCCGGCGCCCCGGCCCGAAGCCACCAACGCCCGGTATTCCGCCAGTTCAGGGGAAGGAAAGACCTCCGCGCCAATCTCCAGCAGCCGGGTTCCCATCTTGGTGCTGGCCTCGCGCATCTGCCGCGCCAACAGCTGGGCGGTCAGCAACGCGTCCAGTTCAGCAACAGCAACGCCCTCGTAGAGGAACCGGATGGCCAGCGCGTCCGAATACGTCAGCTGCTGCGAAATGAACGCCGCCAGCCACACCCCAAACGACTCCTCATCGTGCACCAGCCCGCGCTCCACATAGGTCTCAAACCCGAGCGAGTGAGCAAACGCCCCGGTAGGCAGCGCAGAATCCGTCAGCTGCTGGAGGGCGAGCTGGTAGGGCGCGAAATCAGTGCGAGTGTTCGGCATGGCGGAAGGGGACGGGCATCACGCGCTCCTGGCGGTCGTAGGGCGCTCCGACGCGTTTGAGATAGTCCTCCACAGTGTGGTCGTACTGGCACACCATCACCTCTGCCCCATAGTCCGAGGACGCATCGAAGAACTGGGCCTGCAGGTGCCGGTTGCCCAGGGAGTGCGCCACCACGCCCATCTCGTGGATGGAGCGCGGGGCGATCACCAGGACGTCGGTGGGCAGCACCGAGACCACGATCATGTTGGTCCCGGCCACGTGCAGGATGTCGCCGTCGCGCAGGTCCCCGGAACCGGAGGGGAGGCGCAGGCCCAACTCTTTCCCGTGGTCGGTGGTGACGCGCTGGATGCGCTTGACCAGCTGGGCGCTGGGCAGGACGACCTTTTCCTGGTGCAGCCCGGCATACGGGTCCGGCCCGGGAGGAAGTTCGTGTGTGTTGCCGAGGACCTTTTCGATGATCATGTGCGTCTCCTCTGGAAGCCTAGAAAAGGAAGTAGCGCTGCGCCAGGGGCAGGACGTCCGACGGTTCGCACGTGACGTCCTCGCCGTCGACCGTCACCTTGTACGTTTCCGGATCCACCACGATCTCCGGGGTGGCGCCGTTGTACTTCAGGTCCGCCTTCGTCAGACTGCGGATGCCGGACACCGGCCGGATGACTTTCTCCAGTCCGAGTTCTTCCGGAACCCCGGCCTCGATGGCGGCCTGGGACAGGAAGGTGATGGAGGACTGCTGCAGTGCCTTGCCGTAGGCGGCAAACATCGGCCGCATGGTGCGCGGCTGCGGAGTGGGAATGGAGGCGTTGGCGTCCCCCATGAGGGCGTAGGCGATCTGGCCGCCCTTGATCACCAGCTCCGGTTTGACTCCGAAGAAAGCCGGATCCCAGAGCACGAGGTCCGCGAACTTGCCGACCTCCACCGAGCCGATCGAGTCGGCCATGCCCTGCGCGATGGCCGGATTGATGGTGTATTTCGCCACGTAGCGCTTCAACCGGAAGTTATCGCTCTCAGCGCCCAGACCAGAAGCCGCTCCGTGGACACCGCCGTCGGGGTCCTTGAGCACGCCGCGCTGCTTCTTCATCTTGTCCGCCACCTGCCAGGTTCGGATGATGACCTCGCCCACTCGGCCCATGGCCTGGGAGTCCGAGGACGTGATCGCGAAGATGCCCAGGTCCTGCAGGACGTCCTCGGCGGCGATGGTCTCGGCGCGGATGCGGGAGTCCGCGAACGCAACGTCCTCGGGGATGTCCGGGTTCAGGTGGTGACACACCATGAGCATGTCCAGGTGCTCTTCGATCGTGTTGCGCGTGTACGGCAGCGTGGGGTTCGTGGAGGCCGGCAGGACGTTGGGCAGCCCGGCGATCTTGATGATGTCCGGGGCGTGGCCACCGCCGGCGCCCTCGGTGTGGAAGGTGTGGATCACGCGGCCGTCGATGGCCCGGATGGTGTCCTCCACGAACCCGCACTCGTTCAGGGTGTCGGTGTGGATGGCCACCTGGACGTCGTACTGGTCCGCGACCTGCAGCGAGGTGTCGATCGAGGAGGTGGTGGAGCCCCAGTCCTCATGGACTTTCAGCCCGATCGCGCCGGCGCGGATCTGCTCGGCCAGGGGTTCGACGGCGGACGCGTGCCCCTTGCCGAACAGGCCGATGTTGATCGGCAGCCCTTCGGCGGCCTGCAGCATCCGCTGGATGTGCCATTTCCCGGGCGTGACCGTGGTGGCCTTGGTGCCTTCGGCGGGGCCCGTGCCGCCGCCCACCATCGTGGTCACCCCGCTGCACAGGGCGGCGGGAACCTGGTCCGGGGAGATGAAGTGGATGTGGGAGTCCACGCCGCCGGCGGTCAGGATCTTCCGTTCGCCGGCAATGATCTCGGTGCTGGCACCGATCACGATGTCCACGCCGTCGGTGATCTGCGGGTTGCCTGCCTTGCCGATCCGGAAGATGTGGCCGTCGCGGAGCGCGACGTCGGCCTTGTAAATGCCGGTGTAGTCCAGCACCACGACGTTCGTGATCACGGTGTCCGGAATTTCGCCGCCGAAACCAGTACTGCCCTCCCCGTCCCGGGTCAGTTGGCCGTTCTGGCCCATGCCGTCGCGGATCACCTTGCCGCCGCCGAACACCACTTCCTCGCCGTAGACGGTGAGGTCATTCTCGATCTCGAGGAACAGATCGGTGTCGGCGAGCCGGATGGCGTCGCCAGTCGTCGGGCCGTAGAGGTCCGCGTACTGCCTGCGGGACAATTCGAAACTCACTGTGGATCGCCTTTCCGTCCGGGAACGTGGAGTCCGGTCTCGTGGAGTGCGCCGTTGACGGCGTTGCTGAGGCCGTACACTTCACGGCGGCCCGCGAGTTCGATCAGCCGGACGGTCCTTCTATCCCCTGGTTCGAACCGTGCGGCGGTGCCGGCCGGAATGTCCAGGCGGCGGCCGTAGGCGGCCTGCCGGTCGAACTGCAGCGCGGCGTTCGCTTCGGCGAAGTGGTAGTGCGAGCCCACCTGGACGGGCCGGTCGCCGGTGTTGGTCACGGCGACATCGATCGCCTCGCGGCCGGCATTGAGCGTCAGCGGCGCGGTGCCGAGAACGTATTCTCCGGGAATCATCGGGGCTCTCCTAGCGGATGGGATCGTGGACGGTGACGAGCTTGGTGCCGTCCGGGAAGGTGGCCTCGACCTGGACGTCGTGGATCATTTCCGGCACGCCCTCCATGACGTCGTCGCGGCCCAGGAGGGTGGTTCCGTAACTCATGAGCTCCGCCACGGTCCGGCCGTCCCGGGCGCCCTCGATCAGTTCATAGCTGATGATGGCGACGGCCTCGGGGAAGTTCAGCTTCAGGCCGCGTGCCTGGCGGCGCCGGGCGAGGTCCGCCGCGACCACGATCATGAGCTTTTCCTGCTCACGGGGCAATAAGTGCATGACGGAATCCCTTCAAGAACCGGCCGGCTGGCGGACCGCAGATGCTGCGGTGTGACCAGCGTAGGCCGGGAAGATTTCCCTCGTGTTTCCGGCGTCACATGTGCCGGCGTCCGGCACGGCTCCCGCGCCCCTACCCGCATCCCTACCCGGGGGGCCGCCAGCGGGCCTGGAATTCGGGGTGGTCGGCGTACGGCAGGGCCAGCGTGTTCAAGGACAGGGTGGTCCATTCGATCACGTCCGGCACCCATCCGGCGTCCGCCGGTTCCTGGCTGACCAGTGCCGCCAGGACGGACTGCCGGGCGGATTCAATGATGTCGATCAGCCGGCGTTTGGCCTCGCACTCGCGAAGCAGGCGGCGTTCGTACCACTCGCCGGAAACGGCCAGGGTGGGGTCGCCGAGCAGCTTCAGGGCGGCAGCTTCGTCTTCTCTTATCCGTGCGGTCAGGAACTCGACGATGTCCACGGACCGAGCCTATGCGTGCTGGCCGTCACACGGCTATGCCTAGCGTTTGCCCTTTTTCCGGGATCCCTTGCCGCGGCCCTTGTCCGGGTTCGGCGCGTACCGCTGGGCCACCTTGGGCTTCTTGACCGCGGGGCCACGCCGGTCCGGCTTGGGTTCCCGCTTGGGCTTTTCCTGCTGCGCCGAGGGCTGGCGGGAGCTCGCCGCGGTGCGCCCGCGGACAATCCCGATGAATTCCTCGATCACCTCATCCGTAGTGTCGCTGGGCCACGCCAGGGCGATCTCCGTGACGGGCGCACCGGTGAGTTTCCGGGCCACGGTGTCTTTGACGTTGAAGTGCCGGGCTATGGACATCGGCAGGATCACCAGCCCGGCACCGGTCGCCACCACCTGCAGGGCCATCGCGGCGCCGCCAAGTTCCCGCACGTCGAGGAAGGTCTCCTTGGAGAGGTCCGCCAGGTCCACTTCCTCGAACACCGAGATCTCGTGTCCCTTGGGTCCCACCACCACCGGCTGTTCCTCGTAAAGCGGGATCACACTGAGGCCTTCGCGTTCCACCGGCAACCGGACGAAACTCAGGTCCGCGGAGCCGTCGCGGAGCACGGCAAGCTGGGTGCCGTCGTCGGACATAAAGGAGTGCAACGGAACATCGGGCATCCGTTCCTCCCAGCGCCGGATCCATTTTCCTGGCGTGACGCCGGCGACGTACGCGAAGCGCAGCTCCCGCACTGCTTCGGCCGGGACGGCGGCGGTTTCGTCGGGGGTCTGGGGTGTTTCATCGGCTGCGGACACATGTTCACAGTACCGCCCGGGCTGGTGCAGGGCTCAGTGCCGGTGCCCGGTCAGCCTCTGGCCGGATACCCTTGAAGCATGACCTCTGCAAACTCCCAGTCCATGAAGCCGGCCACCGTTGCCAAGAAGCTTGGCATCTACCTGCCCGCAACACCCCAGGAGTTCCAGGATTCGGTCATCACCCGCGCCGATTTCGCCGAGCTCCAGGCCAACCCGCCGGAGTGGCTCGCGGAACTGCGGCGCAACGGCCCGCATCCCCGCCCGGTGGTCGCGCAGAAACTCAACGTCTCCATCAGCGGCCTGGCCCGCGGCGGTATTGAGGAAGCGCTGACGACGGCGGAAATCACCGCGCTGCTGCAGGCTCCCCCCGCGTGGCTGGTCGCCGAACGCTCCACCCACGCCGCCGTCCGCGCCGAGGCCCAGCGGGTCAAGGACGAGGCCGCCAAGAAGGACGCCAAAAAGGCCCGCGCCAAGGCCGAATAGCGGCGGGGGGCTCCTCCCGGCCCCTATTTTCATGCTGCGGACGCAGGACTATGCTCGCGGGATGAGTCGGGACCGCCGGCCCGATCCCCATGTTCACTCCCCATCCACCAGCCACCGGCGGAGCATCGGGAAGGAAACAGGCCATGGCCTTCAAGATCGGATACTTTGTCGGGAGCCTTTCGAGCCATTCCATCAACCGCACCCTGTCCAAGGCCCTGATCCGGCTTGCACCCGCGGAGCTGGAGTTCACGGAAATCCCCATCAAAGACCTGCCGCTGTACAGCCCGGACTTTGACGCCGCCTTTCCGCCGGAAGCGCAGGCCCTCAAGGATGCAATCGCCGCGTCCGACGGCATCCTGTTTGTCTCGCCCGAATACAACCGGTCCATCCCCGGAGCGCTCAAGAACGCCATCGACTGGGGATCCCGGCCCTGGGGCACCAACTCCTTCGCCCGCAAGCCCACCGGGATCACCGGCGCCTCCCCCGGCGGCATCGGCACGGCCGTGATGCAGTCCTCATTCCGGAGCGTGCTGAGCTTCCTCGACGCGCCGCAACTCAATGCGCCGGAGGCGTACATCCGCTTCGTTCCGGAGGTCTACGGCGAGGACGGCGAAGTCAAAGACGAGGCCACGGCCAAGCTGCTGCGCCACTACATGGAGGAGTATGCCTCCTTCGTGGAGCGGGTCCTGGCCGCCAACGCGCCCGGCCATATCGGCGACGAGCACCCGGACAAGGACAAAGTGAGCCGCTAGGCCCTGCACCCCGGGTGGCTGGCCTCTTCCGGCCGGTCCTGGTGTGGCTAGTCCTGGTGCAGCTGCACGTAGTTGCCGCAGCCGTCATCCAACACCGCGGTGGTCCCGCCAGGGCCCTCGGACGGCTCCGCCTGGAACATCACGCCCTTGGCCGCC
The DNA here is from genome assembly GCF_900104405.1 of Arthrobacter sp. ok909. Classification (NCBI taxonomy): domain Bacteria; kingdom Bacillati; phylum Actinomycetota; class Actinomycetes; order Micrococcales; family Micrococcaceae; genus Arthrobacter; species Arthrobacter sp. ok909. The sequence continues at coordinate 403,031 of NZ_FNJS01000001.1, read as the reverse complement.
AGCCGGGCATATTCGGCGCGCACGTCGGGCACGCCAAAGACGATCGCGGGAATTCCGGCGTCGTGCAGGCCGTTCATGTACGCCGCCCCGATCGGGTTGTCACTGGGCTCCAGCAGCAGTCCGGCGCCGCCGGCCCCGTCCGGATCCTTGACGATGAAGAGGTTGTGCTCTGGCATGGCCATCAGCGTTTCAAAGCCCAGGATGCCGGTGTAGAACTCATGGGCCGAGGCCGGATCCTTGACGTGGATACTGCACATTTTCAGTCGCATGGCCCCTAGGCTACGCCGGGCGCACCCCTGAAGGAACCGCGGCGCGGCCTCCGCGACAGCCTCAGCGGCGGCCGTCCCGGCTCACCGGCGCGGGGTCCTGCCGGCTGTCCGGCAGGGCCGAACGGCCATTGACGGTCCCGCCGCGAGGGATTCCAATGGAACTAGCGGAACAGCACCCGTCCGGGACGGTTCCGCCGGAGGTGTGCAATGACGTCGCTCTCACAATCCGGTGCCCTCGCGGCCGGGCAGTTCCTGGCCCTTGCGCTCGTCGTTGCCGGGGCGGCATTCGTCTCGGTGTACCTGGCCCGCAAGCACCTGGCAGCCGGCGAGGGGCGCTCAGAGGGCGCAGACGGCGCGTTTTGGGACGTTTTCGCCGGACTCGCCGTTATGGTTCCCGCCGTCCTGATCGCCTCCTTCACGTGGCCCTGGGCCGGCCTGGCGCTCGGCATGCTGGCCACGGTGACGGCCTTGGCGGCTTTTGCGGCCGCTCCCCGGCTGCTCCGCCGGCAGGAATCGCGCCGGGCCGGCCGGAAGACTCAGCTCATGAACGAGGCCGCGGCTGAGCGGCACAAGAGCGCCCTCGCCCGGTGGCAACGCTACGAACTTGATCCCGGGTACTCGATTGACTACCCGGCGATGAGCGATCCCCGGCAGCCAGAAACGGCCGCCCTGATCCGGGCCATCAAGGCCGCCGGGCGTCCCGGCGGCCGCACGGACAGCGGCTCCGCTGATACGGCGTACGCTCCGGCAGTGGACCAGCTGGAACGTGCCCTGGCTGCCGCTGAACGCGCGGCCGGCGTCGACCCCGCGGGGCTCCATGGCCCGGACCGCGCCCACAGCTCACTTTCGGAATTGCTGATTCCGCAGTTCCCGCCCAACCTCGGAAGGAACCACCATGACTGACATCACGATCATCGGCAGCGGCAATATGGCACGGGCGATCGGAACCCGGGCCGTCGCCGCCGGCCGCTCCGTTCAGGTTCTGGACCGGACACCGGAGAATGCCGCCAAGCTCGCTGCTGAACTTGGCGGCACCACCACCTCCGGCGGCCTGAGCGAGGTTCCCGAGGGCGACATCGTCGTCCTGGCGCTCTACTTCGGCCCCGCGAAGGAAGTTGCCACGCATTTCGGCGACACGCTCAGCGGCAAGACGGTCGTGGAGATCAGCAATCCGATCGACACTGAAACCTTCGATTCACTGGTAGTCGGCCCGGGGACGTCAGCGGCCGAGGAAATCGCCGCGCTGCTGCCGGGCGCACGGGTGGTGAAAGCGTTCAACACCACCTTCGCCGGGACGCTCGGCGCCGGGACCACCGGCGGCATGCCGCTGGATGTCTTCATCGCCTCGGACTCGGAACAAGCCCGCAATGAGGTCGCAGCATTTGCAGAAGCCGCGGGCCTGCGTCCGATTCAGGTCGGCGGACTGCGCCACGCCCGGGAGCTCGAAGGCTTCCAGCTGCTGATCATGGCGCTGCAGGTCAACCCCGCGTATCCCGACTTCAATTGGGGCACCGGCCTGAAAATCATCGACTAGGAATCGGCCGGCAGCAGCCCGGATTCCCCGCCGGCCCGGTCCGGCACGCTACAGCTCTACCGTTGCGCTCTCGCCCACACTCATGCGGCTGTTGGAGACCTTGGACTTGATCCACTGCAGCGCGGTGGCCGCCGTGCCGCCCGGGCTGGTCCAGTACTCGGCGGAGTCCGAGTCGACGTGCAGCAGAACCACCTCCGGGGTGTCAGGTCCGTCCGGGAACCAGGCCTCCACCACTTGGTTCCACATGTCACGGATCAGCTGCCGGTCGGTCACGACTTCGGCGGTCCCCGCCACGGAGACCCATTCGGTGCGCTTACCGAAGGAAACGTTCACGGCCGGGTTCGCCCGGATGTGGGCCACCTGCGAGGTGGTCGCCGACGTGAAGAACCACATGTCGCCGTCGTCCTTGACCTCCTGGACGGCCAGCGGCCGGCTGACGAGCGCGCCTTCTTCGTTGATGGTGGTGAACATTCCGATGTGCGAATCGTTGATGATGTCCGTGACTTTGCTGATGCTGGCGGCATCCGACATGCTCTCACCTCGTTCTCGTTCCAACAGAGGAAGGTCCCCCTCCGGACAGCCTATTGGTAAGTGTGCTTACTTTCCAAGGGCTGCCGGACGGGGACCTTCCCTGGCCGGAAGAGGCCGCGGGCTCAATTTCCCCGGGACAGGACCTCGCCCTTGAAGAACTCGGGCCGCACCTTGGCCATGGCCAGCATGAGCACCACGCCCAGCAGGATGACGCCCATGCCAAGGATGAAGACCAGTCCCAGACCGCCGATCGAGGAGCCTGAACCGTATGCCGGATCCATGGAGTCGTAGGCGGTCTTGAAGAACATGACCAGCAGGATGACGCCGCCCAGAAGGGGCGCGAGGAACTTGAAGAAGAACGCATGCGCTCCGCTGAACGCCTCGGCGCGGAAGAACCAGACACAGGCCAGCGCGGTGATGCCGTAGTAGAAACAGATCATCATGCCCAGCGCCGTGATGGTATCCCACAGCGCGTTCTCCGACGTCGTGCGGGTAATGACGTAGAACGCGGCGGCCGCCACGGCCGAGGCGATCGTGGCATAGCTCGGCGACTTGTGCGTGGGGCTGATCCTGCTGAACTTCTTCGGCAGGGCCTTGTAGTGGCCCATGGACAGCAGGGTCCGCGCCGGCGAGACGAAGGTGGACTGCAGGGACGCGGCCGAGCTGCTGAGGATGGCCAGGGACATCAGGATGGCGAAGGGGCCCATCACGGGTCCCGCGAGAACGGCGAAGATGCTGCCCTGGTTCTCCGGATTGCCGGCGCCCAGGCCTTCCGTACCGATTCCGGCGTACGACAGCGTGGCCAGGGCAACGGTCATGTAAATGATCACGATGACCAGCACGGTGACGGTAGCGGCACGGCCCGGGGTCTTTTCCGGGTTCTTGGTCTCCTCATTCATGGTCAGCGTGACGTCCCAGCCCCAGTAAATGAAGATGGACAGCGAAACGCCGGCGGCAAAGGCGGAGAAGGATTCGACCGCGAAGGGGTTGAACCAGTCCGGCGCGATGGCCGTGGCGTCAAAAGCAGTTCCGTTGGCGACGTGGCTGAACGCAGCCACGGCGAACCAGCCGAGCACCAGCAGCTGGAATCCCACGAGCACGTACTGCACCGTCTTGGTGGTTTCCATGCCGCGGTACGAGATCCAGCACGCGAGCGTGATGAACACCAGCGTGGTGGCGATATTCAGCGGCAGGTTCTTGGTGAGATCGGCGAGGTCCGGATTGCCGAAGATCTGCCCCAGCATCAGGTAGAAGAAGTCCACCGCGACGGCGGCCAGATTCGAGAGCACGATGATGGTCGCCGCAACGAGCCCCCAGCCGCCCATCCAGCCAAGCCACGGGCCAAAGGCCCGCGAGGCCCACGTGAAGGAGGTGCCGGCGTCGGGCATGGCGTTGTTCAGCTCGCGGTAGCCGAACGCCACGAGCAGCATCGGGACGAAGCCCACCAGGAAGACCGCCGGCAAGTGCACGCCGACCTCGGCGACGGTGGGGCCCAGGGCCGCCGTCAAGGTATACGCCGGGGCGATGCAGGAAACGCCGATCACAACGGCGCCAATCAGGCCTACCGAGCCTGCTTTCAGGCCCTTCTCGCTGAGTCCGTGCTGGTCTTCAGTGTTCTCTCCGGGGTGCTGTCCGGTTTGCGACGTATTGGACATCGCGTGGTCGGCGCTCATTGTTGTGCCTCTCGGGGGACGTCATTCGACGCTGAATGGTTCATCTGCTTGAGTTCATAGTCACTCGGGACCACAATCATCGGCACCGGCAGGGCGCGCAGAATGCGGTTGGCCGTGCTGCCGAGGAAGATGGACCGGCTCCTGGCAAGCCTGCTCGATCCGATCAACAGGACCTCGCCGTCTTCCCAGTTCAGGCGGTCCACCGCTTCCTCGATGCTGCGGCCCTGCGCGACGACGACTTCCGTCTTCGGTTCCTCCCGGACGTCATGCTCGCTACCGGGCAGGGCCGCTACGAGGTGTTTCGTCGCGTACTCCCGCGCCGCTTCGGCGGCGCTGGCGGCACCGGCAGCATCGCCGCCGTCGAGCGCCAGAAGCGACACCACGCGCAGCGGGACGTCCCGGTTCGCGGCCATGCCGAGGGCGAAATCGAGCAGCTTCTCGGCGCCCGCCCGGGTGCCGAGCCCGCAGCTGATCCGGGTCAGGGCCTCCTGGCGGTGGTAGCCATGCGGTGCCAGGGCCACCGGAACGGTGGACGCGTGGAGCAGGGCGCTGGCCACCGACCCGATCGAGAACCGCTTGAAGATCCCGCTGCTGGTGGCACCGATGATGAGCAGGTCCGCCCCGAACTCCTCGGCGGCCGCGATGAGCGCGTGGGCGTCGGAATCGCCGCTGCGGACGTGGGCCCGGGCGGGGACACCGGCCGGAACCAGTGCCAGCGCCTGGTCCAGCCACTCCTGCGCCTGCTCATTGAGCAGGTGCTCGAATCCGACCCTGGGTGCGTGGGCGGCCCCGAACTGCTGCACTTCGGGAACCACCAGCACAAGTTCCAGGCTCGCGCCCCGCCCGAGAGCCAGGGAAACGGCCAGATTGACCGCATCGTGGCCTCTGGCATTGGCTGAGTACCCCACTACGTAACGCATCCGGCCGCTCTCCTTACTGAACTGAACAGGACTGTTGGGTGATTTTCAGGAGGTGACGGAGGCGCGGTCCGCGGCGGCGACGATCCGTGCCGCCGTGATCTGACCCATCCGCACGGCGCCGTCGACGTGCTGGTAGCCCTCGGCCGCGAGGTCGGAGGAGGACCAGTAGATCGGGCCGACCGGCTTCAGCTGGTCCTTGCCGTAACGGTGCAGGCCGCCGAGGTCGTAGCTCGCGGCGTAGGCACCGCGGGTCCATTCCTCCGAGCCCCAGTCGGACTCGTAATAGACCTCGGGATCCAGGGCCTTTTCGCCGAGGAAGGACGCGATCGATTCGAGGATGGCGCGGCGGCGGTCCTCTGCGCTGAGCTCGAACATGGCGTCGGCTTTCTCGTCCGAGACGAAGCCCACCAGCGTGCCGCGGGGGTCCTCGTGGTTCGTGTTGTCGTAGACCTCCTGCACCAGGGCGCCGGCGCCGAACGCGGTGCCGGAGAGGCCGTCTTCACGCCAGAACGGCGTGCTGTAGACGGCGTGAACCTTGATGACCAGGCCCAGCGACTGGTGCTGGTGCATCTGGTGCTGGCGGCGGGGCAGCGGCGGGTTGAAGGACACCCGGGAGTAGAGGTTCGGCGGCACGGCCATGATGACGAACCGGGCGTTCACGATGGCCCGTTCGGAAACGGCGGTGACACGGTGTGCGCCGCTCGCATCTTCGGCCCAGTTGATGGTGCGGACCGGGCTGTCCAGGACGACGTCGTCCCCCAGTTCCGCTGCCTGCAGCAGCGAAACCTGCTGCATCCCGCCGACAACCCGCTTGTCCAGGATGAAGTCCTCATCCGTGAGATTGGTGAAGGACCCGGCGGAGGCTGCCATCAGGACGGCCTGCAGGGCGGAGAAGGCGTGGGCGGGCTTGGTCAGCATGCCGCCGGCGATGAACAGGCCGATGTTGTTGCAGGCTTCCTCATCTGAGGAATTCTCCCGCAGCCAGTGGTGGAAGGAAATGGTGTCCAGCTCGCGGGCCTTGGGGTGTGCCCACGGCTCCTCGGGACCGATTTCCGCGGCCAGGGAGTCCAGCAGGGCCGTGAGCTTGTCCATTTCGGCGGCCGTGGTTTCGTTGACCGGGAAGGTCTCGCCGGTGTAGAGGGTGCGCTTGCCGTCCGCGCCGATGTAGACGGACTTGCCGTCGCGGTAGCGGGAGTAGGTCTGCAATCCAAGATCTTCGATCAGGGCCAGGAGCGCCGTCTGATCCGGCGAAACCCACTGGCCGCCGATTTCGAGCATGGCGCCGTCGACCGTGTCGGTCCAGGTCCGGCCGCCGACCCGGTCCCGCGCCTCGAGCACTGCGACGCTCAGTCCGGCCTTCTTCAGTTGGCGTGCGGCGGTCAGCCCGGACGGGCCTGCTCCGACGATGACGACGTCGCGGTCAAGTTCCAGCATGATGTTTCCTCCCCGTGGCCGCTTAGGTGATGCGGACCACTAAATGAATGACGTTCATTTATGATGATAGGACTTTCTGCCGGATTGGGGAAGACCCCCGGGCTAAAGAAAATTTCGCCCGTAAAGTGGGAGCAGAATAGGAACATCCGAAACCGCCAGCCAAGCTGAGCAGAAAGGCCCGGAATGTCGGCAGCAACCAGCGCCCCCGCGGATCCGCACAGCTCCGCCACCAATCCGCGCCGCCGCGTGGGCCGGCCCGCCGCGGCCGTGCTGGACCAGGCAGGCATCACGTTGGCGGCCCTGCAGCTGATCGGCAAGAGCGGTTACGACGGCTTCACCATGGCGGCTCTGGCGAGAACCCTCGACGTGGCTCCGTCTGCGCTGTACAACCATGTCTCCTCCAAGCGGGACGTCCTGGTACTGGTCCAGGACCACCTGACCTCGTTCGTGGACGTCGCCGCGTTCGAGTCCGGGCCCTGGGAGCAGGCCGTGCGGGACTGGGCCTGGAGCTACCGCGACGTGTTCTCCAAGCACACGCCCCTGATCCCCGTCATCGCCGTACTGCCCGTCGCCGATGCGCCCAGGACGCTTGCCATGTATGAGGCCGTCAGCGCCGGCTTCAGCCGCGCGGGCTTCCCGCAAGAGCGCATCATTCCGGCCATCGTGGCGCTCGAGTCCTTCATCTTTGGCTCGGCCTACGACGCCACGGCGCCGGCGGACATCTTCGATTCCGGCAGCATGGCGTCCTCGACGCCGAATTTCACCTCCGCGGTCCAGCGCCTGGCCGAGGACAGCCAAGAAAAACCTGCCGACGTCGCTTTCAGCCTGGGGCTCGAGGCACTCCTGGCCGGACTCGGGGCGCTGCGGACCGCGTAGCGGGCTGGAGTTTCCCCACCTTCAACGCCACGGGGCAGCCACACGCCGGCGGTTCGGCGCAACACGCTGCCCCAAGCCTCCGAAGGTGGGGAAACCCCGACGCCATTGGGCCTTCCAGCATTGTGGATCGGTGATTCCAGCCGCGTGGGTTAAACGAAAGGAACCCCGGTCCGAAGACCGGGGTTCCTTTCGATTGCGTGCGCGAGGGGGGATTTGAACCCCCACGCCCTTTCGGACACTGGCACCTGAAGCCAGCGCGTCTGCCGTTCCGCCACTCGCGCGCAACTTCTTCCACTCGGATAGCGCCGGTTTCCCGGACCGCCAACCTCGTAAAAGCAGCGAGATCAAGCATAACGGACAATTGCGGGAAAACACCAATCGGGCCGGTTGGGTGCCGGTTCCCGGAGTATTCCGAGGTCCGGGCGCCCTGCTGCCGGGCCTCTCGGCGGGTACCGTCGGGACGGCCGCCCCGGGGATGTCCGCGCACTTCAGGGCGTGGCCGGGGCTGTTTTCGGCGTCGCACCGGGGGCGTCCATTGAGGCCATTCCCAGACACGCCCAGTAGTATCTGATGTAGGAGTGTCCGCGGACAGCGGGCTCGCAAAAGTTGGAAACCGAGTTCCGGAACGAACGCTGCCCGGCAGCCATCAGGAAAGGAGAAGGACCATGGGATTGCTGGACAAAGTCGAGCGCGGCATCGAAAAGGCCGTCCGCGGCGTCTTCTCCACCGGCTCTCGCGCCCAGGTTGAGCCTGTCGAAATCGCTAGCCGACTCCGTGCCGAAGTGGACAACAAGGCCATCACCATTGCCGCGGGACGCACGCTGGCCCCCAACGTTTTTGATGTTCTCCTCAGCCCCGACGATTTCCAGCGCGCCCAAGAATGGGGCACCCCGCTTGCGGAAGAACTGTGCGACGTCGTCATCAACCACGTCCGCAGCCAGGGCTACACCCTCCAGGGACCGGTCCGGATCAGTTTCCGCCGCGATGAGGAGCAGCGCGCCGGAAATTTCGACATTACCTCGCGGACCGAGAAGGCTTCTGCGCCTTCCGTCCCGGCCCATCCGGGAGTTCACGGCCATGTGCCGGCCGCTCCGACCCGCCAGCCCGCGCAGCTTCAACCCGTGCTTGACATCGATGGGCAGCGCTATTCTCTCAACGCGCCGTCGATCGTCCTCGGACGGTCCTCGGACGCGGACATCCTCATTGACGACACCGGTGTTTCGCGCCGCCACCTGGAAATCCGGACGGGGCCGGGTTCAGCCCAGGCGATCGATCTCGGCTCCACGAACGGCAGCTATGTCAACGGCCAAAAGATCGTGGGCAGTTCGGAACTTACTGACGGCGCCACAATCACGATGGGACGGACCAAAATCATATTCCGCCTACTGCCCGCCACAACAGGCGGACGCGCATGAGCGAACTGACCATCACGGCCCTGCGTTTCGGGTTCCTTATCCTCCTGTGGGTGCTGATCTTCAGCATCGTCTCTGCCATGCGCCGGGATCTGATGATCGGCCGCAAGGCAGCGGCCGGAGCCCCCACCGCACGGCAGGTGCGCAAGAACCCGTCCCTCGCCGAGCCGCCGCCCGCACCCGTCAAGCAGCAGGCACGCCAGCTCGTGGTGACCGAGGGTCCGCTCAAGGGCACCACAATCCCGCTGGCGGCGAGCCCCATCCTTTTGGGCCGGGCGCAGGAAGCCACCCTTGTCCTGGAGGATGACTATGCCTCGGGCCGTCACGCCCGTCTGTTCCCGCAGGGCAGCCGCTGGTTCATCGAGGACCTCGGCTCCACAAATGGCACGTATCTGGCAGACCAGCAGCTGACCCGGGCCCTCCCGGTCGAGCTGGGCGTCCCCGTGAGAATCGGCAAGACGGTCATTGAATTGAGGCCGTAGCCATGGCTGCCCCGGATCTTCCCGCAGACAGGGCCGAAGGCAAAACAACTGCCCCGAAGCGGCCCCTCATCATGCGCTACGCCGCGCGTTCGGACGTTGGCCGCGTGCGCGCCAAGAACGACGACTCTGCCTACGCGGGACGGCACCTCGCCGTCGTCGCCGACGGCATGGGCGGCCACGCCGGCGGCGACGTCGCCTCGGCAGCGACCGTCCTTGACATGATCCACCTGGATCATGATGACTACGACGGCGACGCTGGCACCGTACTGGCCGACGAAATCCAGACGGCTAACTCCCTGCTGTCCGAACTGGTCCATATCAATCCGAAGCTCGCCGGGATGGGCACCACAGTCACGGCTCTGTTGCTCGCCGAGGGCAAGCTTCATTTCGCCCACATCGGAGACTCCCGGGCCTACCGGCTGCGCAACGGCGAGTGGGAACAGGTCAGCATCGACCACACCTTTGTCCAGCGGCTCATCGACGAAGGCCGCCTGCGGCCCGAAGAAGCCGAAACACACCCGCACAAAAACGTCCTCATGCGTGTCTTGGGCGACGTCGATGCCAGCCCTGAGCTGGACCTCGATACCCTCGCCGTCCAGCCCGGGGAACGCTGGCTGCTGTGCTCGGACGGTCTGAACTACGTGGCGGGCCATGTCGTGGAACGCACGGTTCGGGAAACCAAAGACCTCAACGAATGCGCCGACCTGCTCATTGAACTGACCCTGGAAGCCGGCGCCCCGGACAACGTGACCGTTGTGGTGCTGGACATCGGCGACCAGACGCCCGACGACGTCCGGACGGCCGCCGTCGACGTCGTCCCCGCGCCGGCCGCCCCCGGCGCCGGGACTTCAGCCGCCGCGTTGCCCGGAGCGCAGGCCGGCAGTGCCGTCGGTGCAGCGAAGTCCCCCGGCGAGCCCGGGAAGAAGAACGACGCCGGCGCCGCTGGACCCGCGGGCGGGTCCCCGGCCGCGACAGGCAACCAAGCCCCCGCCACCGGGTCCGACGGCAAGGAAGCGGACAAGACGGCCGGCAACAAAGAACCCGAGACCACCACGGACCCGCATCTGGGCGAACATCTCTCGGCCGAAGTCCTGCGCGACGAGCTCTCCACCCGTCCGCACGAACTTGTTGGAGCCGCCGCCGCAGCGGCGGAATCAGGGTCCATTCCGTCCATCGCCGGACGCACCGTGGCCCGGCGCGCGGCCACGGTGCTCACGCACAAGTCGGAACAGACCCGCGAGGACACCGAAGAATTCAAGGCCGCCGGGCGGCCGCGCCGCTGGCTCACGATGTCCGTTGCCGCCGCCATCGTCGCGCTGCTGGCAATCGGGCTCTGGCTTGGCTACGCCTGGACCCAGACGCGGTACTACATCGGCGAGCACGATCAGCATGTGGCCATCTTCAACGGGGTCTCCCAGCGTCTGGGACCCATCCAGCTTTCCACTCTCGAAGCGGTGACCGACATTAAGATGTCCGACCTTCCGGAATTCTCGCAGCAGCGGGTCCGCCAGACCGTGCCTGCCCGCGATCTCTACGACGCACAGCGGATCGTCAAGAACCTTGAGCGCACCGGCACCACAGCCCCGGCCGATGAGTGCCTCACGCCTTCCCCCTCCGCCACGGCCGGCGCCAGTCCCACCCCCGGCGCCACAGCCTCGCCGGGCGCCACCGCGAAACCCGGCGCGACGGCTGCGCCGGGAGCGGCCAAGCCTTCGGCGTCCCCCGCCCCGACAACGAACTGCGAGGGGGCCAAATGACACCCATCGACTCCGTGCCCAAGCCACGACGGAACGTGGAGCTTGTCCTGCTGGTCCTGGCCCTCGCCGTCGGAATCGGCGCCCAGGCCCTCGTGGGCGTGGACCGGCAAAAAGCGTTCGACACTGACTTCTGGTTCCAGTCCGGCCTCCTGGCAGCAGCCGCACTCGCCTTCCATGTGGTGCTGCGGATCCGCGCGAAATATGCCGATCCGGTAATACTTCCGCTGGTGGTCGCCCTCAACGGACTGGGACTTGCCATGATCCACCGGCTGGACAGGGTGGGAGAAGACACCGGCAACAACCAGCTCCGCTGGACCCTGGTGGCCATGGCGGTCGCCATCGCGGTCATTTGGTTCCTCAAGGACCACCGGATACTGCGCCGCTTCACCTATATTTCGCTGGCCGTCAGTGCGGTGCTGCTCATCCTGCCGCTGGTTCCGGGCATCTCGGCCGGAGAAGTCCTGGGCGCGAGCGTCTGGATCAAGATCGGTTCCATGACCTTCCAACCGGGTGAAATCGCCAAGATCACGCTCGCCATATTCTTTGCTGGGTATCTGTCCTCGAACCGGGACCTGATTCTGCTGGCCGGCCGCAAGATCGGCCCGGTGCAGTTCCCGCGGTTCAAAGACATGGGACCGATGATCACCGCCTGGCTCGTAAGCATCGGTGTGCTCGTCTTCCAGCGCGACCTCGGCACCTCGATCCTGTTCTTCGGTCTGTTCCTCGTCATGATCTACGTCGCGACGAGCCGCATCAGCTGGGTCATCATCGGCCTGGTCCTGATGGTGATAGGCGGCTTCGTGGCAGCCAAGGCGTTCTCCCACGTCGCCCTGCGGATCGACGGCTGGATTAATGCCTTTACCCCTGAGGTCTACGGCCGGGAGTTCGGCGGCAGCCTCCAAATCGTCGAAGGCCTGTTTGGCATGGCCAACGGCGGGCTGGTCGGCACCGGCCTCGGCCAGGGCCGCCCCAACCTCGTCCCGTTTGCCAACAGCGACATGATCATCGCTTCATTCGGCGAGGAACTCGGGCTGATCGGTGTCTTCGCGATCGTCCTGATGTACCTGCTGCTGTTCACCCGGGGCTTCCGCGCCGCGCTGGGCACGCGCGACGCCTTCGGCAAGCTGCTGGCCACTGGACTTTCCTTCGCGATCGCGCTGCAGTGCTTTGTGGTGATCGGCGGCGTCACGCGCCTGATCCCTCTGACCGGGCTCACGACGCCGTTCCTCGCCGCCGGCGGATCCTCCCTCCTGGCGAACTGGATCATCGTGGGCCTGCTGCTAATGATCTCGCACACCGCGCGCCGGCCGGTTGATACGACGCCGCTGCCACCCGGCCAGGAACCAGGCGCCGGAAAGAACCTGCCCGCGGCGCCTTCCAGCGCTCCCGCTCCCCAAGCCAGTCCCTTCGCACCCACCGAGGCGGTGAAACAGCTATGAACCAGGCCATCCGCAATTCATGGATCGCCGCCATCGCGATGTTCGTGCTGATCTTCGGCGCGCTCAGCTACGTGCAGGTGGTTGGCGCGGACGAGCTCCAGGCCAACGCCTGGAACAGGCGGGCCATCCTGCAGAACTACTGCAACGACCGCGGCGCCATCATTGTCGGCGGCACCCCGGTGGCCGAGTCCGTGCCTGCCACGGAGAGCTGCAAATTCCAGCGGACCTATTCCCAGCCCGAGCTCTACGCGGGAGTCACCGGATACTTCTCCAAGAACTACGGCCTCACCGGCCTTGAGAAGTCGATGAACGACGTGCTGGCCGGCAGCTCGGACCAGCAGTTCCTCGACCGGGTCGGCCAGCTGTTCCTCGGCAACCAGCCCAAGGGCGCGTCCGTCGAGCTGACACTGGACCCCAAGATCCAGAAGCTTGCCTACGACCTCATCCCGGACGGCCAGCGCGGTTCCATAGTGGTCACCAACCCGAAGACCGGCGCGATCCTGGCCATGGTCTCCAAGCCCTCTTATGACCCCAACCTGATTGCTACGCAGGATCCGGTGGCCGAGCAGTCCAACTACAACGAGCTGAACCAGATCCCCGGGATCAACCTCAACCAGAACGTCAGCGGCCCCACCGGGGCATTGCTGGCTCCCGGATCGGTGTTCAAGCTCATCGACACCGCTGCGGCGCTGAAGTCGGGCAAGTACAACAAGGACAGTGTCCTGCCCAACCCGGCGGAGATGTCGTTCCCGGGCATCGAATACAAACTCCCCAACTATGCGGGAGGCAACTGCTACACCCGCAGCACCGCGTCGTTCGCGTTTGCCCTGCAGCAGTCCTGCAACACGCCGTTCGCCAGCATCGCCCTGGACCTGGGCCAGCAGGCCATCGGGGACCAGGCGTCAAAGTTCGGCTTCGGGCAGGACTTCGGCGACCAGTTGAAGCTGGACTCGGCGCCGAGCTTTTTCCCGAGCGATCCGCTGGACGACGCAGGACTGGCGCAGTCCTCGATCGGCCAGCGGGACGTCCGGGCCACCCCGCTCCAGATCAACACGATGACGGCCGCGATCGCCAACGACGGCGTGCAGATGCAGCCGAACCTGATCAAGGCCGTGCGCGCCCCGGACCTGCGGACTATCAGCGAGCCGAAACCGCAGGCCCTGCGCACCTCCACCACGCCGGAGATCGCGCGGCAGATCAACGAGTGGATGGTCAGCGTCGTTGACGACGGCATCGCCAAGCGGGCAGCCGTGCCCGGCGTCCAGGTGGCCGGCAAGACCGGAACCGCGGAACTCGGCAACGGCCTGAACAACTCATGGTTCACCGGGTTTGCCCCGGCGAATGACCCGCAGGTGGCTGTCACCATCGTCATGGAAGGCGTAGACATCACCACCGGCGCAAACCTAACCAGTCCGAACGCGAAGAAGATTTTTGAGGCGGTGTTGAATAAGTGAGGCCTACTTCAGGAATCACCCTCGGCGGCAGATTCCAGCTGACCACACGCATTGCGATCGGCGGCATGGGAGAAGTCTGGAAAGCCAAAGACCTGATCCTTGGCCGCATTGTCGCCATCAAGGTGCTCAAGGAGGAATACACGGGTGATCCCGGGTTCCTGCAGCGGTTCCGCGCCGAGGCGCGCCATACCGCGCTCCTGAACCACGTGGGCATCGCCAACGTCTTCGATTACGGCGAGGAAGAGGGCTCGGCCTACCTCGTCATGGAACTGGTCCCGGGCCAGCCGTTGAGCAGCATCATCGAGCACGAGCAGGTCCTCTCCCCGGACCGGACCCTCTCGATGATGGCGCAGACGGCGCGTGCCCTCGCCGTCGCCCATGCGCAGGGCCTCGTGCACCGCGACATCAAGCCGGGAAACCTGCTCATCACCCCGGACGGCCGCGTCAAGGTCACCGACTTCGGCATCGCCCGCCTGGCCGACCAGGTTCCGCTGACCCAGACCGGTCAGGTGATGGGCACCGCCCAGTACCTGGCACCGGAACAGGCCACGGGGCAGACGGCCACGGGAGCTTCGGACATCTACTCCCTCGGCGTGATCGGCTACGAGTGCCTCACGGGCCACCGGCCGTTCTCCGGGGAGTCCCAGATCGCCATCGCACTGGCCCAGGTCAATGATGCGCCGCCGCCGCTGCCGGAGACACTGCCCCGGCCCGTCCGGGCGCTCCTAATGTCCATGCTGGCCAAGGATCCGAAGAACCGCCCTGCTGACGCCATCAAGCTGTCCGAGGCGGCCGAGGCCATCCGCAACGGTGACATCGCGGCGGCCCACGCAGCTGTTCCGGGCATGCTCCTCTTCGACGCGGCGACCGGGCCCATCACGGCCCCGGTCGATCTCCCCACGGCAGCCACCAGCGTCATTGCCTCCAGCGCCGCGGAGGACAAGTCGACGTCGGCAACCTCCGCACTGCCCGTCGTCGGCGCCGCCGGTGCCGGCGCGGCGGCAGGCCTTGCGGCCGGCGCGGCAGCAGCCAGCGGCTACGGGGCACGCAATGCGCTCAACCGCGCCGACGCCCTGGCCGCCGAGCGCAACTGGGTGCAGGACGAGGCAGAGTACGAGGAGGAAGACGAACACGCCGAGGAACCGCAGCGCCGCAAGCGCAGCCCGTGGACCTGGCCGCTGATTGCCCTGATCCTGCTGGTGGTTTTCGCCCTGGCCGGTGTGGTCATCAGCCAGGCCGGTAACCTCTTCCCCTCACAGGCGCCGGTCACAAGTGCCCCCACGTCCAGCAGCGTGAAGCCGAGCAGCGCCAGCCCCTCGCCGTCGTCCGCGTCGCCCTCCGATACCCCCACCCCCACTGCCACTTCCGCGACGCCCACCGAGTCCACCCCGGCAGCCATCAACCTGATCCCGGACGCCTACCTGGGGCGCCCCTACGCCGACGTCCGCAACGAGCTGGTCGGCAAGGGGCTCCAGGTCACCGGCGCCGAGGTCTTCAACGACGCGACACCGGGTACCGTCACCAATATTGACCCCTCCGGTCCGGTCCAGCCCGGGACCACCATCACCGTGAGCTACTCCAAGGGTCCGGAAATGGTCGCCGTCCCGTCCATTCCGGCAGGCGCCAGCGAGGCCGAAGTCCAGCAGGCCATCCAGAACGCCGGACTGCGCTGGGCCAAGGGAGCCGACGTCAGCCCCACGAACAAGAAGGAAGACCCAGGAACCTTTGTGAGCTCAGAACCCGCGTCCGGGAGCAAGGTGCCCTCCGGGAGCGTCGTGACCTACCACCTCGCCAAGTCCTCGGCCACAACGCCTTCACCTACCAAGTCCGCACCCTAAGAAATCATGAACAACACACCCCGCACACCGTCGCACAGGGAGGATCGCCCTGTGAACACGCAGCGCGTCCTCAGCGGACGCTATGAGCTGGGTGAGCTGATCGGCCGCGGCGGCATGGCGGACGTGTTCCGCGGTCTCGATACCCGGCTGGGACGCACTGTCGCCGTCAAACTGCTGCGCCCGGACCTGGCCCGGGATCCCCAATTCCAGGCCCGGTTCAAACGCGAAGCCCAGGCCGTCGCCGCGCTCAACCATCCCTCGATCGTGGCTGTCTTCGACACCGGGGACCATGCTGTCCCCGGTGACCGCGAAGACAACCTCCGGGTGCCCTACATCGTGATGGAATTTGTCTCCGGCAAAACCATCCGTGACCTGGTCCGGGCCAAGGAAGTCACCATCGATCAGGCCATCGACTTCACCCTGGGTGTGCTGTCCGCCCTCGATTACAGCCACAAGGCCGGAATCGTGCACCGCGACATCAAACCCGCCAACGTGATGTTCTGCCCGGAATCGAACGGCGTGAAGGTCATGGACTTCGGGATCGCCCGCGCCATTGCGGACTCCTCGGCCACCATGACGCAGACGCAGGCCGTGGTGGGCACGGCCCAGTACCTGTCCCCCGAGCAGGCCCGCGGTGAAACGGTCGACGCACGGAGCGATCTCTACTCCGCCGGGTGCCTCCTGTATGAAATGCTGACCGGCCGGCCGCCGTTCATCGGGGACAGCCCGGTCTCTGTGGCGTACCAGCATGTCCGTGAAATTCCTGAGCCGGCCAGCAGCCTCAACCCTGAGGTCTCCGAGGCGCTGGACAGCGTGCTGATGAAGGCGCTGCAGAAGAACCGCGCGGACCGTTTCCAGGACGCGGCTGCGTTCCGCCGGGCGCTGCGGGCCGCGCGCAACGGTGTACCGGTGACCGCGCCGGCGGCCAGTGAGGCCCCAACCGACCCCACCAACGCCGTTTCCCGTCAAGACCCGCTGGCGCCCACGGCAGCCTTCTCGCTGACCGGGGCCAAGTTCCTGGACGAGTCCCCCGGCGGCCGGCTGCGGCCCGCCGAGGAAGCGCCCCTTGACGATCACGTGCTGCAGCCTGCCGGCACCGAACTGTACGGCACCGCAGACACCGGTAGCCTGCCCCTGGCGCTGCCGGTCGAACGCGAACGCACGCCGGGGCAGAAATCCCGCCGCCGCACTTGGATCGCTACCCTGGTGGTCCTCACGATGCTGGTGCTGGCCGGGGGCGGCCTGTGGCTGTACAACCTCATGAACCAAAGCCCGCCGCAGGCGACCAAGGTCCTGATACCCACCGTGACGTCCTTGACGGAATCAGAGGCTCTGCAGAGGCTCTATAACGCCGGATTCAAGCCGCAACTCAAACGGCTGCAGCACGACACGATTCCGAAGGGCACTGCCATTGGCACGGTGCCGTCCTCGGGAAGTTCCCTGGAAGCCAACTCAGACATCATCCTGAACATCTCCGAAGGCCCCAGCACTATCGCCATCCCTACGGACCTGCCCGGCCGGACGGAGGCGGCGGCCCGCGACCTCCTGCACCAAGAGGGGCTGACCGGTTCCCTCACCACCAAGACATCCAACAACCCCACGGTCCCGGCCGGCATCGTCATCACGACCAACCCGGCTCCGGGCCAGGTGGTGGCCGTGGGGGACGCCGTCGAAATCGTCGTCTCGACCGGGAAGGTTGCCGTGCCGCAGCTGATCGGGCTGCCCCTGGCGGACGCGGAGGCGGCCCTGACGGCCCAGGGCTTGAAGCTCAATGCCACCGAAGTGGAGAATTCCCAGGTGGCTCCGGGCAAGGTGACAGGGCAGGCCGATGCCGCGGATTCGCTCGTGGAACAGGGCAAGACCATCACGGTGACTGTGGCGAAGGCGCCCGCTCCGGTTCCGACGCCCACACCGACGCCCACGCCGACTCCCACCAAGACCGCGTCCAAGGAGGACGCCGTCCTGAACGGGTTGTTCCCCTGATCCGGGCTGTTCCCTGCCTAGGTTGTCCCCGACCGGTCAGTGCTTGATGAGCGGGCTCAGGTCCGCTGCCCGTTCGGCGGCGCCAGCCATGCCTAGCGACTCGAGCCAGTTGCCGAGCATCTGGTAGCCGCCTTCGGTCAGGACGGATTCCGGGTGGAACTGGACACCGCACAGCGGGGCGGTGCGATGCTGCAGACCCATCACAACACCCGTGGCCGTTTCCGCGGTAATCTCCAGGACCTCCGGGATGCTCTCGCGGACAGCGGCCAGTGAATGGTAGCGGGTGGCCGTGAGGGGCGACTGGAGCCCGGCAAACACACTGGTTCCGTGGTGTTCGACCAGGGACGTCTTGCCGTGCATCAGTTCGGGCGCGTGCGTCACGGTTCCCCCGTAGGCCTCCGCCAGCGCCTGATGGCCCAGGCACACGCCCAGCATGGGCTTTGCGTGGCGGCCGCACCATTTAATCAGCTCAATACAGATGCCGGCCTCGGCCGGATTCCCCGGACCGGGGGAGATGAGCACGCCGTCGCGTGCCTCGGCCATTTCAATCGCCTCGGCGAGCGTGACGTCGTCGTTGCGGACCACGGTGGTCTCCGCGCCGAGCTCCTGGAGGTAGCCCACCAGGGTGTAGACAAAGCTGTCGTAGTTGTCTACGACCAAGATTTTGGTTGTGCTCATGGGTGCCTTGCTGAACCAATCGTTGAATCTGTTAACTGGGTGAATTGCGCCAGCCAGGGAAAAAGGAACTGAACCATCAATACCAGTGCTCCGGCCGCCAGCACCAGCGCCGTCACAATCCTGAGCCACAGGGGCCCTGGAAGGTGGCGGAATAGCCAGCTGTACATGTCTCAGCCTTCCCCGGCCGCGCGGGCCGCCTGGGGAGCGATTTCGGCCGGCGGACCCGCCGGCAAAGGTTGCCACCGCTGAAGCAGTGCGTAGGCGACAAAGCGTTCCTGCGAGCCAAACCGCGGATTGCAGCTCGTCATGGTCAGGTGGCGCTCCGTGGCTACTGCGCCCGGCTGCGTCGGCACCGGCAGCAGTACATCCGTCCGCGAGGGCAGGACTATCTGGCTGTTCCGGAACACGTAGACATAGTAGCCCTCGCGGGTCTGGACGTAGATTCGGTCCCCGGGCACCAGGGCATCAATGTTCTCCAGGACCGCGCCGTGAGTCTGCCGGTGGCCGGCAACCGCGAAGTTTCCCGCCGCGCCCGGCATCGCCGTGCCCTGACAGTGCCCGATGCCAAGGGTGCCGGCAGTGCCGGAGTGGTTCCCTAACGACGTCAACGACGTCGCGCTGCCGGGCGTCGGAGGCCACATTCGTCCACCACAACTGCCACGCCACGAAGAGCAGGCGAATGACGCCGACCGTCATGAGCAGTTCACCGGCGATCCGGACGCCGCGCCGGAACAGTCCCCGCCGGCGGCCGTTCCGGCCGTAACCCTGCTCCAACTGCAGCACTGCGGGTTCTCCTCGTGGGCGATAGGGGGTCAACGGTGTGGCCTGAACTACAGCTAGAATTGACTGCGAACAAGAATTCAAACTTGACCAAGAGCACGCTGGCCGCCGGGGGCTTACCTCCTGCACGATACCAAGCCGCTCTTGTTCCGGCCCGCCAAGGAGGATCAGTGCCCGTCTCGAAGCCGCGTAAGAGGACTGCCAGTGTGGCCCCGCAGACTTCTGCTGCGGCCTACAAGCCCAATCCGGTCTGGTTCAAGCCCGTCATGTTTGGCCTGATGATCGTAGGTCTGCTGTGGATCATCACGTTCTACATCACTCAAGGCGCCTTCCCGGTGCAGGCCTGGGCTTCGTGGAACATCGTCGTCGGGTTCGGAATCGCGATCATCGGCTTCCTGATGACCACCCGCTGGCGTTCCTGAACCACGCCTCCGCGGAGCATTTCCCCTGATGGGCCGGTACACACTGTGTGCCGGCCCATCACCGTTAAGCCGGGCGCTCGAGCGCCCGGCTGCCCAGGCTTCAGGCGGCCGTGTCCTTTTGACCGATAATGCTGGGAGCGGCATTAACCCAGAGAAGGATTCCAGATGACCCCGGCAGTAAGCGGCTCAATTATTGGCGACGACGGGCTGGCGCGGCCTGTGTGGGCAGCCGTGGATCCCATGCTGCGTGAGTACTACGACACCGAGTGGGGAATGCCCGTCCGGGATGAGCGGGGTCTCTACGAACGAATCTGCCTCGAGGGGTTCCAGGCCGGGTTGTCCTGGGCGACGATCCTGCGGAAGCGGCCCGCTTTCCGTGCGGCATTCAAGGACTTCCACCCGGAGACGGTTGCGTCCTTCACCGACGCCGATGTGGAACGGCTCATGCTTGATACCGGCATTGTCCGGAACAGGCTCAAGATCCAGGCAACGATCACCAACGCCAGGGCCACTCTGGCTTTGCGGGACGACGGCGGCCTGGTCGACTTCGTCTGGGCGTTTCAGCCCTCAACCACGCCCCGGCCCCATTCGCTGGATCAGGTCCCCACGACCTCGGCCGAGTCCGTGGCGCTGTCCAAGGCGCTGCGCAAGAAGGGCTTTGCGTTCGTCGGACCCACCACCATGTTTGCGCTCATGGAAGCCATCGGCATGGTGGATACCCATCTGCTGGACAGCCACCGGCGCGGAACGTCGGGCGTCTGGCCGCACTGATGCCGCGGTCCTGCAGGGCAGCCTGACGCGGTGCCGCGCAGCGCCGGATGCGTGAGCCGGCTTTATCCACAGGTGTGCAAAAGTCTGGGGAAACTTATCCACATTGTTCATAAGTTTCCGTTCATTTGCGCCTTCCAGCCCGGTTAAAAGGCCGCATCTGGCCGCCCCGGAGACGGCGGGATCTCCCCCGGGCCATGAATTACAAAGCTGTAAGTTATTAACAGTGTGGATTCCCTGTGGAAAAGTGTCGTGGATCGGCCGACCGGTCCGTCAGGCCCTCCGCAGCCATGCCGGGCCACCCCAGAAGCGACTGTTCCGGCCGACGGACTGCGACGAATAAGTTATCCACTTAGTAACAGTGTTCTACCCACAAGTTATCCACAGTTGGGGATAACCGCCGGCTCGGGGATCCGGCATGCCTTGCTGGTGGGCCATGAGCCGGATTTCTTCGCGTGCCTGCTAAGGGCATCAAGTTATTAACACTGTGAATAACCCTGTTGAAAGACCTCGGGTCGGCCGGCGGCGCGTGCCGTGCGGCTTGAAGCGCGGCCGGATCACACGACGTGACCGCTGCACATGGCGACGATGTTGACGTACGATCCAGCGACACGGGACGCCGGCAGCGCATCTGCGGTTCCTGGAGCCGCGTTGCTGCAGGGCGATGCAGCGAACCTGGCGAACACAGAGAGTTGTCCACTTACTCACAGGGCAACCCACAGAAGTTATCCACAGGTGTGGAGATCCATCGGACTGTTTCACCACGCTCCCTGAAATTCGCCAGCTGTGGCCGTCAGATCGGGAAACCCGGCACGAACTACACGCATGTAAGTTATTAACAATGTGGATAACCCCTGTGGAAAACTTCCACCCGCGGCAGCGGAAATCGCCGCAGAGCGGACGGGCTTCCCCCGGGGGTGCGGACGGGGGCAGGCGGGTGGGTGTAGACAGCCTGTCCGAGACGTGCCGGCAGGGCCGGTGAGGCACGCCGTCGGGGGCGGCTTTGCGGGCCGGAGACGGCGATAGACGGCCTGGGAGCGGCATGTTCACGTCGAAGTGCCCCCGGACTAAACTGCCCGGAACTGCGCCCGGATGGATGGGCACGAGTACGGCAGGGCGCAGGCGCGATCGGCGGCAAAGGGCGCCGCCGGGGCATACCGCAAAGGTGGCGGAGGCGGGCCTGACTTAAGCGGCGCCGGCCATCCGGACGGCTGAAACGACGATCACCAGGGCCAGGACGCCGGCGAGGCCGATCACCTGGATCAGCGTCTGCCGGGGTCCGCGGGGAGTGTAGGCAATGACGACGGCGCTCAGGGCGCCGGTGACGAGGCCGCCAAGATGGGCCTGCCACGCGATCTGGGGGACCATGAATCCGATGACGCCGTTGATGGCGATCAGGACCAGGAGTTGGCGGATATCGCCGCCGCGTTGCCGCTGGACCACCAACAGGGCGCCGAACAGGCCGAAGATGGCGCCGGAGGCTCCCACGAGGCCAACGGGGCCGTTCACGGGATAGACCGGGGTCAGCAGGAGGAAGCCGGCCGAGCCGCCGACGGCGGAGAGCAGATAGATCGCCAGGAAGCGCACATGGCCCAGCAGCGGTTCAAGGATCTGGCCGAAAATCCACAGCGTGTACATGTTCAGGACGATGTGGAGCAGGAATCCCTGGGAGTGCAGGAATGCCGACGTGAGCATCCGCCATGGCTCGCTGTCAGTGAAGGCGGGGGCGTAGGCCAGCTGCTGGTAGATCCCGTCGTTGGGGACGAGCCACTGCAGGGCATAAACAAGGGCGCACAGGCCGATGATCACGAAAGTGACTACCGGTTTGCCGATGGTCACGGCGCCGCCGTAGACAGTCCTGACGGTCGGCGTCGCGCGTTTGGTTTCGTTGACGCAGTCAACGCATTGGAATCCGACGGCGGCCGCCCGCTGGCAATCGGGGCACGCAGGGCGCCCGCATCGCTGGCAGCGCACATAGGCGGGCCGGTCCGGGTGCCTGGGGCACACCGGGATCTCCGCGGACGGCTCTGCCGCCGGAACTCCGTAGCTCATGGTGTGGGGTTAGAGCTTCTCGATATCAATGCTGTTGATGGTGACGTCCTCGACGGGGCGGTCGCCCATTCCGGTGCGGACGCCCTCGATCGCGTCAACGACCTTCTTGGATTCTTCATCGGCGACCTCGCCGAAGATGCTGTGCTTGCCCTGCAACCAGCCCGTGGGGATGGTGGTGATGAAGAACTGCGAACCGTTGGTGCCGCGGCCCATCTGGATGCCGGCGTTGGCCATGGCCAGCTTGTACGGCTCGTTGAACGTCAGTTCCGGGTGGATTTCGTCGTCGAACTTGTAGCCCGGTCCGCCCGTGCCGCGGCCCAGCGGATCGCCGGCCTGGATCATGAAGTCCTTGATGATGCGGTGGAAGATAGTGCCGTTGTAGAGCGGCGTGCCCGTCTTGTCCTCGCCCGTTTCCGGGTGGGTCCAGGCCTTCTCACCGGTGGCCAGTCCGACGAAGTTGTCGACGGTCTTCGGCGCGTGGTTGCCAAAGAGGTTGACGACGATGTCGCCGAGGCTCGTGTGGATAGTGGCTTTTGCGGTTGCGTTGGCAGTCATAGGGCCCATTCTTCCATGACGGGTCCATGCACATAGGGCCGGGCAGTCAGTTCCGCGCTGGGTGAAATCCACTGGAAATCAGTCTGAAGAATAGCCGGTGCGTTCCTAGACACGTAGGCTAACAGCAGAACCGTCACATTAATCGGGAGGTAGTTGTGAAGAAATCGGATCGTATTGCCCGTGACCTTGAGCAGTCAGTCAGCACCGGAGTAGACAACGCCAAGGATTGGGCGGCACCGCGGGTTGAAGCGGCCGTGAATTGGGCTGTTCCCCGGTTGCAGCATGGACTGGACACCGCATCCCCCAAGATTCAGGAAGGGCTCAAGTCGGCAGCCCACAATCTGGCCGGCAGCGTTGCCACCGTCACCCCCCGCCTTCAGGACAGTCTGGCCCACCTTGCGCCGAAGATCACCGAAGCCGCCGAGGGCGCGACTCCGCGCCTGCACGAAGCCGTGGACAAGGCGTCCCCCGTGATCGCCAGCGCACGCGACCGGGTGGTGGTCGAGTACCTGCCCAAGCTTTCCGACCAGCTCGGGCACGCTTCCGAGGCCGTCCACCGCACGCTGGAGAACGCTCCGGCCCATGTGGACGCCGTGGCGCAGAAGCTTGTTGACTCCGGCGTGGTCCGCAGCGTCCAGGAACAGGCCCAGGTCACCAAAAAGCAGGCCAAGGCTGCCGGAAAGAACATCAAGGCCGCCGCCGCCGAGGCCGGTAAGACCGCCAGCGCGAAGCTCGCCAAGCCGCAGAAGCCCAAGCACAAGCACCGCGGGCTGCTGATCTTCGGCATCATCGCTGCCGCAGCTGCTGCCGGTGTTGCCGCCTGGAAGGCTTCCAAGCCGGTGGAGGACCCCTGGAAGGTGCCGACGCCGGTAACGCCGGCCCCTGTCGCGGCCAGCAGCGTCAACGAGACGCTCAAAGACGCTGCCGACAAGGCCGGCGCCGCCACAGTTGCGGCAGCCGACGCCGCGGCTGATGCCTCCGCGGAGGCATCCGACGCGACAGCGGCAGCGGCCGACGACGCAGCGGAGGCGGCCAAGGACGTTGCCGACGACACCGCGACGGCTGCAGCCAAGGTTGCCACCGATGCCAAGACCGCCGTACGCAACATCGCGTCCAACCTGAACAACGGCTCGAACAAGCCGGGCCAGTAGCACCGGCCGAGCCGAGCCGTCGCCGGGCTCCGCCCGGCGTCCGGCAGGTATTCCGCAACTCTCCGAGGGAGGGATTCCGCCATGGGGCGGGATCCCTCCCTTTATTTCGCCCGGTCCTGCGCCGGTGCGCGCCGCGGCCCGGCTTCAGCCTGCAGGCTAGATGCTAAATTTGTGGTGATGTCACCCCATAGATCACCCCAGGACGACCTGATTACCGCTCCGCCGCCGTCTGTGTCGATCGTGATCCCGGCGTACAACGAGGAAAGCGTCATCCGGCAGTGTCTGATTGCCGCGGTCTACCAGTCGGTGCCGGCCCACGAAATCATTGTGGTGGACAATCTGTCCAAGGACCGCACGGCGGACATCGTGCGCCAGATGCAGCTCGAGTATCCGGAGAGTCCCATCATCCTGCTCAGCCAGCACAGCGCTCAGGGACTCATCCCCACGCGTAACTTCGGTCTGGACCACGCTACAGGCGACATCCTCGGCAGGATCGACGCCGACTCCGTGCTGGAGCCTGACTGGGTGGAGCAGGTCCAGAAAGCCTTCAGGGACGACTCGGTGCACGCCGCAACGGGTCCGGTGGTCTACTACGACATGCCGATGCGCCGCTTCGGGCTCAAGGCCGACGACAAAATGCGCCAACTGATGCTCAAGCTTGCCAAGCACCAGTATCACTTCCTCTTCGGCTCCAACATGGCCCTCCGCCGTTCGGCCTGGGAAACCATCCGGGCCGAAACCTGCCGGGATGAACGGGACGAAATGCACGAGGACATTGACCTCTCGCTGCACCTGGCGGACCACGATCTCCGGATCCAGTACTGGCCGCAGATGATCTCGGGCATGTCCGCCCGGCGGCTCGAGGATTCGCCCCGCGACTACCGCTACTACGTGACGCGCTTTGACCGCACCTACAAGGCCCACAACGTCAAGAAGATGGCCCTGAAGGCGCCCATGGTGGTGTTCTTCTCGGTCTACTTCCCGGCAAAGCTGCTCCGCGCCATTCACACGGTCAACACCGCGCAGCCCGCCCGCCGCGGCGGCCAATAGGCGCTGCCAACAGCCGCCAGCAAGAGCCGCGGTCTAGTCCGTGCCGAGCTCCGCCAGCCGTTCAGTGCCTGGTCCCTCCGCGCGTGGTACCACCGCGCCGCCCCGGGCAAGCCGTGACCTGCGCTGCCCCAGAACGACGACGGCGAGCCCCACCAGGATCATCGCCAGTCCGGCATAGGTCCCGGCCGGCAGCGTCTCGCCAAGGAACGCGGCAGCCAAGAGCGCCGCACCCGGAATTTCCAGCAGGATGATCATCGATACGAGCAGCGGGCTCATCGTCGCCAGCAGGTGGTTGAACGCCGTGTGCCCCACGAGCTGGGCGCACACCGTGACGGCAAGGATCCCCAGCCAGCCAGCCGCCTCGAACCCTGCCAGCGGCTGTCCCGCCAACAAGGCCATCCCCGCCACAATCGCGGCGCACATGCCATAGCAGAGCGTCGTATAGATGCCGGTTCCCATGGTCTGCCGGGCTTTGCCTCCGGCAAGCGTGTACATGCCCGCCAGGGCCCCGCCGGCCACCGCCAGGAGATCGCCCAGGAGCGCCTGCGGAGAGGTGCCCATGTCGAAGCCGGTAATCGTCACGACACCGGCGAACGCGATCCCCAGCCCCACCAGGACCGGCCACGGGTGCCGAACGCCCCGGAACATCTGGAAAACTGCGATCCAGCCCGATTGCAGGCACACCAGCGCCGTCGCCGCTGCAACCGATGTCAGCTGCAGGGAGGTGATGAAGCAAGCAAAATGCAGCGCCAGGGCCACCGCCGCGGCGAGCGACCAGCGGAACTCGATTCCGGTCACTCTGCCGAACTGGCGCGGGCTGCGGACCAACACTGGACCAGCCATGACGACGGCCCCAATCGCGTTGCGCCAGAAGGCGATGGCGAGGGCACTGACCGAGGTGGCACCCAGCGTGGCGGCAATGAGCGGCCCGGACGAAGCCACACCAAGCACCCCGACGGCGGCAAGTAAAAAGTTCACGCTCCCACACTAGTGGGACCGACGGCGGGGCCCTTCCGTCCGCTACTCCTTGACCCGCACATACCGCGGTGCCAGTCTTAAATCGCGGTCTCACAGTCCGGTCTCACCATCATCAAAGAAGGAGACCATCATGGCGTCAATGATCCGCAAGAGCCTGGACCAGCCGGAAGAAACACGCCCCGTTGCCGAAGGCATGGGTCAGGTGGACCTCGTCAACCTCGACGCCGGACCGGTGGCGCGAGCGACCTTCCTGCCGGGCTGGAAGTGGTCTCAGCACGTCAAGCCGATCGCCCAAACGGACAGTTGCATGGTTGCCCACAAGGGCTACACCGTCTCGGGCCGTCTAAAAGTCGTCATGGACGACGGCGAAGAAATCGAATTCGGTCCCGGCGACTTCGGGGTCATCCCGCCGGGTCACGATGCTTGGGTCCTCGGCGACGAACCCTATGTGTACATCGACTGGCAAGGGATGTCGGACTACGCGAAGCCGAAGGAGTGAGTCTGCAGGCAGGCGCCTCTGCCCGGATATGCAAAGAGTCCCGGGCCGCGTTTCCGCGATCCGGGACTCTTCTCATGGTGGAGGCACGGGGACTCGAACCCCGAACCCCCTGCTTGCAAAGCAGGTGCGCTACCAATTGCGCCATGCCCCCATAAGAAGCAACCCGTCAATCATACCCTAGTTCCGGAGAGCTGATTTCAGCTTCCATTTCTGGGGCCGGGCTAATCAACCGTATCGGTTGAGTTGCTCCAGACTACTTTCCGGGCTTCGGATTCCTGCACCTTCCGGTAGAGGAAGACGCCTGCGACCGTGGCTGCGATAACCAGCAACTTCTTCACACGCACCCCGTTCCGGTTCAGTCATCGACGAACCTTCACTAACCTCTATCAGAACCAGTACAGGTTCCGTGGGCGTACCAGGACTTGAACCTGGGACCTCTTCGTTATCAGCGAAGCGCTCTAACCGCCTGAGCTATACGCCCCGATGCCTCATCGGGCCGAGATATGACTTTACAGCACATCCCGGCCCGATCTCAAATCGAGGCACTTTTCCGCAGGATTCCGCGGAAAAATACGGGTTTAGTCGTCCGTGAGGGTCACGCCGATGCCGCCCACGAGCGTCGCCGCGATGTTGTACAGCACCGCGGAAAGCATGGACAGTGCCGTCAGCAGCACCACGTTGATCACGGCGATGATGGTGGCGAACGACGCCACCTGCCCCAGGGATGCCACCTTCTTCAGTTCGAAGCCGCCGCCTTCGGAGCCCGCGAGGGTCCCGAGCAGGCTGTCCACCTGGTCGAAGATCCCGGTCAGGTCCAGGACGGTCCAGAGCACGATTGCCGCCACGACCGTGACGATGCCCAGGGCTACGGAGAGCAGGAAGGCCATTTTCAGCACGGACCAGGGGTCCACCTTGCTGATCAGCAGCCTGGCCCGGCGGACCTTGGCCTTGGGGGCAGGCTTGATCAGTCCGGCCGAGTTCTGCCCCCCGGACTGAGCGGGGCGCTGTCCCGGCGCGGTGGGGCGCTGGCCGGGCACTGCGGGGCGCTGGCCGGGGGCCGGCGGACGCTGGCCTGCAGCCGTGGCCGCGCCGGACACACCGGGGCGCTGCTGCGGACGCGAGGGAGCGCCCACGCGCGGTGCGGCAGTGGGTTGCCGCACTCCGCCCGGCACGCCGCTGCTCGGTTTGGGATATGAGTCGGAATTACTCACTCGTTACCTCCGGTGTTGTCTTCGTCCAGCTCGGCATTGCCTGATGACTCATCTGACTCCGGGGCCGGTACTGATTCTGCCGCTGCGGACCTCTCGTGCAATCCGCCATCTTCAGCCAACGTTACGTCATCCGGCGAGGAAGCCCGAGTTTGAGCGTCGCCGCCGGCCTCTTCCCCGGTATCTTCACCGGTAGATTCGCCTTCGGCTGGTTCTTCGCCTTCCAGCCCGCGTTCGCTGTTGCGCGCAACGGCGATGATGCGGTCGTTCTTGTCCGGCTTGGCGAAGATCACGCCCATCGTGTCCCGGCCCTTGGCCGGCACACCGCTGACCGAGGAGCGGACGACTTTGCCGCCCTCCATGACCACCAGGACCTCGTCCTCTTCCTGGACGATCAGTGCGCCGACAAGGTGC
The DNA here is from genome assembly GCF_900104405.1 of Arthrobacter sp. ok909. NCBI lineage: Bacteria > Bacillati > Actinomycetota > Actinomycetes > Micrococcales > Micrococcaceae > Arthrobacter > Arthrobacter sp. ok909. The sequence continues at coordinate 374,874 of NZ_FNJS01000001.1, read as the reverse complement.
CCGCGCTCCTCCTGGTATTTGCCGACCTTGATGCCGAGGCCGCCGCGGCCTTGGAGCCGGTATTCCTCTACCGCGGTCCGCTTGGCGAAGCCGCCTTCGGTCACGATGAACACGAACGAGCCGTCCTTCACGACGTCGGCTGCGAGCAGTTCGTCGTCCTCACGGAACTTCATGCCGGTAACGCCGGAAGTGGCGCGGCCCATCGGGCGCAGCGCCTCGTCCGTCGCGGTGAAGCGGATGGACTGGCCCTTGCGGGAGACCAGCATGAGATCGTCGGTTTCGGAGACCAGCTGGGCCGAGACGAGCTCGTCGCCGTCTCGCAGGTTGATGGCGATCACGCCGGCGGACCGGTTGGTGTCGTAGTCCTCCAGCCGCGTCTTCTTGACCAGGCCGCGCTTGGTGGCCAGCACCAAGTACGGAGCGTGCTGGTAGTCCTTCAGGTCCAGAACCTGGGCGATGTGCTCATCCGGCTGGAAAGCCAGCAGGTTGGCCACGTGCTGGCCCTTGGCATCGCGTCCGGCCTCGGCGAGCTCGTAGGCCTTGGCCCGGTAGACACGTCCCAAGTTGGTGAAGAAGAGCAGCCAGTGGTGAGTGGTGGTGACAAAGAAGTGCTCCACGACGTCGTCCCCGCGCAACTGGGCACCCTTGATGCCCTTGCCGCCGCGCTGCTGGGAGCGGTAGTTGTCGCTGCGGGTGCGCTTGACGTACCCGCCGCGGGTAATGGTGACCACCATTTCTTCTTCGGGGATCAGGTCCTCCATGGACATGTCGCCATCGAACCCCATGAGCACCTTGGTGCGGCGGTCATCGCCGTGCTTGGCTACGATTTCGCCCAGTTCGGTGCTGATGATCTCGCGCTGGCGCTCTTCCGAGGCCAGGATCGAGTTGTACTCGGCAATGAGGGCCTCGAGTTCGGCATGGCGGTCCTGGATCTTCTGGCGTTCCAGTGCCGCAAGCCGGCGCAGCTGCATGTCCAGGATGGCCCGGGCCTGCAGTTCGTCGATGTCCAGCAGTTCCATGAGCCCGTCGCGGGCGGCCTCAGTGGTGTTGGAGGCGCGGATGAGGGCGATGACCTCGTCCAGCATGTCCAGCGCCTTGAGCAGGGCGCGCAGGATGTGCGCCTCTTCCTCGGCCTTGCGCAGGCGGTAGCGCGTGCGGCGGGCGATGACGTCCATCTGGTGGGTGACCCAGTGGCGGATGAACGCATCAAGGCTGAGCGTGCGAGGCACGCCATCAACGATCGCGAGCATGTTTGCCGCGAAGTTGTCCTGGAGCTGGGTGTGCTTGTAGAGGTTGTTGAGCACCACCTTGGCCACGGCGTCGCGCTTGAGCACGATCACCAGGCGCTGGCCGGTGCGGCCGGAGGTCTCATCGCGGAGGTCGGCGATGCCGGAGATCTTGCCGTCCCTGACCAGCTCGGCGATCTTGATAGCCAGGTTGTCCGGGTTGGCCTGGTACGGCAGTTCGGTGACCACCAGGCACGTGCGGCCCTGGAGCTCCTCGACGTTGACCACCGCGCGCATGGTGATGGAGCCGCGGCCGGTGCGGTAGGCGTCCTCGATGCCCTTGTGCCCGAGGATCGTGGCACCGGTCGGGAAGTCCGGTCCCTTGATGCGCAGGATGAGCTCTTCGAGCAGCTCTTCGCGGCTGGCCGTCGGGTTCTGGAGGTACCACTGGACGCCGTCGGCGACTTCCCGGAGGTTGTGCGGCGGGATATTGGTGGCCATGCCGACGGCGATGCCCGAGGAGCCGTTGACCAGCAGGTTCGGGAACCGGGCCGGCAGAATGGTCGGTTCCTGGTTCTTGCCGTCGTAGTTGTCCTGGAAGTCGACAGTTTCCTCGTCGATGTCCCGGACCATCTCCATTGCGAGCGGCGCCATCTTCGTTTCGGTGTACCGCGGGGCCGCGGCCCCGTCGTTGCCGGGCGAACCGAAGTTTCCCTGGCCGAGCGCCAGCGGGTAGCGCATGGTCCAGTCCTGGATCAGGCGGACCAGGGCATCGTAGATCGCTGTGTCGCCGTGCGGGTGGTACTGGCCCATGACCTCGCCCACCACGCGGGCGCACTTGTTGAAGGAGCGGTCGGGGCGGTAGCCGCCGTCGAACATCGCGTAAAGCACGCGGCGGTGGACCGGCTTGAGGCCGTCCCGGACATCCGGCAGGGCGCGGCCCACGATGACGGCCATGGCGTAGTCGAGGTAGGAGCGCTGCATCTCCGTCTGCAGGTCCACCTGCTCGACGCGGTCGGTCAGTACATCGCCGTCGAGGATGGCGCCTTCAAGGACGGGCTCGGAGCCGGTCGAACCGACCGGCACCTCGGGTGTTTCGTCACTCATAGTCTATATTTTCCGTTTCAGGTATATATCAGCTCAGGAATATTAGGGGTTTTTCGCCGCTAGATATCCAGGAACCGAACGTCCTTGGCGTTCTGCTGAATGAAGTTCCGGCGCGATTCCACGTCCTCGCCCATCAGGACGGAGAAGATCTGGTCCGCTGCTAGGGCGTCGTCCATCGTCACCTGCAGGAGGGTCCGGTGGTCCGGGTCCATGGTGGTGTCCCACAGCTCCGTGTAGTCCATTTCGCCGAGGCCCTTGTAGCGCTGGATGCCGTTGTCCTTGGGGATCCGGCGGCCGGCGGCCTGGCCGGAGAGCAGTTTCGCGTCCCGTTCACGGTCGCTGTAGACGTAATCGTGCGGGGCGTTGGACCACTTGATCCGGTACAGCGGCGGCTGGGCGAGATAGACGAAGCCGTTTTCGATCAGCGGGCGCATGTAGCGGAACAGCAGTGTCATCAGCAGCGTCGTGATGTGCTGGCCGTCGACGTCGGCATCTGCCATGAGCACGATCTTGTGGTACCGCAGCTTGGCGAGGTCGAAGTCTTCGCCAATGCCGGTGCCGAAGGCCGTGATCATGGACTGGACCTCGGCATTGCCGAGTGCCTTGTCCAGGCGGGCGCGTTCCACGTTCAGGATCTTGCCGCGGAGCGGCAGAATGGCCTGGGTCTCCGGGTTCCGGCCGCGTTTGGCCGAACCGCCGGCCGAGTCACCCTCCACAATGTAAACCTCGCACTTCTCCGGGTTCTTGGAGGAGCAGTCGGAAAGCTTGCCGGGCATGCCGAAGGATTCCAGCGGGCTCTTGCGGCGGGCGTTGTCCCGGGCCTTCCGGGCCGCCATGCGCGCCTGGGCGGCCGAGATCGCTTTGCGGATAACGTCCCGGGCGGGGCCGGGGTTGCGCTCGAGCCAGTCGCCCAGCCCGTCGGTGACAACCCGCTGGACAAAGCCCTTGACCTCCGAGTTGCCGAGCTTGGTCTTGGTCTGACCTTCGAACTGCGGCTCGGAGAGCTTCACGGAAATGACCGCCGTCAGGCCTTCTCGGATGTCGTCACCGGTGAGGTTGTCGTCCTTTTCCTTGATGATGTTCTTCTCGCGCGCATAGCGGTTGATGAGCGACGTCATCGCGGCACGGAAGCCTTCTTCGTGGGTGCCGCCCTCATGCGTGTTGATGGTGTTGGCGTAGGTGTGGACGCTCTCGGAGTACGCGTTGGTCCACTGCATCGCCATTTCCAGGGCGATGTGGCGTTCCGTGTCCTCGGTCTCGAAGGCGATGACGTCCTCATGGACCACATCGACCTTCTTGCCGGAGTTCAGGTGCTTGACGTAGTCCAGCAGGCCGTCGTCGTACTGGTAGACGACGGTGTGGAACTCCGCGGGGACTTCGCCCTCGACGGCAACGGCGTCCAGATCGAGGTCCGCGTCCTCGGACGGCTCCTCCGGGGCGCGGCGTTCGTCGGTCAGGGTGATACGCAGCCCCTTGTTCAGGAACGCCATCTGCTGGAAGCGTGCGCGGAGCGTCTCGAAGTCGAATTCCGTGGTCTCGAAGATGCCGGCGTCCGGGTAGAACGTCTGGGTGGTTCCGGTCTCGGAGGTTTCCTCGCCCTGGACCAGGCCGCCCTGTGGCTTGCCGCCATCGGCGAAGGACATCCGCCAGACGTGGCCCTGGCGGCGCACTTCGGTGTTGACCCTGCTGGAGAGCGCGTTGACCACGGAGATGCCGACGCCGTGCAGGCCGCCCGAGACCGCGTAGCCGCCACCACCGAACTTGCCGCCGGCGTGCAGGATGGTCATGACGACTTCCACCGTGGGTTTGTGCTCGGTCGGGTGCATGTCGACCGGGATGCCGCGGCCGTTGTCCACCACTTTGACGCCGCCGTCGGCCTGCAGCACGATTTCGATGTGGGTGCAGTAGCCGGCCAATGCCTCATCAACTGAGTTGTCGACGACTTCGTAGACCAAGTGGTGCAGGCCGCGGGGACCGGTGGAACCGATGTACATGCCCGGACGCTTCCGGACCGCCTCCAGGCCTTCAAGGACCGTGATGTCACTGGCGCCGTATTCGTGCGAAGTCGCGGTCCCGGACGACCCCGCTACCCCCGCCTCTTGCACTACGTCTTCCACTACATCTTCCGCTGACCGGATGTCTGCATTGTCGTTAGCCACAGGCGCTTTCGACTCCTCTATGTTCGTTGAAGGCCGGCCCTTGCCTCTACCGTGGAAAGGGCTCCTGCCAACAGGCACGTCACTGACGGCTCCGGGGTTACGCCGACTTGGGATCCGTCCGCCGCGCGCTGAAACTGCGTCGGAAACGGACTCAGTCAACGTTTCACCGGCGCCCAGTTATCTTCAACGATTCTATCGTGTTATAGGGCGCAAACCCGCATTCCAGGGCGCCAAACGAGCGGGAAAGTGCCGCTGAGAGGCCGCTGGCTCCCCCTGCAAGGCATTCGGGGTCCAGCCCTAGGGTGCCTATACGACTCCGGGGCGTTCGAGCGCCCTACACGCCGTTCGGGGATTTTTCAAGGGTTTTTGCAAGAAGTGCTTCAGATCCGGCGCGGGCCGTGCCCTCCGGGGCTATCCGTACGTGTCCCGGGGTCCTCGGCCGTTGACCGTCCGGAGGCCCTTGCGCCAGCTTGGTGCGGCCGGTCCAAGCACTTGAATGCTGGTCACGACGCCGTCGCCGAGCTCGGTGCGGAATTTTTCCAGCAGGCTGCTGCTTAGCAGCCGCAGCTGGGTTGCCCACGCCGTTGAATCGGTCCGCACATGCAAGGTTGTGTCCGTGAAACTCTCGGGGGTGCAGTGAGCGGAGATTTCCGGCCCCACCAGAACGGCCCACTGTGCCATGACGGATCCGACGGCCACCGGCGAGGTCCAGCCGCGTTCGGCCACAAGGCGTCCCACGACCTTGCCCAGGCCCAGCGGATCCCGCCCGGTGCCGTGGAATTGGGAGAACCCGCGGGTTCCGCGCGCGCTGCGGGCAGGTTTTTGGGGTCCAGTGCCGGAGCGCGGGACCGCACGCCGGATCTCGCCCCGGGCCGCGGCGGCGTCGCGCATCCTGTTCAATGCGGCCTGGGCCGCATCGATGTCGTCGGGGTCGCGGCCCGGCTGCAGGCCGCCGTCGGTATCCTTATTCATCGATTGTCCTGCTCATCGATTCCTCCCGGGATGACCTTCACCCGCCGTCCGGTCAGTTCCGCCGGGATATCGTCCTCGACGGCGGCAGTGACCAGCACTTGCTCGGCGCCGGATACTATTGCGGCCAGTTTACGCCGCCGCTGGACGTCAAGCTCGGCAAAAACGTCGTCCAGGATCAGGATCGGAGGCGAGCCGCCGGTGCGGGCGTCGTCGAGCATGACGTAGTACGAGGCCAGGCGCAGCGACAGGCACATGGACCAGGTTTCCCCGTGCGAGGCGTAGCCCTTGGCCGGGGCCGATCCCAGCACGAGCTCCAGCTCGTCGCGGTGCGGTCCCACCAATGAGATACCCCGTTCCAGTTCCCTGCGGCGGGACGCGGCAAAGGCCTGGATGTACCGGTCGGTGAGCTGCCCGACGTCGAGCAGGCGCAGGTCCTCCGCGGGCGCGGCGGCCTCGGCTCCGTTTCCGGAGTCTCCCGCGGGCCGCGATGCGGCGCCGTCGTCGTCCAGGATGTCCTGCAGCGTGGACCGGTACACCGCGGACGCTTCCTTTGAGCCGTCGGTGAGCTGCGCGTAGGCGCTTTTCAGGTGCGGCTGCAGGCGGTCGACAAGCTCAAGGCGGGCATGCAGGAGTTCGGCCCCGGCCCGCGCCATGTGCTGGTCCCAGACATCCAGCGTTGCCTCATGCCCGGCCGTGAATTTTCCGGCCCGTGCCGATTTGAGCAGGGCGTTGCGCTGCTTCAGGACCCGGTCATAGTCACTTCTGGTGGCGGCGTGCCGCGGCATGAGGCTGACCAGGAGTTCGTCCAGAAACCGGCGGCGGTTGGACGGATCGCCCTTGACCAGCGCCAAGTCTTCCGGTGCGAAGAGCACCGTCTGGCAGATGCCGAGAAGATCCCGGGCGCGGACCGGATTGCTCCGGTTGATCCGTCCGCGGTTGGCCCGGGACGCGTTGATTTCCAGTTCCAGGACGGTGGCCTGCTCGCCGCGGACCAGCTTGGCCCTGATCATCGCCCGCTCGGTGCCGAACCGCAGCAGCGGCGCATCCGTGCTGACCCGGTGCGAGTTGAGCGTGGCCAGATACCCGATTGCTTCCATCAGGTTGGTCTTGCCGATGCCGTTGGACCCCACCAGGACGGTGACTCCGGGCTCCAGGCTGAGATCAACCTGGGCGTAGCTGCGAAAATCTGTGAGCGAGAGCTTTTCTAGGTACACGCGGGATTCAGGACCTCACGGGCAGGATTACTTGGCCGGCCGGGTCGCGTGGCCGCCGAACTGGTGGCGCAGCGCGGACACCATCTTCATGGCCGGCGAGTTGTCCTCGCGGGAGGAGAACCTGGCGAACAGCGCAGCCGTGATGGCCGGCGCGGGCACGGCGTTGGCGATCGCTTCCTCGACAGTCCAGCGGCCTTCGCCCGAATCCTCGACGTAGTCGGAGATCGATTCCAGTCCGGGGTCCTCGTCGAGGGCCTTGACCATGAGGTCCAGGAGCCACGAGCGGACAACAGTGCCCTTCTGCCAGGCCCGGAAGGTCCCGGGAAGATCGGCGACGATGTCCTTCGCGGCCAGGAGTTCGTACCCTTCCGCGTAGGCCTGCATCAGGCCGTATTCGATTCCGTTGTGGACCATCTTGGCGTAGTGGCCGGCGCCGACGCCGCCCACGTGGACGAAGCTGTCGGCGCGTTCGCCGGCAGGACGGAGGGCATCGAAGACGGGGAGGGCGCGCTCGATGTCCGCAGCATCGCCACCCGCCATGAGGCCGTAGCCGTTCTGGAGGCCCCATACTCCGCCCGAGACGCCACAATCCGCAAAGCTGATGCCCTTTTCGGCCAGCGCGGCACCGTGTTTCTGGTCTTCAGTGAACCGCGAGTTGCCGCCGTCAATGACGAGGTCGCCGGCGTCGAGCTTGTTGCCCAGCTCGGTGATTACGGCGTCGGTGATGTCGCCCGAGGGGACCATGACCCAGATGAGGCGCGGAGCCGGGACGGCGGCGATGAGCTCATCCACGGTGGCGACGTCGGTAATGTCCGGGTTCCGGTCAAGACCGGTGACCTCGATCCCGCCGTTGCGCAGGCGTTCGCGCATGTTGAAGCCCATTTTTCCAAGGCCGATTAGTCCGATGTGCACGGGATGAACTCTTTTCTGCGCTGGGGTGCTTCGTTGGTGACGTCACCGAGCTGACTGGCAGTTGTGGCCGTTTTGAGGGGTTAAAACGGCCAGATCTGTTAGTTGGGGAGCCTGACGGGCATGACGAGGTAGCGGTAATCGCCCTGGTCTTCACCCTCTGCGTCCTGCTGGGCCGTGATCATGGCCGGTTTGGGCGCGGTGGTGAAGGAGAAGCGCACGAATTTGGTTTCGATGACGCTCAGGCCTTCGATCAGGTAGTGCGGGTTGAAGGCGACGGTGATGTCCTCACCGGTCAACTGGGCTTCGAGTTCCTCCGAGGCCTGCGCGTCTTCGCCGGTGCCGGCATCCAGATGCAACTGGCCCTGGGTGAAGGCGAGGCGGACAGGGGTGTTCCGTTCGGCGACCAGCGAGACGCGGCGCACGGCCTCGACCAGTTCCTGCGTCTGCACGGTGGCGTGAATGGGCGTGGATTCCGGGAAGAGCGAACGGATCTTGGGGTAGTCACCATCCACCAGGAGCGAGGTGGTGGTCCTGCCGCCGCTCTCGAAACCGATCAGCCGGCTGTCATCGTCGGCAAGGGCGATGTTGATGTCGCCGCTGCTGCCCAGGGTTTTTGCCACTTCGTTCAGTGTCTTAGCCTTGACCAGCGCGCTCGTGGAGATTCCGGGAGTCACAGGCTTCCACGGGACTTCCCGCATGGCCAGGCGGTAGCGGTCGGTGGCCAGGAGGGTGATGAGATCGTCCTCGATCTCCATCCGCACACCGGTCAGGATCGGTAACGTGTCATCCTTGCTGGCCGCGATGATCACCTGGGATACCGCCTGGGCAAACGAATCGCCTGGAACGGTGCCGCTGATGGTGGGCAGGGCCGGCAGTGGCGGGTATTCGGCCTCGGGCATCGTGGCCAAGTGGAAGCTGCTTCGGCGGCACGTCAGTGTCACCTTGTTGCCGTCAGTTTCGACCTCGACGGGGGCGGAGGGGAGGCTGCGGCAGATGTCCGCGAGCAGGCGTCCGGACACCAGGATGGTGCCTTCGGTGCTGATGTCAGCAGGGATTTCGAGCCTGGCGGAGGTCTCGTAATCGAAGCTCGAGAGGCTGACGGTACCGGCTTCAGCCTTCAGGAGCAGGCCTGAAAGTACGGGAACAGGCGGCCGCGGAGACAACGACCGGGCGGTCCATGTCACGGCTTCTGCCAGGACGTCCCGTTCGACTCTGAACTTCACGGAAGGGTGCCGCCTTTCATTGCTGCTGTCAGTGCTGAAAATCGCTAAAACATCTCAAGCTGCCGCGGACCCCGGCAGGACTGCCGAACTCCGTCAACAAGGGAAGCGTCCGCCCTCCCCGGCTCCATGGCCCGGTGGGAACCACAAAAGATGTCCGGGACGGACGCACTGCAGACAGCTTAGCCCCAAGGTGAGCGTTTCTCCCATCCCCGGCTTACACGAGTGTGGTTCACGGGGCCGGTCTCCGGCGCCGGTCCGGAACGGGCCTGGGCGCTGCGGGGAGGCGGGAACGAGATTGTTGTTTGAGGGAATTTCATTTTCTTGGGATTAGTAGTGTTAATAACTGCTGTGGAAACTGTGGATAACTCGATCCTGCCGTGCGAATCCGCGGTTAAGCCCTGTTCATGGGCTGTGGGTGGAGCAGGTTTTAAACAGGGTGTGGATGGGGACAAGATTTTTGGCCGGATCGCCGATCCACAGGCGCCTTAAGGGTTTTAAGCCCATTAACCGCGGTTGTCCCCTTAAGTATCCACAGGGTTGTCCACAGGGCCCTGTTAATAAGGTAAGAGTGCGCCGACCGACGGCTCAGGAATTGCGCTGCTGCTGCTTGATCCGGTTGGTCAGCTCGGTCACCTGGTTGTAGATGACCCGGCGCTCGGCCATCAGTTCGCGGATCTTCCGGTCCGCGTGGATCACGGTGGTGTGGTCGCGGCCGCCGAGCTCCTGGCCGATCTTGGGCAGGGACATGTCCGTGAGCTCCCGGCACAGGTACATTGCGATCTGCCGTGCGGTCACCAGGGTGCGGGTGCGCGACTTGCTGCAGAGCTCTTCCATGCTGAGCTTGAAGTAGTCGGCCGTCTGGGTGAGGATCTGGGCCGAAGTGATTTCCTGCGCACCGTCGTCGGTGATGAGGTCCTTGAGCACCATCTCGGCCAGGGCCACATCCACCGGCTGCCGGTTCAGGCTGGCGAAGGCCGTGACCCGGATGAGGGCGCCTTCAAGTTCGCGGATGTTGCTGGAAATCTTCGACGCGATGTATTCGAGGGCGTCATCCGGGGCGGAGAGGCCTTCGCTCAGGGCCTTCTTCCGAAGGATCGCGATGCGGGTTTCGAGTTCCGGGGGCTGGATATCGGTCAGCAGGCCCCACTCGAAGCGTGACTTCATGCGGTCTTCGAATCCGGCGAGTAGCTTTGGCGGCTGGTCGGAGGTGATGACCACCTGCTTGTTGTTGTTGTGCAGGGCGTTGAACGTGTGGAAGAACTCCTCCAGCGTCCGATCCTTGCCGGCGAGGAACTGGATGTCGTCGATCAGCAGCACATCCACGTTGCGGTACGTGGTTTTGAAGCTGGTGCCTTCATCGTCACGGATGGAGTTGATGAAGTCGTTGGTGAATTCCTCGGAGTTGACGTACCGGACCCGGATTCCGCTGTAGAGCCGGCGTGCGTAGTGGCCGATCGCGTGGAGCAGGTGGGTTTTGCCCAGTCCCGAGTCGCCGTAGATGAACAGCGGGTTGTAGGCCTTCGCCGGCGCCTCCGCCACAGCCACGGCAGCCGCATGGGCGAACCGGTTGGAGGATCCGATGACGAAGGTGTCAAAGACGTACTTCGGGTTGAGCCGGCCGAATTCGTGTGAGGTGCTCGGCAGCATCGGCTGCGGCTTCAACTCCACAGTCGGATCGGCGGCGAGGGAAAGCTCGACGGCGGGTTCGGGTTCCGTGTGCAGCGGCACCAGATCGGTGTCGACGTCGATCGCGCAGCGGATTTCGTCGGAGAAAACGCTCCGGAGGGCGTCGTCCAGGGCTTCCTTGACCTGGGTCTGCAGGACTTCGCGGGTGAGCTCGTTGGGGACAGCCACCAGAAGGGTGGAACCGATCAGGCCCTGTGCCTGGGCCAGGATGACGAAGCCGCGCTGCCGGGGAGAGACCCGGTGGTCGTTCTCCAGAAGGCTCACAACCCGCCGCCAGGAACTTCCGACAGTGTTGGCTTGGTTGGCTTCGTCTACTGTCATCAATCAGTTCCTCAAACTTGCTGGCCTGCATTACGTGCATCCACGCGGTCCGGAGCTGCGCGCCGGCCCGGCTCAATCCACAGGGTTATGCACAGTCCGTGGATAAGGGGTTACTGAGACACTGTAGGGGATGAAAACGCTAGAAGATAGCTGGGTTCTCTCCTGTGGATAATTACACCGTTGTGGTTCTCAAACGGGGCGCGTGACGCACTTCATCCACAGGCTGCGACGGCAGTTAGCCACAGCTGGGGAAAGGCTGCGAGCCGACCCTCGGTTTGACTCCGGAGGCTGGCAAGCCCTAACGTTGTGAAGTCCCATGTGTACGCTTTTCGCCTCATTTGAATCTTTCCCGACGCCCTGCGCCGTGCGAGTTACGAGGGAAGCGGCACATACAAAACTTAGCGTCGGCCAGTTCTTCCCCTTGATCGGGTGGGCGCACCTTTGATCCACTGGAGTAACTAACGTGAGCAAGCGGACTTTTCAGCCGAATAACCGCCGTCGAGCCAAGAAGCACGGCTTCCGCCTTCGTATGCGTACCCGTGCCGGCCGTGCCATCCTGGCAGCCCGTCGTGGCAAGGGCCGCACCGAACTGTCGGCCTAAATAACTGACTCGTCGGTCCACATCCCTGTGCGAGTTTAACGGTGCTAGCCACCAGGAACCGTCTGCGGACATCAACCGATTTTTCAACAACTGTACGTTCCGGTGTCCGCAATGGACGCCGGAACGTAGTGTTATATACGGCAGCTCTCGCTGCCGATGAACCAAGCCGGATCGGATTCATCGTTTCCAAGAGTGTCGGGAACGCTGTTGTCAGGAACCTCGTTAAGAGGAGACTGAGAGAAGCCGGCGCCTTGTCGTTGCAGAAATACGGCAGCGGGTTCGCCATCGTGGTCCGGGCGCTGCCCGCCGCGGCGGGGGCCAGCTGGGACCAGCTGCTCGCAGACTATGACGCCGCTTTGGAAACGACCATGAAGCGGCTGGGCAACCGCCTTCCAAAGGCTGCTTCATCAGGTTCTTACGAGACAACACAGGAAGGGACCCCCGCGTGCGTAACTCAACTGCCGCCGTCGTCCCCCGCCTGAGCGTTGTGACTCTCGGATCTGCATTGCACTGGTTGGGCAAGGTGGTCTGGAACCTGCCCCGCAACATTCTCATCCTGCTGCTGATGGCCTACCGCAAGGTGGTCTCGCCGCTGTACGGCCAGGTGTGCCGCTTCTTCCCCAGCTGTTCGGCCTATGCCCTTGAGGCAATCACGGTACACGGTGCCGTGAAGGGAAGCTGGCTGGCGGCCCGGCGCCTGTTGCGCTGCCATCCATGGAATGCCGGCGGTGTGGACCATGTTCCCGCCGGGCACCGGGAGTGGCCGGCCGACCACACCCCCACAATTGTTGTGCTGAACAATCCGGACAAGTACTTGGCTGCTCAGCCTGATGGAGAAGGCCGCCCTGCGGCCTGACGAATAGGGAATCGTATGGACATCTTTGGAACAATCCTGGCCCCATTTAAATGGCTGGTCTCAGCCATTATGGTGGGCTTCCATGACGGCCTCAGCGCCATCGGCATGTCGCCGGCCAACGGCTGGACGTGGACCCTGTCCATCATCGGGCTCGTGCTGGTCATTCGTGCGGCCCTGATTCCCGTCTTCGTCAAGCAGATCAAGGCCCAGCGCGGCATGCAGCTGCTGCAGCCGGATCTGAAGAAGATGCAGGACAAGTACAAGGGCAAGACCGACCAGCTGTCCCGCCAGGCCATGGCGCAGGAACAGATGGCGCTCTACAAGAAGCACGGCACCAACCCGTTCTCGGCCTGCCTGCCCATGCTGATCCAGATGCCGTTCTTCTTCGCGCTCTTCCAGGTGCTCTCGGGCATCAGCAGCGCGAAAGTCAGCGGCCAGGGCATCGGCGCCATGAGCGCCGAACAGGTCAAGCAGTTCGATGAGTCCACCATTTTCGGCGCCCCGCTGTCGGCGTCCCTGCTCCATGGCGGCGGCGGCAACCAGACGGCTGTGTGGATTCTCTCCATTGTGATGATCCTGGCCATGACGGCCTCGCAGTTCATCACGCAGAAGCAGATCATGGCCAAGAACATGTCCGAAGAGGCCCTGGCCAGCCCGTTCATGCGCCAGCAGAAGATGATGCTCTACATCCTGCCGGTCGTCTTCGGTGTGGGTGGCATCAACTTCCCCATTGGTGTCCTCATCTATTGGACCACCACCAACCTCTGGACCATGGGACAGCAGTTCTTCGTGATCCGCCGGATGCCTACGCCCGGATCACCGGCCGCCAAGGCCCTCGCCGAGCGCCGGGCAGCCAAGGGCCTGCCGGCCCTGCCCCTCCTGGGCGGCAAGAAGGCCGACGCCGAGGCTGCCGAGGCCTCCGCCACTGCCGCACTGGAGGCCAAGGCCCAGCGCATCCAGCCGCAACGTAAAAACAGGAAGAGGAAGTAATGTCCGCCGAGAGCACCGAACACGCTATTTCCGCCGAGTTTGACGACGAGCGGGACGATGCCCAGGAGGCATCCAACGACGCGGCAGAGGGTACGGGAAACAGCCCCGTCAAGGGTGTTTCCGCAAGCCGCCTCGAAGAAGAGGGCGACGTTGCCGCGGATTACCTCGAAGAACTGCTGGACATCGCGGACATCGACGGCGACATCGACATCGAGGTCCGCAACGGGCGCACCTACATTTCGATCGTTGCCGAGGAAGAATCCGCCGGGCTGGAAAGCCTTGTGGGCCGTGACGGCGAAGTCCTTGAGGCGCTCCAGGAACTGACCCGGCTGGCCGTCCTGTCCGCTACGGAGAACCGGTCCCGCCTGGTGCTGGACATCAACGGTTACCGCGCCGAGCGTGCCGGCGACCTGCAGAAGATCGCTGAAGACGCCGTCGCGGCAGTCAAGGAATCCGGCCAGGCTGTTGCCCTGGCTCCGATGAGCGCCTACGAGCGCAAGATCGTGCACGACGCCGTCGCCGATTTGGGGCTCGTGAGCGAGTCCGAAGGCGAAGGCGCCGACCGGCACATCGTTGTCTCCGCAGACTGAACCGTTGACTAGCTTGATGGTTGAAATCACCGCACCCGAACTCAGGGCAGCACAGTCGATCTTCGGCGACCGCCTGGACCTGGCTAAGCGCTACGTCGAGCACCTGGCGACCTCCGGCACCGAACGGGGCCTCATTGGCCCCCGAGAAGTGCCGCGGCTGTGGAGCCGGCACGTCCTGAACTGTGCCGTCATCGAAAGCCAGATTGCCCACGGAAGCCATGTTGCCGACGTCGGCAGCGGCGCCGGCCTGCCCGGCCTGTGCCTGGCCATTGCCCGGCCGGACCTGGAACTGACCCTGATTGAACCGCTGGAACGCCGGGTCGTCTGGCTCCAGGAAGTCGTGGATGATCTCGGGCTCGAGAACGTCACGATCATGCGCACGCGCGCCGAGCTCGCCGTCGGGCTCGTGAACGCCGACGTCGTCACGGCCCGCGCGGTATCCGCGCTCTCCAATCTCGCGGGACTGACCATTCCGCTCCTGGCCGGCAAGGGCGAAGTCGTGGCCATCAAGGGCCGCAGCGCCGGCGAGGAAATTGAAAAGGCAGCCAAGGTTATCCGCAAGCTGGGTGGCATTGAGACGTCCGTGGTGGTGGTGGGCGAAGACCTGCTCGAAGAACCCACCACTGTGGTCCGAATCGTAGTAAACAAGCCTCAAAAGATTGCCTAGCATCGGCCCCGGTGCCCGGGGAGTCTGAGGGGAAGAGGTTAGGCTAGTAACCGGCAGTAAAAGCCGAATGAGAGTGAGCGTGTCATAGTGAGCAGTAGCGAAGCCTCCACACAAAGGATCCCGCCGTTTATGTCCCTGGGGTCCGCACGTGCGTTTACGGCTCCCGCAGTCGCTCATGACTATTCCGGAACTCACACGGGTTCGGTTGCAAGGGCAACGGGAATGGCCGGTGTTTCACGTGAAACATCCCTTCCTCACACCGGCAACGTGCTGGACTCCATCGATGACTCCAGCCCCATCGCCCGCGAGCTCGCGCACGAGAACAGGCGCCGCGAACGGCTGCTGGGACGGCAGCTGCCCAAGCCGGAAAAGACCCGCATCTTCACCGTGTCCAACCAGAAGGGCGGCGTCGGCAAGACGACGACCACCGTCAACATCGCGGCTGCCCTGGCGGCCGCCGGCCTGAACGTGCTCGTGATCGATATCGATCCGCAGGGCAACGCCTCGACGGCCCTGGGCATTGAGCACCACGCCGACGTCGACAGCATCTACGATGTCCTGATCAACGATGTCCCGCTGAAGGACGTTGTGGCCCCGTGCCCCGACATCGACAACCTCATTTGTGCTCCCGCTACCATCCACCTTGCCGGCGCGGAAATCGAACTCGTGAGCCTGGTGGCCCGCGAGCAGCGGCTGCGCCGTGCAATCGACGTGTACTCCAAGGAGCGCGCCAAGAACGGCGAAGAGCGGCTGGACTACATCTTCATTGACTGCCCGCCGAGCCTCGGGCTCCTGACGGTGAATGCCTTCTGCGCGGCCGGTGAAGTCCTGATCCCGATCCAGTGCGAGTACTACGCCCTTGAGGGACTGAGCCAGCTCCTGAAGAACATCGAGATGATCCAGAAGCACCTGAACGCTGATCTGGTTGTCTCCACGATTCTCCTGACCATGTATGACGGCCGCACCAACCTTGCGGCACAGGTTGCGGCGGAGGTACGTGAGCACTTCCCGCAGCAGGTGCTGGGGGCTGTGGTGCCGAGGTCCGTCCGTATTTCCGAGGCTCCGAGCTACCAGCAGACTGTCATGACGTATGATCCTTCTTCCAGCGGTGCCCTGTCCTATCTGGAAGCCGCAGCGGAAATCGCTGAACGTTAGAATCTTTTCAAAAATTGCACTAGCCAGAGCCAGGTGAGTCCCGGCTCTTCCACTGGAGGGATTTATCCATGAGCGATAAGCGACGCGGCCTCGGCCGTGGACTTGGCGCACTCATTCCAAGTTCCGCCGCGGCTAACGCCTCCGGAAACGGTGCTGCTCCATCCCGGCCCGTGGACCTCTTCTTTCCCGAAGCCCGGAAGAAGACTTCCGAGCCGGAGACGGAAACTCTCCTGGACGTCCCCGCCCCGAAAACCAAGGCGTCACCGGCTGCTGCCGCAACGTCCGACGACTCCGCCGATGTCCCGGCTTCTGTTCCTGATTCGGTTTCATCCGGTGGGGCCGACGCTGGGGCCACGGCCCGTGCGGCGGACACCAAGAAAGCACCCGCCCGGAAGACGCCCGCGCCGAAGGCTTCGACTACCGCTGCCAAAGAGGCGACCGCCGGCGAGCAGTTGGCCTTTGATTCCACTCCCGAGCACGATGACGACGGTGGCGTCGAACTCGTGGCCGTGCCCGGTGTCCGGTTTGCCGAAATCCCGGTCACGGACATTCATCCCAACCGCAAACAGCCCCGGTCTGTCTTCGATGAAGACGATATGGCGGAGCTGGTGCACTCCGTGCGCGAAATCGGCGTCCTCCAGCCAATTGTGGTCCGCACTTCAACCGAAGAAGGTGGCGAACCCTATGAGCTCGTCATGGGTGAGAGGCGCTGGCGGGCAGTGCAGGCCGCAGGCCTGGAAACTATCCCGGCGATTGTCCGTGATACGACCGATGACGACCTCCTGCGCGATGCCCTACTGGAGAACCTGCACCGCAGCCAGCTGAATCCGCTCGAAGAGGCCGCGGCCTACCAGCAACTCCTTGAAGACTTCGGAACTACCCATGAGCAGCTGGCGGACAGGATCGGACGTTCCCGCCCTCAGGTGTCCAACACCCTCCGACTGCTGAAGCTTCCACCCCTGGTTCAGCGGCGGGTGGCCGCCAACGTGATTTCGGCAGGTCACGCCCGCGCCTTGCTGGCCCTCCCGGACGCCGCGGCCATGGAACGCCTGGCGCAGAAAATTGTCTCAGAGGGCATGTCAGTCCGCGCGACCGAGGAAGCAGTGACTCTCTATCAGAGCCCCGCGACACCGGCCAAGAACAACATTCCACGTCCGGGAGCACGCCACGAACGGCTCGACTACTTGGCGTCGTCGCTGTCCGACCGGCTGGATACCAACGTCAAGATCTCGCTTGGTGCCCGCAAGGGTCGTGTCAGCATCGAGTTCGCCAGCGTCGAGGACCTAAACCGGATCATGGACGTCTTGACGCCTGGGGCGTCCGGCTAGAGTCACCAAGTCGTTGGGGTGGGTCTGTTTCACGTGAAACAGGCCCACTTTCTCTTTAATGCCCTTGCTTGCCGCTGCAGGGGTGGAGGCCGAAACGTCTCACTGTCGCCGGCGCATTAGGTACGCCGTGCCTCGCTAGTGCCGCCGCCGCATCCGGCAGTAGTCCATGGCGGCGCTTGGGGAAGTTGGTGGGGTGCCTCCGTGCCTTCCTGAACGCGGTCGAAGACCGGCTGCTGGCACTGATCTGTTGGCCCGCGATGCGTAAATTGGTGCAGCGGGCCGCGTCTGGCTGCGTCTTCCGGCTAAGTGGGAGAACTTACAGAACCCCGCATGGATGCTCCCCCAGGTCCGGGTGTGCCTCTGTCATTCCGGAATTGCTGCGGCGTGCGCATCCAAGGTCAGGTCACTCTCCTCAGGCCAACGGCGGCCGCGCGGGTCGGCGGGCCAACCACGCAGTGGCCTCCATGGCAGCAAGCTCGTCCCTTGCGCAATGACGCTGTGCCGGACGTTGGAGACACGGCATGTTCACCTCGTGGCGTCGCCAGCACCACCCAGCAACGCGGCCCAAGGCATAGTAGTGCCCGCTCTGGTGCCTGAGCACCGCAAGGCAAGCTCCCGCGTTCGCAGTTCTCTTCTCCTCCATAGCCCAATCCCGTCCTGCCTCGCGTGTGGATTCGCACCGCCGGACACGACTCCTCATCAGGGTTCACCGGCGCGACGGGGTCTGTCAGATTAACGGTGGGTCTGGCCTGGCTTGTGGTTAGTTGATTCTGTTCTCGAATGCGATCGCGATCGCGTTCAAGGCCGGCTTCCACCTAGTGGCCCATCGTGCCCGGCCCGGCCCTGTGGGGTCAATGGAACGGGTCACGAGGTAGAGGCATTTCAGCGCCGCGGCATCGTTCGGGAATTGGCCGCGTGCCCGCACCGCGCGCCGGTAGCGGGCGTTGAGGGATTCGATCGCGGCCTCGAATTCCGCGAACCGTTCACGGGCGGCCGCTTCGGTCGGGGCGGTGTAAACGGGCTTGAGGTCCCGGGAGAGCTCGTCCCGGTGCTGCCGGGGCGCGTAGCGGAAAGTGTTGCGGATCAGATGGATCACGCACGTCTGGACCGTGGACTGCTCCCAGACCGGGGTGATCGCCTCGGGCAGGCCCTTCAGCCCGTCGCAGACGGCGATGCACACGTCCTCCACGCCGCGGTTCTTGATCTCGGTCAAAACCCCGAGCCAGTGCTTCGCGCCCTCCCGCCGCCTCCGGCCCAGATTCCGAGGATGTCGCGTTCGCCGTTCACGGTGACGCCCAGGACGACGTAGAAGGGTTTGTTGCGCACCTGCCCGTCGCGGACTTTGACGTGAATAGCGTCGATGAAGACCACCGGGTAGGCGCGGTCAAGGGGCCTGTTGGCCCGTTCGGCCATCTCCTCCGAGACCTTCTCGGTGATCCGGCTGGTGGTGTCTTGGAGACGGTGGCGCCGTAGACGTCATCGAAGTGCGCCGCGATCTCTCCGGTTGTCAGGCTGCGGGCGGTCAGTGACAGGACGACCTCGTCGATCCCGTCGATGCGGCGCTGGCGCTTCTTCACGATCGGCGGCTCGAAGCTGCCCTCGCGATCCCTGGGAACATCGATCTCAACGGGGCCGATCTCTGTGAACACGGTCTTGGACCGCGTCCGCACGTTTCCGTTCTCGGCCGGCCCGTGCCTCTCGTGGCCGAGGTGCTCGGTAAGCTCCGACGTCAGCGCGGTCTCGAGCACGTTCTTCGTCAGGCCTGCCAGCAGCCCACCCGGGCCCGGCAGGCTCACGCCGTGCTCGCGTGCCTGCTCCAGCAGCGCCTCCGCGAGCTCCTTCTGATCGATGATCTCTCCGGTCATGGGATCGATCATCTCTGCGGTTTCAGTCATAGCCTTGCCTTTCGGTCAGGCCACGCCGTTCCCACCGTTTTTCTTACAGTGCCGCGCGACGGGAGGTGCATCGTGTTCACTTGGCTAGCCGGGATGGAATCCGGTGCCCTGGTCGCTAGGTCCCCCCTTTCGTTGCTTATGGTCATGGCGTGGGGTACCGGACTAGTGGATGTCCGTCCACGTGACTGCAGACGCACTGTACCGCTTCATGTCGGTGTGGCTCTCGAGGATGGACGGCAGGTTGGTTGGCTGCACAGTTGCGGACTGTATCTGTGTCCTAGCCGGATCGCCCCTCGCCTGCGGGTGCGGACCGGGAGGTTGTGTTCGCGGCGTCCTCATGGGGGCATGCCAGTGGCCCCGTGGGGACATCGGGCGGATTCCGTTGGACAGAAATGACCCGGTGGCGTGGTGACCGTAGCGGCCGCCTGGGTCCAGATCCGTGACTAACATTAGTAGCCGGGGCAGAATTGACGCGCCGTCGCCGGCTCCCGGTTTCTGTTCACCGTGTGGCGTCCGGATCGCTCGCTCCTGTTTCACGTGAAACAGCGCCAGCCGATCCGAGGCCGTAGCGCGCGTACCAAGGCCTGCAAGCCTGGTAGAAGGCTTCTCTAAACATGACGGACGCGGGTAGTAGTGCCTGATGTGCGGTAACTGGATCCCGGGAATCGGACTCGGCCCTGGCGATTCGAGTGGGCGCCGGCAGCGCGACGGGGTCCGGGGAGTCGCCTGCACCTCGGAATTCTGGCCAGTGCCAGCAGGGCGACTCGACTTCGGAATGAGGACCGGGTGCAGGCAAGTCCCCCTCGCACTACAAGTGGAACAGGGAGTAGGGGACATCATTCGGTGCCTCTGGACGACTGAACTCCCCGGATGAGAACGTCGCTCCGATCGTGAGGGGATGGGGCTGCCACGAGGATGGCACAGCCGACGGCACACACCGCTGCAGGCACGGGACAGCCCAGCGGGTGCCGTTGGATTCACTGCCCTCCAGCAGGACCTGCGCCGAGACAGGGGAAGGCTCGTGGACAGGACACGATCTGGGGCGCCCGTTAGCGGTAAGAGGCCGGCACTTGTTGCCGCCGAAGCCATGTCGTCACTGCATCGGCGGCGAATGGCGGCGGCGGTGACGCGGGCCGTCTGTCCCCGACCAAGACGGTGAATCCCTCACTGCGATAGTATCCGTCACGACGTCGACGGGCTGTGCCGGCCCTGGCGAGAGGTGACGGAGCCCCCGACAAAGCTTGGGGTGTGCCATCATCAGCGTGGGCGTGGGCGTGGGCGTGGGCGTGGGCGTGGGCGTGGGCGTGGGCGTGGGCGTGGGCGTGGGCGTGGGCGTGGGCGTGGGCGGAGACTGCCAGCAGCGTGGCCGTACTCCTCACTGCTGAGTCAGAATGCCTCGCGTAGGAGCACTAGTGTGACTGCCTTGGACGACCGCGCTCCCCGGCTCCCCCGGTCACTTGCATGGGCACCGCCTAGTGCAGGTGCTTGCTTTGTTCACGGATCCGGATCCGGATCCGGATGTGGACCAGCGCCGCGTACGTCACGTCTACGGCCCACGGCAGGAGCAGGGACGTCCGCAGGGACGGTAGAGATTCACCCCCGTGACCAAGGCATTCGCCAGCGGACAAGCCGGCGCCAACTCGATCCATCCGGCACGGGCGCGGCTGTTTCACGTGAAACGATGTCGACTCCTGGCGCTAAGCCTGGCCACAGATGTGATCCACGAACTGGTCCGCGCGAACTCCGTCGGCCCAACAGCGAGACGTGATTCGGCTTGAATGCCCTAACCTCGCGTCCAGCGGCTGTGCCGATCTGGAAGCTTTCCGCAGTGCCCGTACCAAGTGTTCGACCGGCAGCGGCCGTGCTCGTCCGGCTCCGCCTGGGGGGCCTGCGGCGCACGCTAGCGCACCCGCTGCCTCCGACCTTCGCGGTGGCTTGTCGGTCACGCTGACGCTTCCTTCAGTCCGCCCTCGTGGCGGCCTACCCCTCAGGCTGACGTCCATCCTTCTCCCCGCCGTCGGCGGTGGTAGGCCGGTTGCACCAACTCTTCCTTTGGTCAGTCCCCGGATCTGGCCTGCCGGTCACTCCGACGCTCCCCGCTCTGTCTCCGTCGTGTGGGGTCAAAGGTGGCGCTTGGCAGGGCTGCCGCTCTCGAAGACGGGTACAGACCACAGAGGCAGAGAACGAGATTCTGCCCGTCAAGCGAGGCTTCGGGCGACAATATTCGACGGCGTCTACGGACGGACCGGGGGAAGGAATCAGTAGCTCGTGAGGCGAACTCTTCCGGCCGCGGCGGTTCACGGTGGTTCCACGGCTTCTACTTCGAGGGCGCGGCCGAGTGCGAAGCGGCGCCCCTCCTGGCGTGGGTCCGGCCATCGGTGTCGCACGGAGGCGCAACCCAGTGGGGAGTGGCGTCGGCGGATCCTGAGTTCGCCGACTCCGTGAGCTGGAGCTATAACGCTAGTGGCGAATCAGGCGTGAGGCACCAGCTGGATGGACTACCGATGTGGCACCCCTCAGGTGATCCAGGGAGTCCCATGGAGACAGCAGACACTCCCAATCCACAGTGGATACATCGGTGGATATTACTGTGGATAACTTTGTGGATTAGTCCCCCACGGGGTCTAGGTCGGCCGGAGCGGATATAGACACGGCAGCAGCGTCTGGCCGGCATCTTAGCCTGGCGCGGAAAGTGGAGAACGGGTTCACGTGAAGCATGATCCCCGACGACGATAGGGCCGCGTGGAGCATTACTCGGTACCTATAAATTCGCCGTCCAATGGTTAATTTTTCGGTGATTTAGGCCATCTCTTGCGGGCATGTCTTGGCTGTGTCCAGCGGCAGCCGGCCGGCTCCGCAAATGCCGTCCTCGAGGCCCACGATGCCGACCGCCCGCTTGTGCGTTCTCATTTCGAGTCGGTTCTTTGGCGTGCAGCATGCAGTGTGAATAATCTCTCAGCGCCTGTGGATAACCATGTGAATAACTTCTGTGGAGAACCTGGTGGAAACACACGATAGGACGGAGCAGATCACCGGCCGGAAGAACCGCTCAGCCCACACGAGGGCAGTCGCTCCTCCCCTCCTGTCGCGGGTCCGAGCCGGCCGCGGATACTCTGTGGACATTGACTGGTAGTACCAGTGCGGGCCGTCGCCAACCCCGCTGAAGGCTATTGGATCGACTACTGACGGCGCCCGGACACAAACCGAGTGACAGTGATGGAGACTGACGGCGCAAGCCGACTGCGCCTTCGTGACGACTCGAGATGCCGCCGAAATGTCCACCATGGATTCGGGCCGGCCCGATTCGCCGAGACAATCTAGGATGGACCGAGGACTCCCCTGTGGGGCCGATGACGGCACTTGGGGACCTCGCGCTGCGCGAGCTATCGCATCGCCGGGCTCCTCATCAGATTCGCGAGGCCGGCTATCGATGCTAGCCAAGCATGGGGAGAGCTGATGACAGGGAGCCCCAGGGGCATTGAATCGCGCTGGGATGCAGGTGGCGTGTGCTCAGTAGAGCAGGGCGCAGTACCTGCTCGGAGAGTCTTGTCCCGAACTGGACGGAGCACCATCGGGCTGGGCTCCACACTCGAACCGGCCAGAAACTAGGACTCGGTGGCGCCGTCGAGAACCACTTAGTACTCCGGCCCCGGGTGAGTTCCGAAGGCGGGGTTGACGAGTCCTAGCGACTGAAGCGTGCGGGGCACCGAGCTGAGTTTGCGGCTGGATGGGCTACGCTCTGTTGCTGGTTTGGCCTTTGCCCTGGCGTTCTACGGGGCTGGGAGCCGGGCTTCACGCCCTCCGTCCCTTCGGCTCCTGAGGGGCCAATCGCGGGATTGTGCGCGACCAGCCTCGCGTGCCGGCTCGCGGGTGCCTCTGCCACTGTCGGGGCTGCGTAGGCGGAGGCGGCGCTGAGATAGCCTCTGCGGACCTGACCGATCCCCCTGCTGTCTCTTGTCCGGGATTGGTCCCTCCCCTCGCGCAGTTCGTAGGCCCGAGATCGCGGTACTCGCCGCCGCGGCGTTGCGCGCGAGCGGGCCTTACCAGCCGGCCTGAGACCTCCTGTCGCGCAGTGTCTGCAGAATGTTTCACGTGAAACGGTGACGCCAAGGACTTCCGGGCCGTCGGGGAACTTGTGGAATGACCAGTGTGCCTCCAGGGGCAGCGGTTGTTGTCATGGTTTCGCGTGGAATCTCGGATCGGGGCCAACCAGGCGTGGGCTGGATGAGGGTTTATGGGGATTCAACGAGGAGCCCAGTTGCCCCAAAGACCGCTGTCCCCCACCCGTCGGGAGCCCGGCAGTCAGGGACCCTGCAGTCGAGGATATAAGCAATAGTTAACAATCACTTCCGTGCGGGCGGCAATGTTCTTCCTAGTTGTTTCACGTGAAACATCGCGTGCTCCCCCGTCGCTCGACGCCTCTATTTGCTCCCGGCAGTACGGTCCGAAGACCTCAGCCCTCTGAATGGAACGGTAGAACGGCCGGAGTGTCGGGACTAAGACCCGACTCAAGGATGTTTCACGTGAAACACTGTCAGCGCCGACTGATAGGGCAGCACCGATTGAAAGGGTGGCGGTGGGTTAGCAGCCGCCAGGAAAGACGTCACGGCTGACGAACTCGCCTGTGGGCACGCCGGCGGTCGCACTTAGCGCCAGGGCTTGTGCGGGCACCACCTGACGAGGCGGCTTGCCCCACCGTCAAGGCTCCGTTGTGGCCATAATGGCGAAGCGGCCACACCTCCGATCTATGCACAGATCGGCGCACGTTTCCCGAAACGGGCCCTCGAGTAAATCACCCTCAAGCGATACTCTCAGGAGAGAATCCGGTTCTAATGGAAGACATCGATCCACTCCCGAGGTCTCTCTGCGTCATCCACCCTCACAACATCGCTTTTCGCTGAATGCGGCCCGTTGGCGTAATCCAGCCACGACGATCATCTGGGAGCCCTTGCAGGCACCCGACGTTTCACGTGAAACAGCCGCGCTTCTGGCCAAGGTTCCGTTCCGGGCCTACTGGGACGGCCGGAGATTTCGCAGAATCAATCTTGGCGATCGGTGATGTATCAGGAGCTCCGGACCGAAACACCCGCGAAGGTGGGGTAGCCAAGTGCAGGCACGTGAGCGGCCAATGTTTCACGTGAAACGCAGACGCACTCCAAAGAAACTCCTCGGCATTCCCCAAAACATCGGTTCCCAAGAGTCCGCGTGGCAGATGTTGGGCCGAAATGCCGCCACCGGTCCCCTCCCGACACGGTTTGCCGATCCCCGGTGAGGAGGGCCCGCTTGCGGAAAAACTCTACGATCAGGCAACTCAATAGGACTGAGGACACCACCAAAACAGGCGCTTCTCTCAATCGGAAGCAGACCATCGGCGGGGAACACCCACTCGGCCCTCCGCGTCCACTCCCCTCGGTCAACGGCAGCCACCTGCAGCCATGCCAAGCGACCAGGGCCGTGACAGGCACCCGGGCAAAAAAGTGACCCCCGCCAGAAGCGGGGGTCACCACGAGCTCAACGGGATACTACGCCCCGAGCAACTCGGGCCGCAGAAAGACCCTCATGAAGCTAGTTGCGAAACTACCGGTGAAGCCGAGCCGGAATTAGGACAGGACGTCCGCGAATTCCTTCTCGAAGAACTGTTTGGGCCGGGCCCCGATGACGGTGCTCTTGACCTCGCCGCCCTGGAACAGGTAAACGGCCGGGATCGAGGTGATGCCGTACTCGGCGGCGATGGCCGGGTTGTCGTCAACGTTTACCTTGACGACATCAACCTTCTCGCTGTACTCCACAGAGATTTCGTCGAGAATCGGACCGAGCTTGCGGCAGGGGCCGCACCATTCGGCCCAGAAGTCCACAATGACCGGCTTGTCGGAGGCCAGTACGTCGGTGCTGAAGCTGGCGTCTGTTACGTCTTTTGCGTTGCTCATGACCTTTGTCTCTCTCTTCGGTTGGTTGCTGCGCGCCGTCTTAGGCGTGAAAATCTGCCAGATAGTGCTCGACGTCGAGAGCCGCCACACAGCCGGAACCCGAGGCGGTGATGGCCTGGCGGTAGGTCGGGTCAATGACGTCGCCGGCAGCGAAAACACCCTGGATGCTGGTCTTCGAGGTGCGGCCATCGACGGCGATGGTCCCCTCTGCCGTCAACTCAAGCTTGCCCTTGACGAGGTCCGTGCGGGGGTCGTTGCCGATTGCCACGAACACGCCGGTCACGCCCAGTTCAGTTTCCGTGCCGTCTACCAGGTTCTTCAACCGCAATCCGGTGACTTTGTCCTGTCCAAGGACGTCTTCGACGGCGGTGTTCCACACGAAGTTGATCTTCTCGTGGGCCAGGGCACGGTCGGCCATGATCTTTGAAGCACGGAGGGCGTCGCGGCGGTGCACCACAGTGACGGACTTGGCGAACTTGGTGAGGAACAGCGCCTCTTCCATGGCGGAGTCGCCGCCGCCGATGACGGCGATGTCCTGATCCTTGAAGAAGAAACCGTCGCAGGTTGCACACCAGCTAACGCCGTGGCCGGACAGCCGCTTCTCGTTCGGCAGCCCGAGCTCGCGGTAGGCGGAGCCGGTGGAAAGGATGATGGAACGGGCTTTGAAGGTCTCCCCCGTGCCGATGGTCACCGTCTTGATCTCGCCGTCGAGGTCCAGGTCGGTAACGTCCTCGAACTGGATCTCCGTGCCGAAGCGGGCGGCCTGCTTCTCGAAGTTCTCCATGAGGTCCGGGCCCATAATGCCTTCGGGGAATCCAGGATAGTTCTCCACGTCCGTGGTGTTCATCAGTTCGCCGCCGGCGGTGACCGAGCCTGCCAGGAGCAGCGGCTTCAGGTTAGCGCGCGCCGTGTACACCGCTGCGGTGTAGCCCGCCGGGCCGGAGCCGACGATGATGACATCACGTACTTCGGAGGCAGTGTCTTCTGCGTTGCTCACTGAACGGTGAACCTCTTCCTTTGTCGATGCGCCCGCCTCGATGGCCGGCCACATGGCACAACTATTGCCGGGCATTGAATATTCCGGCCGACATGGGCGTCACGGAGCGACGCCACTACTCAGGGTACCGGTTTGGCGAGGCCGAGGCCGGAGAGGGCGCCCGGATGACAGGCCCGCTACTGCACTGTCTCCGCTAGTGCACGGCGTCCCCTAGTGCACGGTCTCCACTACTGCACCTTGATCTCGGCCAGGCGGAGGCCGTAGCCATAACGGGTCTTGGGAGCGGCGAGCTTGGGAAGCGTCTTGATGGACACGATCACGTATTGCGCCGTGACCGGTTCCGGCAGCGGCATCGTCAGGTCCGGCGAGGTGAAGCTATTGCTGCCGACTTGCTTCGCGCCATCCAGGGAAGGACGGTCGTTGGTGTAGACGCTGATGTTGCCGCCGGACGCGCCAAGCTGGCTCAGAGTGACGGAAGAGACCTTGGAGGGGCCATTCAGCTTGACGACGAGCGGAACCTCGGAGGCAAGGCCACCCCAGTCCTCCGTGGCGAATTCCATGTCAGACCAGTAACTCGCGCCGTTCCCGTCGAAGGTCTTCACGAGGTCGGAGTCGTAGTTACCGGCGAAGTCGAAGTTGCCCAGTCGCGTCACGTCCTGAATGACGGGCGGCCCGGCCGCGGGCGCCTCGCTGGCGGTCGACGACGGTTGTCCCGTCGACTGTTCCGGCGTGCTGGTCGACGGCGAGGAGGACCCGGCGTTCGTCTGAGGGCTGCTCTTGAAAAGGCTGCCGAGATTGGTGACAGCGAAGATGAGGACCACCACTAGGACGACAGCCAGTAGGCCGCCAACCAACCACCGCATGGAACGAGGCTCCCGGCGCGGCTCGTCTTCGTACTCCACGTACTCGTCCTCGTCCACGGCGTCCCGGGCGGAGGGGGGGAAGTTGCCAGGAGCGCGGTCCGCGGTGTTGAAGTCGGTTCCGCCCAGCCCGGCGGAGGCGGCTGCGGCGCCGTGGTGATCACCGCTGTCTTGCTGGTCTCCGGCGCCTTGCTGAATTCCGTTGCCCTGCTGATCGGTACCGGCGTAGTCGTCGTCGGACCACAAGGAGACCTTGGGAGCCGCTGCGGTTGCGGGGTGCGGCGCTGCCGGCTCGGCCGGGCGGGGCGCTGCGCTCTCCTGGACGGGCTGGGGCGCCGTTGTCTCTTTGGCGCCTTGGTGTGCAGCAGTCTCCTGTGGTGCAGTCTTTGGGGCCTTGGGAGCCCTGGCGGCTGCGGCCGCGGCTCCGGCGGCTGCCGCTGTTGCAGCGCCGGACGAGGGTGCTGACGCGGGGCGGGACGGCATTCCGGCGGCCGGGGCGGCCGGGGGTGCCGGCTGGTGTCCTGCGACCGGCTGGGTGTGCCCGTAGTTGATGTACCCGGCGTCGACTTCCTCGTCGTCGTAGAGCCCGTCATACGTTTCGGGTTCGTGGGAGCGTGCCTGCCCGAAGATCTCGCTGCCCAGGGTATCGGTGAAGAAGGGTTCGATGTACGGCGGGTTGGAGGACACCACAAGGTCCAGCAGATCCGCCGCGGAGGTGTGGTTGGTGATCAGATACGTGGTGGATTCGCTGACGCCGAGGTCAAGGATCTGAACGCTGCCCGGGCGTTCTCCCGTGGCGACTTCGCGGGCACTCTGGGCCACCTGCTCGGCGTTACCCGGCCCGGCGACGAGGATGCTCACGGGACGATTGAGCACCTGGTCCACACCGTCCAGCACCAGATCCTGGTCATGTGAGGTCAGTACAGTGGCAGTGACCTTGTAGCGGCCACCGAGTACTGATCCGACATCGATCGGGTGGGACACGGGCTCCTCCTAGACTGTCCGGGACCTGCCGACGTGGTCACTCTGTGAGCGACCCTGTGCCCTCCGGCAAGCCGGATGACCGCTGGTCTGCAACTCCCCTTGTTAGTCTTCGATCCTAGCCGATGCTCTGTCCGGGCCGCGTGAGCACGGCGTTTTGAAACGGAGCCGGGCTCATTTTTTCTTTTTCCGGTTGAACGGGAAATAGGGGTTGTGACCAGCCGGTCCCTGATAGGTCCGGCGCCCCGGCAGGGGAACGTCGCCCCGGCCCAAACCGCCTTGCGCGGTGCTGGGGAGGTCTTCGGCCGGCAGGTAGCCGCCTTCCGGACCGGCTTGGCGGCTATAGGGGAACGTATCTTCATCCGGGATGTCGGGACCGGCCCGGAAGGACGCGGCATCGAACTCGCCGGAAATTCGCGGAATTAGGCCGGTGTCCACCGAGACGGTGGCCCGCTCCGGCACCCGCCGCACCTCCGCTGCGCCTTGGGCGCGGGGCTCGGTGCCCTGCTCTGCCGGGGCTGCCCGGCGCCGGAGCCGTCCAAGGAGCGGCTGCAGGAGGTCCTGGAGCTCGGTCACACGGAACATTTTCAGCAACAGGAAGTAGACGGCCAGCATGACGGGGCCGACGACGACGATCGTCACCAGAGCGGCGATCCGGTCGCTCCAGACGAAGCCGTCCGGGTTGTAACTGCCCAGCAGCCACAGGGCGACGGCTCCGGCCAGGGCGGACCCCAGGGCCGCATAGCCCATGCGGATGTAGGAGCTGGCGATGCGGGGGCCGTCCAGATGGCCCAGGAGCCGGCGCAGGAAGATCGCGCTGACGATCACCGAGAGGATATTGCCGCCGGTATAGAGGGTGGCGATGGCGAAGATGATCTGATCGAACGGCAGGAACTGGATCACGAACGCGGCCACCACGTTGACCAGCGCCAGGACCAGCTGGATGAAGAAGGGTGTCCGGGCGTCCTCGTTGGCGTAGAAGACCCGCGACATCATGAAGTTGGCGCTCATGAAGGGGGTGCTGAGAGCCAGGATGGTGAGCGTTTGGGCCAGCATGACGCCGTCCTGACGCACCCCGCCGGAGAAGAACATGCCCAGCGGCCCGGCCAGCGCGAAGAGCGCCAGCGCGCCGAAGACGGTCGCCACGGCCATAGTCCGCAGCCCGTGGGAGAGCGCGCTGCGCAGCGCAGCCCGGTCGCCGTCCTGCGACGCCCGGGTCATCCGGTTGAATAACACCGTGGCAAGGGACAGCGCAATGATGGAGTGCGGCAGCAGATACAGCTGGCTGGCCACCTCCAGCACGGCGTTGCCGGGGATGCTTTCCGCCGCGGGGTCCCCGGCCTGTGCCAGGCGGAGCCGTTCCCCGCCCGGAATGGTGGCGATGCGCATGACGTAAAGGAACGCCAGCTGCCCGACGGCGGCCGTCGCCAGGGTCCAGACGCTCAGCTTCGCGGCGTGGCCCAGCCCGACCCCGCGCCAGCCAAAGCGCGGCCGCAGGCCCAGGCGCAGCCTGAACACGGGAATGAGCAGGATGGCGGTCTGCGCGACGACGCCGATGGTGGAGAACCCGGCCACCAGCAAGGTCTGGAAGGACCCCCAGTTGTCGACCGTGTGAGGGTTGACGGCGTTCGCCCCCATGATGCCGATGAACATGCCCAGCCCGGCGATCGCCACGATGTTGTTGACGATCGGCGCCCACATCGCGGGCCCGAAGGCGCCGTGGGCATTGAGGACCTGGGTCAGCAGGGCGTACAGGCCGTAGAAGAAGATCTGCGGGAGGCACCAGAACGCGAACGACACCGCGAGGGCCTTCTGCTGTGGCGAGTAGCCCTGGGTGGTCAGTTGAATGACCGACGGCGCCAGCAACGTGATCGCCAGCGTGAGGACCAGCAGCACCAGCACCGCCAGGGTCAGCAGCCGGCTGATGTAGTCCGCTCCCTTATCCGGGGCCTTGCTGGCCTTGATGATCTGCGGCACCAGAACAGCGTTGAAGACCCCGCCCGCCACCAGCAGGAAGATCAGGTTGGGGAGATTGTTGGCGTTGATGAAGGTGTCATTGACGGTGGAACCCAGACCCAGGGCAGCCGCCAGCATCCACGTCTTGGCGAAGCCCAGAAAGCGCGAAACGAGCGTTCCCGCGGCCATTATGGCGCTGGAACGGGCTTCTCCGGACTGGACAGCTTTGGAATCGGCGGGGCCGGAGGGAACGGGGGCGGGTTTGGCTGATGACATCGTCTTCATCGTCTCACCCGCGCGGGGCATTAGTCGCTATCCGGGGCCGTGACCGGCCGCTCGGGGATCTCAGCGGTCCGCCGGGAGGACTTCCTTGGCCAGATCCGCGATGCGGCGCTCATTGGGGAAGGATAGCTTGCGCGCCAGTTCTTGGATGGGAACCCAGGCGACGTCCACTGCTTCCTTGTCCGGATCGTTTTCGATGGTCAGTTCCCCGCCCGTGGCACGGAGGAGGTAGTGGTGCACGGTCTTGTGGACACGGTGCCCGCTCACGGTGAACCAGTAGTCGATGCTTCCCAGCGGCGCCAGAATTTTCCCTTCGATCCCGGTTTCCTCGGCGATCTCGCGGACGGCGGCTTCCTCGTTGCTTTCCTTGCCTTCCGGGTGGCCCTTCGGCAGGCACCATTCGAGTCGGCCGCCGCGGTTGAGGCGGGCGATAATCGCGACCCGGAGTTCGGCGTCGGACATGTCCACCACGACCCCGCCGGCGGAGATTTCCTCCACGGTGGGGAGGGAAGCCTGTCCCGGGTGCTGGACGGGCGCGACATTGGCACCTATTGCCGACGGCAACGGTGCGTTTGTCCTCCTGCCGGGAGCGCTCGGTACGGGATGGGCCATGATGTCCACTCTAACGACTCTTGCCCGCTGTTGATGACCTAAACATGGCCGTAAAATGGACTGCCGGAAAACTGGGCTTGCGGTGCTTCGTCCGCAATCGTGACGAACCAGGCGGATCCTGGAAGGCTCCGGTGTGGTGCTGGCGCGGATTTCTGACAAGCTTAAGTAACTATGGCGCACGCACATCACAAGACTGACTCCCACACCGTTGCCTTCAAGGTGGATCCGGTGGTTCTGGAGCTTGGGCAGCGCTTCGTCGACGCCGGCCACGAGCTGTCGTTAGTGGGAGGGCCCGTCCGTGACCTGTTTCTCGGCCGGATCTCCCCGGACCTGGACTTCACTACCGACGCCACGCCGGACCAGACCGTCGCCCTGATCAAGAAATGGGCAGACAACTACTGGGAGATCGGGCGCGCGTTCGGCACCATCGGAATGCGCAAGGGTGATTTCCAGATCGAAATCACCACCTACCGGGCCGACGCCTACGATCCTGAGTCCCGCAAGCCCGTGGTGGCCTTCGGAACGTCGCTCACGGATGACCTGCTGCGGCGGGACTTCACGATCAACGCCATGGCGCTGCGGCTGCCCATGCTGGAGCTCGTGGATCCGTTCGGCGGCGTCCGCGACCTGCACGCCTCCGTCCTCAACACACCGGGACCGCCGGAAACGTCCTTCTCCGACGACCCCCTGCGCATGATGCGCGCCGCCAGGTTCGCGGCCCAGCTCGGAGTCTCGGTGCACCCCGAAGTCCGCGAGGCGATGGCCCGCATGGCGGAGCGGATCAGCATCATCTCGGCCGAGCGTGTGCGTGATGAACTGACCAAGCTCATTTGTGCGGCACACCCGCGGGCCGGCGTGGACCTGCTGGTGGACACCGGACTCGCCGACCTTGTGCTGCCCGAAGTCGCGGCCCTGCGCCTTGAATCGGACGAACACCACCGCCACAAGGACGTCTACCAGCACTCGCTCCAGGTGCTGGAACAGGCCGCAGCCTTGGAGACCGGGGCAGACGGCCCGGTTCCCGGTCCGGATTTTGTGCTGCGGTTCGCCGCTCTCATGCACGACGTCGGAAAGCCGGCCACGCGCCGTTTTGAACCGGGCGGGGCCGTGAGCTTCCGCCACCACGACATGGTGGGCGCCAAGCTGACCGCCAAGCGCATGAAGGCGCTCCGCTTCGACAACGACACCATCAAGGCTGTCGCCCGGCTCGTCGAGCTGCACATGCGCTTCTACGGCTACGGCGAGGCCGGCTGGAGCGATTCCGCTGTCCGACGCTATGTCACCGACGCCGGGCCCCTGCTGGAACGCCTGCACCGGCTCACCCGCTCCGACGTCACCACCCGGAACCAGCGCAAGGCGGACCGGCTGTCCTTCGCCTACGACGACCTCGAGGACAGGATTGCGGCGCTGCGGGAACAGGAATCCCTCGACGCCGTCCGCCCGGACCTCGACGGCGGCCAGATCATGGCCCTGCTCGGGCTCAGGCCCGGACCGGTCGTGGGACGCGCCTACAAATTCCTGCTGGAAGAACGCATGGAGCACGGTCCGCTCGATCCCGCCGTCGCCGAATCCCGCCTGCGGGAATGGTGGACGGCCCAGCCCGAGGCGGCGCCCGCCGGCGCCGAACCTTCCACCACCGAGGAGTCCTAAGTGATTGCACCTTCCAACGGCCCCCGCCCCCAACTGTGGATCCTGCGGCACGGGGAAACCGAGTGGTCCAAGAGCGGTCAGTACACCGGGCTGACCGACATGCCCCTCACAGTGGAAGGCGAGCAGCAGGCAGTGGAGGCGCGCAGGGTGCTCGAGACTGTCGACTTTGACCTCGTGCTTACCTCGCCGCTGCGCCGGGCGCGCCGGACCGCCGAACTCGCCGGCTATCCCGACGCCCAGCTGGAGCCGCTGGCGGTCGAATGGGACTACGGCGACTACGAAGGCATCAGCTCGGACCTCATCCGCAAGGACAACCCCGACTACCTGATCTGGACGCACGGCGTCCCCAACGGAGAGGCGCTCGACGACGTCGCCGCCCGCGCGGACAAGATCGTGGCCCGCGTGCTGGAATCGGGCCTGGATAACGTCCTGATCGTCGCGCACGGACACTTCTCCCGCATCCTGACCGCCCGCTGGCTCGGACTGGACCCCCACGAGGGACGGCATTTCGTGTTGGGGACCGCCAAAGTGTGCACGTTGGGATGGGACAAGAAGACGCCGGCAATCGTCCGCTGGGGCCTCTAAATTCACCTAACAAAATAAACTTCAAAAAACTTTATGAATTCGGTAGGCATCTGCCGCATTCGTAGTGTATTTTTATTCATGACCCCAGAGCGACTTGCCAGGGTCACGGCGCGCGTCGCCCGGCCAGTCAGCCGAAGCCTCGGCAGGACAGAAAAGGAGGTTGGGAAAATGATGATTACTTTGACTAGCGGATGGATGTACTCCACCACCGCCAACCCGGCCTCGTTCGCTGTACCGCGCCCAAATTTTGGACTGACCGTCTCCTAACCGCCCGTCCCCCCAGGTAATGCAACCTGGAGACGGCGGCAGCGGGCTTCCCTGAGGGGAACCCCTTTGACCTCAGGCTGAACAGGCGGAACCACGCGGTTGCGCAGCACCCCCATAGTTCGGAACCCAGCTTCTTGTTGAGGTTGCGGCACTACCGCGTCCAGGGCCATTCTCCATCGAATATCTCTTCGCACCCGGGTAATTCCGACTTAAATTAAAGCTCCGGAATTTCACGCTTAATTGTTGTGTCCGGACGATGCTATTCGAATTCAATGCACATATGGCTTTATTTGTTGTGCCCAAGAACTGCCGCCCGTCCGTTTGGTCCGGCTATTTCCGTGAAGCCCCGGCCGGCCGGCGGTTCCCTCACAGAAAGGTTCCCGTGACCACATCAACCACCGCCCCAGTCCGCCGTCCCGCTGCACCCGCCACGCGGCCGCACCGATCAAGCCCTCGAGAGGAGGTGACCACCATGATGACCAAGCTCTACAAGGCCTTGTTTATGACCAGGAAGCCGACCCGCAAGGAGTCAACACGCTTCAACGGGCAACTCCTTGACCAGAAGCGCGACGAAGTCTTCCTCGCCATCCACCAGGCCGGCCTCTTCCGCTGACCCCCGGATGAACACCGGACGCTTCCGCCGCGGTCCCGCACAGGGATGAAATCGCCGGGATGAAATCAGGGACCGGCAGGACTGTCTGCAGCGAAGGAGGGGCTGATGGCTGACATCGGAACCGAACCCCGGGGAGCCCGTGCGGCGACGCACGGGCTCCCTCATTTAAGCCCCGCCGCGGGTGCCTCCGCGGGCGCCTCAGGCGCGGCTCTGGCAATGAACTGACGTGCCGGCCGGGCCGGAGCGCGGCGAGCGGCAACGGCCCCCGGTAAGCTCAAGGTCATGCAGGAGACAAAGGCGCCGGAACACCGCAAACGGGTCCGATTGGTCATCCCGAGCCGCAGCGACCCTTTTCTCCGAAACTTCACGGAACTGGTAGGCGGCCCCTTGGGCCACCGCTCGGCGCCCGGGATCGTGTCGCCCGGATTCTTCACGGTGGACCGGGTGCTCGTGATCCTCACCGTCATCGCCGCCCTGACCGGCATTGTCCTCAAGAACTACTGCCGCACCAACGGCTGGGAAACCCCCGGACAGTTCTACGCCACGTGCTACTCGGATTTTCCGGAGCTGTTCCGCAATCGGGGCCTTGGCGACGGCGCTTTCCCGTTCATCACCCAGGGAGCTCTCTTCGAGTACCCCGTGCTGATGGGACTCATCGCGGGCGCCACGGCGCTCCTGGTGCCCGGCGCCGGTACGGGGAACCCGAGGGTCCTGGGGTACTTCGACGTCAACGCCACCCTGATCGCCGCCGTCTGGATCATCACGGTCCTGGCCACGGCTCGGACGAACCGGCGGCGGTCCTGGGACGCGGCGATGGTTGCCCTGGCCCCCGGCATAGTCCTGGCGGGCGTCATCAACTGGGACATGTGGGCCGTGTGCCTGCTGGCCCTTGGCATGTATTTCTTTTCCCGCAACAAGCTAATCCTCGCCGGAATCTTCATCGGCCTGGGCACCGCCACCAAGCTCTACCCGGTGTTGATTCTCGGCGCCGTCCTGCTGCTGGCACTGCGGACCGGGCGCATCCGGGCGCTCATGATCACTGCCGGTGCCGCGATCGCAGCCTGGCTGGTGGTCAACGTTCCCGTGGCCGCCGCGAATCCGGACGGCTGGAAGTACTTCTACCAATTCACGCAGGAGCGGCCGGCCGGCTACAGCTCACCCTGGTTCGCCTTCAACCTGGTGGCCGGCCGCCTGGGCTGGAACCAGCTCCAGGCCGAAGCCATCAACTCCCTCGCATTGGACCTGTTCCTCGTGGCCTGCGTCCTGATCGCGGTACTCGCCCTGACAGCACCCCGGCGGCCGCGGATCGCGCAACTGGCATTCCTGATCGTGGCGGCCTTCATCCTTACGAATAAGGTCTACTCGCCCCAGTTCGTTTTGTGGCTGATCCCGCTGATCGCCCTCGCACGGCCTCGCTGGCGGGACTTCCTGATCTGGCAGGCCATCGAAGCCCTGCACTGGGGTGCCATCTGGATGTACCTGGGGCAGGCCACCAGCGGCGGCTCCACCCAGCACAACATCGATATGCCGTACTACGTCCTGGCAGTGGCCGCCCACATGCTGGCCACCGGCTACCTGATGGTGCGTGTCGCCTGGGACATCTGGGATCCGTCCTCGGATGTCATCCGGCGGCTTCGCGTGGATGATCCCCACGGCGGCCCCTTCAACGGCGCCCCGGACTGGCTGCGGCTGGATCTCCGCCGACCCGCGGCGTCCCTGCTGCCGTGGCAGAAGGCCGCAGCAGGTGACTGACGTCGCCGTCGTCGGTGCCGGCCCTAACGGGCTGGCAGCGGCGGTGACCATGGCGCGGGCCGGGCTCGAGGTCCGCGTGTTCGAGGCCGCGCCCACCCCCGGCGGCGGACTGCGCACCGCCGAACTGATGGAACCGGCCCACTTCCATGACGTCTGTTCGGCCGTGCACCCCATGGTCCTGGCCTCGCCGTTCTTCCGCCGGTTCGAGCTGTCCCGGCGGGTGTCCCTCGCGGTACCGGACGTCTCCTACGGGTCCCCGCTCGACGGCGGCCGCGTGGCGCTGGCATACCGTTCCCTGGAGCGCACGGCTACTGAACTCGGCCGCGACGGCGCCGCCTACCGCCGCCTCATGGCCCCGCTCGTGCGCGGGGTGGAGGGAGTGGCCGACCTGACCCTGAACCAGCTGCTGCGGATTCCGCGGCACCCCGCGGCAGCCGCCGCGTTCGGGTTCCGGACGCTCGAACAGGGTTCGCGGCTGTGGAATGCGAGGTTCCGGGAGGACCTGGCCCCGGCCCTGCTCAGCGGCGCCGCCGCGCATGCCGTGGCACCGCTGCCCTCGGTCACCGCCGCCGGCGCCGGCCTGATGCTGGGTGCCCTGGGGCACGTCGGCGGCTGGCCGGTTCCGCACGGCGGATCGGCCGCGATTGCCCGGGCGCTGACCGCCGACATCGAAGCCCACGGCGGAGTTATCGAGACCGGGAGGCGGATCAGTACGCTCGCCGAGCTGCCCCCGGCCCGGGCCACCCTGCTGGATGTGGCGCCCCCCGCGCTGCTGGGCCTGGCCGGGGACATGTTCCCGGCGGGCTACCGGCGTGCCCTGGAGGCCTTCCGCTTCGGGAACGCGGCCTGCAAGGTGGACTTCATTCTCTCCGGGCCGGTTCCGTGGGCGGCTGGTGGCCTTGCCGATGCCGGGACGGTCCATGTGGGCGGCACCCGGGCGGAGACTGCCGATGCGGAGAACCAGGTTGCGTCCGGCCGGCACCCTGACCGGCCGTACGTGCTGGTCTCCCAGCCCTCACGCTTCGATGCCGGCCGCGCTCCGGCCGGCCGGCACATCCTCTGGACCTATTGCCACGTTCCGGCGGGCTCTACGGTGGACATGAGCGAAGCGGTGATGGCGCAGCTGGAGCGCTTCGCGCCCGGATTCCGCGACCTGGTTATTCAGTTCAAGGTGACGACCGCTGCCGGGCTGGCAGCGTACGACGAGAACTACGTTGGCGGGGACTTCAGCGCCGGCCGCATGGACCTGCAGGGCATGCTGCGGCGCCCCGTGCTCGGCCGCGTTCCCTGGCGGACGCCGCTGCCCGGCGTGTATCTGTGCTCGTCTTCCACCCCGCCGGGACCCGGGGTCACCGGGATGCCCGGCTTCCACGCGGCGAGCTATGCGCTGAAGGACATGTTTGGGCTAGGTGTCCCGGACCTCGGCCACCGGGTCCCCTAGCCCTAATCCGGTTAACCGGGCCCACACGAGGCGCTATCCCAAGTGCGGCACCTCCACGGCCGCGGCGTCCTCGACACCGGTCGCGGTGTCTTGCACGGCCGCGGCCGGGCGCGGGGCCGAAAGCCGACCGTCGCGCATGCTCGCCACGGCATCCGTGAACGGTACGAAGTCGGTGTCGTGCGTGACCATGATGGTCGCCACGCCGAACTCGTCCGTAACTTCCCGCAGCAGCCGGACAATCGCCTCGCTGCGGTCGTGGTCAAGGGCCGCCGTCGGCTCGTCCACGAGCAACAGGGCAGGGCTTCCCATGAGCGCCCGGGCAATGTTGACGCGCTGGCGCTGTCCGCCGGATAGCTGGTGGGGCCGCTTCGCGAGGGACTGTCCGAGACCGACGCGTTCCAGGAGTCCCGCGGCGCGGTCGGCCGCCGAGCGGGAGGCCCCGCCGCGGAGACGCTGGGTGATCACCAGTTGTTCCATCGCGGTGAGCGAGGGCAGGAGATTGGGCTGCTGGAAGATGATGCCGATCTTGTCCCGGCGCAGTGCCGTCCGGCCGGCGTCGGAGAGCCCGCCCGCATCCTGTCCGTCGATCATCACCAGGCCAGCAGAGGGCCGGACCAGGGTGGCGGCGACGGCTAGCAGGGACGACTTGCCGGACCCCGACGGGCCAATCAAGGAGACAAACTCCCCCGCGTGAACCTTGAGGCTCACATCGTTCAAGGCCTTGAGGGTGCCGTCTCCGTCCGGATACTCCAGTGTGACGTTGACAAGGTTCAGGGCGGTATTGTTCCGGACAGGGTTGTTCAGGGTGGAATGCACTAGATATGCCTTTCTGGGAATATAAGGGGCGGGGCGTGGGCAGGTCAGTTGCCGCCGAGGGCGATGAGCGGATCCACCCGCGCGACGCTGTGGACGGCGAGGGCTGCCCCGGCCAGGCCCAGGAGCACGATTCCGGCGATCGGCAGCAGCGTTGTCCACGGCGTGAGGAGGAACGGCGCGGCCCGGGACGCGAGGACCCCGCCGCCCACGCCGGCCAGGCCTCCCGCCGCCGCGCCGGCCAGCAGAACCAGAGCCGCCTGGGCCATGGCATCCCGGAGGATGTAGCGGGCGGACCCGCCCAGCGCTTTCAGGACGGCGATATCCCGGGTGCGCTGGACCGTCCAGACGGTCAGGAAGGCAACGATCACGAGGGCAGAGATGCCGTACAGGAACGCCTGCATGAGCAGGAGCGAGCCGTTCTCGCTCTTGTAGGAGCCGAGGGCCTGGAAGGATCCGTCCACGGTGGTGCTGACGGTTCCCGCCGCCGCGTTGGCGGCGTTAATATCCACGCCGGCGCCGGCGGCGGAGTTTCCTGGGCCAAACGTCACGGCGAGCACCGTTGCGGCGCCCCGGTCGGGGACGTGGGCCACCTTCTGCCAGTCGGCCAACGTGGTCCAGACGACGCCGGTGTGCGAGTACCACTGCTCCGGAACGACGGCCGTCACGACGAGCTCAGTGCCGCCCACCGAGGCGCGGCTGCCGACGCTGAGGTCCAGTTCCTTCGCCAGGACGGCTCCGACGGCGACACTTCCTTCCGTCAGGTCGGCGGGCGCCAGGTCGGTGCCCGGCTCTGTGCCGAAGACCGCGACACTGGCTGTGCGGGCCGGTACGGCTCCTGCGCCCAGCGCCTGGAAGCGGCTTTGGCTGATTCCCACGGCGTCGGCGCGGTCGACGCCGTCGCGTGACGCCCACTCGGCCTGTTGGGCGCGCGTGACTTCGGATTCGGTGAACGAGGCTTTGGGCGCGCTCCCGGCCGGGGCGCCGAAGACCAGCTGGTCGGCCGGGAGGGCGGCGAGGGCCGACGTCGACTGGTTGCCGAGTCCGGCGGTGAGCCCGGAGAGCATGACGAGCAGGAGCGTGATGAGGGCGACGACCGCCCCCATGAGGGCAAACCGCCCCTTGGCGAAGCGGATATCGCGGATGGCGAGATACATGGTGGTCCTTTTTCGTGAGGAAGGAGGCGTTGCTTCCAGCCTTCCCTTCGCCCGGCTCCCGGACATCGGCCGCCCGGCTGGACCGGCCACACCGTAAGGACGGCTCTGCGATCAACCAAATGGTTGATTCCGCCGTCGTCGCGCCGTTCTCCGCAGGCGGGCCGCCCGGCCGGCACTAGGCTGGAAGCATGGAGGGCGACGCCGGCAACACGGTCCACGACGGCACACGTCACAGCGGTCAGACCGAGTCCACCGGGGCGGCCGTCATTCTGCGCGTTCTGCGCGTGAGCCTTCACGTCGGCTTCGCGGTGCTGCTCCTGGTGGCGCTGGTCCGGCTGGTGGCCGGCGGAATCACGGGCCCGGGCTGGATCACCCTGCTGCTGGCCCTGTTGTTCGCCGCTTTCTATCTCGTGGGTACCATCCTGGAGAAGCGGCATGCCGCCGGGCGTGCCCGGTTCGATCCGAGGCCCTATTCCGGCTGGTGGCTGGGCGGTGTCAGCCTCCTGTGGCTCCTGCTGATCTGGACCAGCGCCGACTTCGTCTGGCTGGCTTTCCCGCTGTTCTTCCTGCAGCTGCACGTGCTTCGGCGGCGGCTGGCGCTGCCGGCGATCGCCCTAAGCACCCTTCTGGTCATTGCGGCGCTCTGGTTCCACAACGGCGGTATCTCACCTTCGGAACAGGCCAGCGGGGAGCCGGCCGGCATGGCGCTGCAGCTGCCCATGGTGCTCGGGCCGGCGTTCGGCGCAGCCTTCGCTGTGGTCACGGGCCTGGCCTACCGGGCGCTGTTTCTGGAGGCGGAAAACCAGCGGCAGGCGGCCGAGGATCTCCGCCGCACCCGTGCCGAACTCGCCCGTACCCAGCACGATGCCGGCACCCTGGCCGAGCGCGGCCGGCTGGCCCGCGAAATCCATGACACCCTCGCCCAAGGCCTTTCGAGCATCGTGCTGATGGCGCGCGCGGCCGAGAAAGCCCTGGACAACGGTGAGCCCGCCGTGGCCCGGGAGAGGCTCCGCATAGTCCAGGACACGGCCGCCGCCAACCTTGCAGAGGCCCGCAACTTCGTCCGGGCCCTCCAATCCCCCGATCTTGAGGACGGTTCCCTCGTGACCAGTCTCCTTCGGCTGTGTGAAAAGACTGAAGCGGAAGCCGCCGCCCGCGGCGCGGGCCTGTCCTGCCGCCTCGACGTCGAGGGAGCGCCTGTGGACCTTCCCGGAGCCTTCCAGACCGCCCTGCTCCGCGCCGCACAAGCGAGCCTGGCCAATGTCCGGGTTCATGCGAAGGCGAGTACCGCCGTCGTCACCCTGTCCTTCCTGGGTCCGGACGTGGCCATGGACATCTACGACGACGGCACCGGGTTCGACCCCGCGGCGCTGACCGCCCGCCCGGACGGTTCCGGCTATGGATTGACGGCGCTGCGGGAGCGCGTGGCGGCCCTGCACGGCCGGTTGGACATCGAATCCGCCCCGGGAGAGGGAACCGTGGTGGCCATCCGGCTGCCCCTGGGCGAAGCCAGCCGTTCCGCCGCCGGGCCCGCGCACGTTAAGGAGGGATGGCAGTGAACAACATTCGGGTGTTCCTCGTGGACGACCACCCCGTGGTCCGGGCCGGGCTGCGGGCCATGCTCGGTGATCTGGAAGGCATCACCGTCGTGGCCGAGGCAGCCGACGGCGGCGCCGCCCTGGCCGGACTGGCCAGGCTCCACACCTTGGGTGAGCCCGCGGACGTGGTGCTCATGGACCTGCAGATGGGCGACGGCATGGACGGGGTCACCGCCACCGGCAGGATCAAAGCCGGAGAAACCGGCCAGCCCGCGCCGCCGGTACTCATCCTCACCACCTACGACTCCGATGCCGACATCCTCGCCGCCGTCGAGGCTGGCGCCAGCGGCTACATGCTCAAGGACGCCCCGCCCGAGCAGATCCGCCAGGCGGTACTGTCCGCCGCCGCGGGCGGAACGGCGCTGGCCCCAGAGGTCGCGGCCCGGCTGATGGGCCGGATCCGGAACCCGGAGCCGGCCCTGTCCGCCCGCGAGATCCAGTTGCTGGAACTGCTGGCTACGGGCATGGGAAACCGGGCGATCGCGAAGCAGCTCTTCATCTCGGAGGCAACGGTCAAGACCCACCTGGTGCACATCTACGGCAAGCTCGGCGTGGACAACCGCACCGCCGCAATCGCCGTGGCCGCGCAGCGGCGCATCATCCGGAGGCCCTAGTCGGCGTCGTGCGGGGAAGTTGGGCGGTTGTGCGGTGTGGTTGAGCGGCGTGACCGCGTTGTGTGACTGCGCTGTGTGACAAGGGCGTTGTCCGTGGCCCGGGGCATAATGTCGCCATGGGGAACTCACCAAAACTTGCACTGGCCCTTGTGGGCCTTGTTCTTTGCGGCTCGCTGGCCGCCTGCGGCGACGGCCGGGCGGGCGCGCAAGATGCTGCCAACCAGCTCGCCACCGCAGTGTCCGCGCTCGACGTCGGATCCGTCGCCTTTGAGGGCAAGGACTCGGGCGCCGCAAACGACCAGCTCAAGGAAATTTTCAAGGGACTTGATCCGGACAAACCGGCCGTGCAGGCCGGAGACCTTGCATTCGACGCGGACACGGCCACTTTTCCGCTGAACTACATCTGGAAGGTCGGGGCGGAGGAATGGAAATATACCGTTTCCGCGCAGCTAAAGAAGTCCGGCGACAAGTGGCTCACCGTATGGAAACCGGCCATCCTTGTCCCGGACCTCGCTGACGGGGAAGTGGTCACCCGCGCCACCCAGACGCCGCAGCGGGCCGACATTCTGGGCGCCGGCGACGTCCCGCTGGTCACGTACCGGCCCGTGGTCAACGTTGGCATCGACAAGCCCGCACTCGGCGGCGCGGACCCCGCTGACTCCGCCACGAAGCTTGCCCAACTCGTCGGCGTCGACCCGGCCGCCTACGCCCAGCAGGTCGCCGCGACCGGTCCTGAGGCATTCGTCCCCGCCATCACCCTGCGCGAAGACGGCTCCCGGACCGTCACCGACGAGCAGATCTCGGCCATCCCGGGCGCCCGAACCATCCCGGACACCCTGCCGCTGGCCCCCACCCGGACGTTTGCGCGGGCCCTGCTGGGTACCGTCTCCGAAGCCAATGCGGAGCAGATCGAGAAGTCCGGCGGCGCACTCAAACCCGGGGACACCACCGGAAACGGCGGCCTGCAGCAGCAGTATGACGCGCAGCTGCGGGGAACCGACGGCATCGTGATCCGGGCGCAGAAGGCCGGCCTTACCGCCGCGGAAATCCAGGCGACCTCCCCGGATCCGCGGCGGGTGCTCTTCCAGACCGGGATGAAGCCCGGAACCGCGCTGAAAACCACCCTGGACCCGAAGTTGCAGCAGCTCGCGGAGGACGTCCTCGGCAACGTCGGTCCGGCGTCGGCCATCGTGGCGCTCCGGCCCTCCAGCGGCGCCGTCCTGGCGGCGGCCTCCGGCCCGGGCAGCAACGGCTATGACACGGCAATGCTGGGCCAGTACGCCCCCGGCTCAATCTTCAAGATGGTTGATTCCCTGGCCATGTTCCGCAACGGAATGACGCCCGACTCCAAGGTGGACTGCCCGCCCACCCTCACGGTGGACGGCCGCACTTTCAAGAACGCCGAGGGGTACCCTGCGTCCTCCCTGGGTTCCGTGACGCTGCGCGATGCCTTCGCGCACTCCTGCAACACCGCCTTCATCAACGCCCGGGACTCCGTGAGCCAGGCGCAGCTCGAATCGGCCGCGACCTCCCTCGGCGTGGCCGTCGAGGCGCCCGCGCTGGGGGCGGCCGCGTTCCTTGGCTCAGTTCCCGGGGAAGCCGCCGGCACCGAGCACGCCGCGTCCATGATCGGCCAGGGCAAGGTTCTCCTGTCCCCGCTGGCCGCCGCCATCATGGCCGGCTCCGTGGCCAAGGGGGCCCCGGTGGCAGCCCAGCTGGTGCTGAATCCGAATGCGGGCGCCACTTCCCCGGGCGCCGAGAGCACCCCCGCGGCCGGCACCGGAGCCTCTGACGCGGCGCCGGCAGCGCCGCCGTCCGGTGATGCGACGACATCCGCTGCTGCGGCACCGGCACCGGCCACGGCCGCTGGGACGCCGGTTACGGCGGCGGAAGCGGCGTCACTGGCTGACATGATGCGTGCCGTCGTGACCAGCGGGCACGCCGGGTTCCTGGCGTCCGTCCCGGGTGAGCCCGTCGGAGCAAAGACCGGAACGGCCGAGTTCGGCAATGACACCCCGCCCAAGACCCATGCCTGGATCGTCGCCGTGCACGGTGATCTGGCCGTCGCCGTCTTCGTGGAGGACGGCGGCCTCGGGGCCACCACGTCGGGTCCGCTGCTCAAGGAGTTCCTCACCCGGGCCAGCTGACCCGGCCGCTCCCTCAGGTTCCGCGGGGGAAGGGCGGACGCTCCTCACGTCCTGCGGGGGGCGTCCGCCGGGAGGCCCGCGCGGCCGTGGGAAGATTGAAGGCGTGGCTCATATTGACGTTTCCGGCATCGATTACTTCCTCTCCGACGGCACCCAGCTGCTCAACGGGGTGACCTTCAAGGTCCCGGACGGCACCAAGACCGCGCTGATCGGGCCGAACGGAACCGGCAAGACCACGCTGTTCCGGATCATTTCCGGCGACCTCGTCCCGGACGAAGGCGTGATTGGCCGCTCCGGGAACATGGGCATCATGCGCCAGTTCGTGGGCCAAGTCCGCGACGACTCCACGGTCCGGGACCTCCTGGTGTCAGCCGCCCCGCCGGCGCTGGCGGCTGCCGCGCGCGCCGTGGACGAGGCGGAAATGGCAATGTTGGAGCACGACGACGAGCCCACGCAAATGAACTATGCCCAGGCGATCGTGGACTGGGGCGATGCCGGCGGCTACGACGTCGAGACCGTCTGGGACGAGGTGTGCATGGCGGCCCTCGGCCTGCCGTTTGACCGCGCGCAGCACCGCCCGGCGTCGAGCCTCTCCGGAGGAGAGCAGAAGCGGCTGGTGCTCGAGGCTCTTTTTGCGGGCCCCGATGAACTGCTGCTCCTCGACGAACCCGACAACTACCTCGATGTCCCGGGCAAGCGCTGGCTCGAAGCGAAGCTGAATGACTCGAAGAAGACCGTGTTCTTCATCAGCCACGACCGTGAACTGCTCAACAACGCCGCGGGACGCATCGTCACGCTGGAACCGGGCATCAACGGTGCCGGCGCGTGGATCCACGGCGGCGGCTTCGGGTCCTACGTGGACGCCCGCGCGGACCGGAACGCACGCTTTGAGGAGCTGCGCAAGCGCTGGGATGAGGAGCACGTGAAGCTCAAGGAACTCGTCAACATGTACAAGAACAAGGCAGCATTCCGCTCAGACATGGCCAACCGGTACCACGCCGCGCAGACCCGCCTGGCGAAGTTCCTCGAGGCCGGCCCGCCCGAGGCCCTCCCGATCGAGCAAAACGTGCAGATGCGGCTTAAGGGCGGACGCACCGCCAAGCGCGCCATCGTGGCCGAAAAGCTTGAGCTGACCGGCCTCATGAAGCCCTTCTCGACGGAAATCTGGTTCGGTGACCGCGTGGGCGTCCTCGGGTCCAACGGTTCGGGCAAGAGCCACTTCCTGCGCCTGCTCGCCACCGGCGGCACCGACCCGGAACGGGAGCACCTGCCGGTGTCCGACGTCGAGATTGCGGAGGTTCCGCACGAGGGCACCGTGAAACTCGGCGCCCGGATCCGGCCCGGCTTCTTCGCCCAGACCCACGTCCGGCCCGATCTGTTGGGCAAGA
Source organism: Arthrobacter sp. ok909 (assembly GCF_900104405.1). NCBI lineage: Bacteria > Bacillati > Actinomycetota > Actinomycetes > Micrococcales > Micrococcaceae > Arthrobacter > Arthrobacter sp. ok909. The sequence continues at coordinate 330,332 of NZ_FNJS01000001.1, read as the reverse complement.
CCCTGCTGGAGATCCTGCACCGCGGCGACGAGCACCGCTCCGGGCTCGGCCGTGAAGCCGCCGCCGGCGCCCTGGACGGTTATGGCCTCGCGGGGCAGTCCGAGCAGAAGTACGAATCGCTCTCCGGCGGCCAGCAGGCCCGCTTCCAGATCCTGCTCCTCCAGCTCTCCGGCGCGACGCTGCTGCTGCTCGACGAGCCGACCGACAACCTTGACCTGCATTCGGCCGAGGCCCTGGAACGGGCGATCGACCACTTCGAGGGCACCGTCCTGGCGGTCACCCACGACCGCTGGTTCGCCCGCACCTTCGACCGCTTCCTGGTCTTTGGCTCCGACGGCAAGGTCTATGAATCGGCCGAGCCGGTCTGGGACGAAAAGCGCGTCGAGCGCGCCCGCTAAGGTAGACCCTCCCTCACGTCCTGCACTTCCCCACGTTGCCGTTGGGGCATAGCTGTCATCCCGTCCCATACGGTCTGATCGCAGTTGCGCATTTGATGATCAAACGATCATCAACTGTTATCATTCATTCATGAATACTGATGAGCGGCATCGCCTGATTGGCGAGCTGCTGCGGCATCGGGACCAGATGACCGTGGACGAACTGATGAGCGCCTGCGGGGCGTCCGGGGCCACCATCCGGCGCGATCTCGACGTCCTGGCGCTCCACGGCGTCCTCCGAAGGGTCCACGGCGGCGCCCGAAGCCTGGTGCTGCGGGGAGAAAGCCCTGCCTACGGCCAGCGCGAGCTAGAGGACCACGCCGTCAAGGTCCGGATTGCCGCCGGCGTGGCGGCCATGCTCCAGGACCGGGGCCACATCTGGCTGGACAGCGGCACCACGGCCACCGAGATCGCCCGCCAGTTGCGCCAGCGCGACATGACCATCATGCCCATGTCGCTGCGGGCCGTCAGCATACTGTCCCCTGAGGATGCGCCCGCGGGTCGGCGCCCCGAGCTCCTGATGCCCGGGGGCAGCCTCATCCCCGGCGAGATGTCCTTTCGGGGACCGATGACGGAATCGAACATCCGCTCGCTGCGCTTCGACACAGCCGTGGTCACTCCCTGCGCCCTGAACCTCAAAGACGGGCTGTTGGCGCACGATCTTGACGACGCCGCCGTGAAGCGCGCCGGCCTCGAATCCGCCGGTAGGGTGATCGTCGCCTGCGCAGGATCCAAGTGGGATGCCAGCGCCGTCGCCCTCGTGGCACCCCTGGACGCCGTGGACGCCATCGTGACGGACCGGCGGCTCAGTCCGGAAGAACATGCCCAACTCGCGCAACACTCAGTGGAAGCAGTGATCGTATGACCAGCACCGCAACCCAACCGCAACTGAAGGCCGCCGCAGGGGCCACATTCCTCGTCTTCGGGATCAACGGACTGGTCTTCGCCAGTTGGGCCGCCCGCATCCCCGCGGTGACGGAAATCCTGCACATCACCTCGGGGCAGATGGGAACACTGCTGCTGTGCCTGGCGGTCGGCTCGCTGATCGCCCTGCCCACGGCCGGATTCGTCGTGGGCCGGATCGGCACCGCCAACACGGTCCGCAGTGCCGGGCTGTTTGCCGCGGCGGCCGGCGTCGGCGTGGCGCTGTCCCTGATGGCGGCCTCCGTGCCGGGGACTGCCGCTTCCCTGTTCCTCTTCGGGATCGGCGTCGGGTTGTGGGATGTTTCGCAGAACATCGAAGGCGCCGACGTCGAACACCGGCTCGGGCGCACCATCATGCCGCAGTTCCACGCCGCCTACAGCGGCGGCGCGTTCGTCGGAGCCCTCATCGGCGCCGGACTGTCCACCCTGGGGGTCGGGCTCCCGGAGCACCTGCTGGTCGTCGCCGCGATCGTCGCCGTCCTGACCACAGTGGCCCCGCGCTACTTCCTGCCCTATCAGGCCGCCACCGGGTCCGCCACCGGGGAAACGGGCCGTGGCAAGGCCGTCTCCGCCTGGCGGGACGGCCGCACACTCCTGATCGGCGTCGTCGTGCTGGGCGCCACCCTGACCGAAGGCGCCGGCAACGACTGGATTGCCAAGGCTGCGGTCGACGGCCTCGGCGCTGAACAGTCCACGGGCGCGCTCATGTTCGCTGCCTTCGTGCTGGCCATGACAGCCATGCGTTTCTTCGGCGGCCGCGCGATCGACGCCTACGGCCGTGTGGCCGTGCTCCGCGCCAGCATGGCCGCAGCGGCTGCGGGCCTCTGCCTCTTCGTATTCGCCGGCACCATCTGGCTGGCCGCCGCCGGTGCCGTGCTCTGGGGCGTGGGGGCTGCCCTTGCGTTTCCGATCGGGATGTCCGCCGCGGCGGATGACCCCCGGAAGGCGGCCGCACGGGTGTCCGTGGTGTCCACGCTGGGCTACATCGCGTTCCTCGCCGGGCCGCCTCTGCTGGGCTTCCTGGGCGATGCGACGGGGATCAGGACTGCACTGCTGGCGATCGGGATTCCCATTCTCGTGGCCCTGCTGCTCGCCGGCGCCGCGAAGCCGCTGCCCGCCAAGTAGGGACCCCTGCGAAGCTGATAGCCTGCCGCGGGGCACTGCCCGCGGCGCCCAGGGTCCGGCAGTATGGTGGTCAGATGCGAACCATGCTGAGGAAAGCTCCCGGCCGCCTGTCGACCCTCGACCGCAAACTTATGCGCGCCGTGTCCAAGCTCCCGGGCGGTGGCCACGATGAGTTTTTCCGCGGCCTGTCCGCAGCCGCCAACAAAGGCAAGCTCTGGTTCGGCATCGCCGCAGTCATGGCCCTGGTGCCCGGAAAGACGCGGCGGGCGGCCGTGCACGGGCTCATTGCGCAAGGCGTGGCGTCCGCCGTCACCAACGTGGTGTTCAAGACGCTCCTGCCCCGGAGGCGCCCCCTGCCCGAACACCTGCCGGTCTTCCGCTTCGTCCGCCCCCAGCCCACGAGTTCGTCGATGCCGTCGGGCCACTCCGCCTCCGCGGTTGCCTTCGCGCTGGGCGTCGGCATGGTCCGGCCGGGACTCGGAGCGGCGCTGGCCCCTGTCGCGGCCGGGGTGGCCTACTCGCGGGTCCACACGGGAGCCCACTGGCCTTCTGACGTGCTGTTCGGCTCCGCGATCGGCGCCGGGGCGGCCATGGTGACGCGGAAATGGTGGCCTGTCCGGCCGCCGTTCCCGGAGGCCCGCCGGAGCGCCCTCCAGGCTCCAGACCTGCCGGAGGGCCGGGGCCTCGGCATCGCGATTAACGCCCTCGGCGGCTCTTATGCCGACGAGACCGCAGACGCTCTCCAGAAAATATTCCCTAAAGCGTATATACAGGAAATCGGCCAGGGCGAGGACATCGCGGCGGAAATCGCCGGAGTGGCGACCCGCCCGGGGATTGTGGCCCTCGGCGTCTGGGGCGGTGACGGAACCGTCGGCACGGCGGCGGCCACCGCTGTCGAACATTCGCTCCCGCTCCTGGTGCTTCCCGGCGGAACGCTCAATCACTTCGCCCGCGACGCCGGGACACCCACCTTGGAGGCGGCCGTCCGGGCGGCATCGCGCGGCGAGGCGGCCGTGGCCGACGTCGGCCACGTGAGCGTTGAGCGAGGGCTCCCCGACAGCCCCGAGCACCTCGAACTGAGCATGCTCAACACCGCCAGCATCGGCCTCTATCCGAACTTGGTCCGCCGGCGCGAACAGCTCCAGCCGGCACTTGGCAAACCCCTTGCCGGCGTGGTGGCCATGTTCCGGACCTTCGCGGCCGGCACCCCCACCACGCTGATCGTCAACGGGGTGCGGCACCGGCTGTGGATTCTCTACATCGGCCGCGGCCGCTACTACCCCCGCGACCACGCGCCGCTGGTGCGCCCCGTGCTGGCCGACGGAGTCCTGGACCTGCGGATGATCACCGCCGACGAGCCGTTCGCCCGGCTGCGGCTGCTGTGGGCCGTGCTGACCGGCACCGTGGCCACCTCCGGGATCACCCACCTCACCGAAACGGACAGGATCACGGTGGAACCAGGGAACGGGCCCATGGTCCTGGCCGTTGACGGTGAGGTCATGCCCGGCGTGCGGAGCGTGGAGTTCGCGGTCCGCCGCGGCGCGCTGACGTACTATTCGCCGCTCAACTGAACCACGCTCGGGCCGCCCCCGCCCGCGGGCGGCCTGTCATCCTCCCGGACTACCCTGATTCGCCCCTGAATCATCCCTGAGACCGGCGAAATACGTCCCCGGCGTCGGTAGCGTGGTGTGCAGACGGGCCCGTGACTGCGGCGCCCCGGACAACAGCCCGCTACGCAAAGGAACGCTTCCATGATCGAAGCACGAGGCCTGACCAAGGTTTACGGCGACAAGACCGCCGTCGCCGGCGTCAACTTCACCGTCGAAGCCGGCCGGGTCACCGGCTTCCTGGGCCCGAACGGGGCCGGAAAATCCACCACAATGCGCATGATCATGGGACTGGACCGGCCGACGTCGGGCTCCGTGACCGTCAACGGATCGCCGCTCACCAAGCACGCTGCCCCGCTGCGGGACGTCGGCGCGCTGCTGGACGCCAAAGCCGTCCACACGAGCCGCTCCGCCTACAACCACCTGCTGGCCATGGCCGCGACGCACAGCATCCCCAAGAAGCGCGTCCACGACGTCATCGAGATGACCGGACTGGCCGAAGTGGCCAGGAAAAAGGTCGGCGGCTTCTCGCTCGGCATGGGCCAGCGGCTGGGCATCGCCGCGGCCCTCTTGGGCGACCCGCAGACCGTCATCCTCGACGAGCCCGTCAACGGTCTCGACCCGGAGGGGGTGGTGTGGGTCCGCAATCTGGTGAAGTACCTGGCCTCCGAAGGGCGCACGGTCTTCCTCTCCAGCCACCTCATGAGTGAGATGGCCGTCACGGCGGACCACCTGATCGTGATCGGCCGCGGGAGGATCATCGCCGACGCCCCGATCCAGGAGATCATCACGGGCAAGGGCCAAGGCCGCACGCGGGTCCGGACCGACCAGCCGGACCGGCTCATGCAGCTGCTGGCCGGAACCGGCGTCTCGGTGGAGGTCCAGGAACGCGAGCTCCTGGAAGTCAAGGGGCTGGACCCCCGGCAGATCGCCACCGCCGCGCTGGAACACCAGGTCATGATCTACGAACTCACGCCGCTCCAGGCCAGCCTCGAGGAGGCCTACATGGAACTGACCAAGGACGAGGTCGAATACCACTCGCTGATCACCACGGGCGCCGATCCCGTCGAAGCGGGAGGCAAGTAAGCCATGAGTTCCACTACCGTTGAATCCACGCCCTCGCCCCGCGGCGCCGACGCCGGCCCCCAACGGTCCGGAGACGGCACCAGTTCCGGGCCCGGCCCCACCTTCCCACGGGTCCTCAACTCCGAATTCATCAAGTTCCGCACCCTGCTCTCCACCCTGATCCTGCTCGGGTCCACGATTGTGGTGATGGTGGGGTTCGGCGCACTCTCCGCCTGGGGAACGGGGCAGTTCTCCGAGGCCGCGGCGCGGGACCCGCAGGCGGCCGCCAGGATCGCGGCGCAGGGCGGGGACCTCGCCGTCGGCGTCCCCACCTCCGGCATCGCCTTCGCCCAGCTCATCCTCGGTTCCCTCGGCGTGCTGCTGATGAGCTCGGAATTCACCACCGGCATGGCCCGGTCCACGTTCGCGGCCGTGCCCAAGCGCATCCCGGCGTTCGCAGCCAAGCTCGTGGTGGTGGTGCTGACGTCCTTCGTGGTCACGGCCGCGTCCACCCTGGCCGCCGGTTTCGTCTCGGTGCCGATCCTGGACAACTACGGCCTTGGCCTTGACCTGGGCAGCTCGCAGTCGGTCAAGATGCTCATCGTCAACAGCATCTACGTAGCAGCCGTCGCGGCGATCGGCCTGGCCCTGGGCACCCTGATCCGCAACTCGGCGGGAGGCATCATGAGCCTGGTGGGCCTGTTCTTCGTGGCCCCCATCGCCTTCCAGCTCATTCCGGGGGACTTCTTCGTGGAGGCCCGCAAGTACCTGCCGGGCAACACGGTGGATCCGCTCACAGCTTTGGACCACGTCCCGGACACCCTGGAAGCCTGGCAGGCCGGCCTGGTCCTGGGGGCCTGGGTTGTTGTTCCCGTGGTCCTCGCCGGCGTCCTGCTCAAGAAGCGGGATGTCTAGGCCTGCAGATCCCACCGTCTAGGCTCAGAGCATGATCGATGCTGTGCCCGTGAAGGACGCGTCAGCCGCTCCGGCCGACGCGTCCTTCGCCGAAATCACCGCACGCCGGCGCGGCCGGCTCCGCCGCTACCTGTTGGCCCGTCCGCGGGTCATGGATGTCCTGGTGGTGCTCTGCTACCTGCTTCTGGTCACGCCCACGGCGGTCGAGTCACTCATCCACGGCGAATGGCAGGTCACCGTGCTGCTCGCGGCGGCCGCTCCCGTCCTGCTTTTCCGGCGCTCCCGTCCGGTGCAGGTAGCGGCGGCCGTGGGGGCGCTCGAACTGGCCGTCACGTTCCTGCATCCGTGGGGATCCAATGTCTCCGCCGGGCTCTGGTTTGCGCTGTACGCGGTGGCGGTGGTCCGCACCCGGCGTTTCGCCCTGGCGGCCCTCGCCGTGACGACGGCCCCGCTCGTGCTCCTGTACTTCATGCTCGCCGTCGGCCCGCTGGACGGGCGGCTCCCGGACATGGCCCTCAGCACGCCGGAGAACTTCCAGCTGATCACGAGCATCGCGGCCGCCATCAGCATCACCCTTTCCAACGTGATCGCCACGGGGATCGGGATCTCGGTGCGGCAACGGCGCGCGCACGAGCACGAGATAGCCGCCTGGGCGGCCCGAGCCCAGCAGCTCGGCTCGGTCACCGAACGCAACCGGATCGCACGCGAAATGCACGACGTCGTGGCGCACTCGCTGACCGTCATGATCAGCCTGTCCGACGGCGCCGCCGTCGTGGTCAAGAAGGATCCGCAGCGCGCCGCCGTCGTTCTCGAGGAACTCTCCCGGACAGGGCGGACCGCGCTGTCCGACATGCGGCGCGTCCTCGGCGTGCTGCGCGACGATTCCGCCACCGGACATGCTCCGCGCGAACCGCTCGTGGACGGCGGCAGCCTCGCCAAACTGCTTGAAGGCTTCCGCACCGCCGGCCTGCCGCTGCACTACACGCACACCGGACCGGCGCTGCCCGGCGATGCGGCGTTCCAGCTGACCGTCTACAGGATCGTGCAGGAGTCGCTGACCAATGTGCTGCGCTACGGGCGTGCGCTGAGCCGCGTGGACGTGGGCATCGTCCGGAACGGTTCGCTCGTAACCATTGACGTGGCCGACGACGGCCGCGGCACCGTGGAATTCGGCGGTCCGGGCGCCGGCGCGCACGCTGATTCACGGGAATCGCTCGGCACCGGTCAGGGAATTGCCGGGATGCGGGAGCGGGCCAAAATTTACGCTGGCGCTGTGCAGGCGGGGCGGGCCGGCAACGGCGGCTGGCGGGTGCACGCGGAGCTGAACTGCAATGAAGACACGGCAACTCCACCAGCCGCAACACCAACAGCTCTAATACCAACAGCCGCAATACAAACAAGGGGGAACAGTGGCCGACAAAGAACCCATACGCGTTCTGCTGGTGGATGACCAGCCGCTGCTTCGGATGGGGTTCCGCCTCATCCTCGAGGGCGAAGATGACTTGTGCATCGTCGGCGAGGCGTCTGACGGCGCCGAAGCGGTCCGGCAAGCCGGGGAGCTCGTGCCCGACGTCGTCCTGATGGACGTCCGGATGCCGGTGCTGGACGGGATCGAGGCGACCCGGGCCATTGCGGCCTCAGCGTCCCGCGCCAAGATCATCATCCTGACCACCTTTGACCTCGATGAATACGCCTTTGCCGGGCTGCAGGCCGGTGCCTCGGCGTTTCTGCTCAAGGACGTGGCCCCTGCCGACCTGATCAGTGCCGTGCGGGTCGTGGCCAGCGGCGACGCCGTCGTGGCTCCGCGTGTCACGCAGCGGCTGCTGGAGACCTATGTCCGCGGTGCCGGTGGCGGCGCCGACCCGGCGGGGGGCGGCCCGTCCGGGGTGGGCGGCGGCCCGGCCGGTAATCCGGCGCGTCCGGCGAGGGATCCCCTGCTGGAGGACCTGACCCCGCGCGAAACCGAAATGCTCGGGGCGATGGCGGAGGGTCTCTCCAACGCCGAAATCGCGCACAGGTACTTCCTGTCCGAGGCCACGGTCAAGACGCACGTGCGCCGGATCCTGACCAAGCTGCACCTCCGCGACCGCGTCCAGGCGGTTGTGTACGCCTACGAGACCGGGCTCGTGGTGCCGAGCAACGCGGATTACTAGCGACTGCTAGCGGAAGCGGACGACTGGCGGAAACACCCCCTCGGACGGGCGCCTGCCCGACGGCTGGCCGGACAGGTGACTTGGTTACCGGCTGGTAGTTTTGAAGCAGTGGTTTCAGGCACATTACCAAATTGCCCTTGAGGCAACTTTGGTTGCTTGCTGCACCTCTTTGTTGGGTCATGGCCTGGTCTGACCCCGCGTCATTTGTAGGACTGCACAAGACGGGCCGTGCGCGAGGCGGTCTAGGGTGAAACGACATTGTGGCCCGCCGCACAGTATGGAACCCATGCATTGCCGGCATAAGAACGGGCCCGGACCCCCCACGAAGGACGGCGCTTCCATGCACGCTGACCAGCAGCTCTCAAAATCACTGAAACCCAGGCATCTGTCCATGATCGCCATCGCCGGCGTGATCGGCGCCGGACTGTTTGTCGGTTCGGGCGCCGCGATCCAGCAGGCCGGCCCCGGCATCCTGGTGGCCTACGCCGCGGCGGGACTCGTCGTCATCCTCGTCATGCGCATGCTCGGCGAAATGGCTGCGGCCAACCCGGAAACCGGCTCATTCTCGAGCTACGCGGACAAGGCGCTGGGCCGGTGGGCAGGGTTCAGCATCGGCTGGCTCTACGCATGGTTCTGGATCATTGTCCTCGGCATCGAAGCCACGGCGGGGGCGGCCATCATGCACCGCTGGGTACCCGGTATTGACCAGTGGGTCTGGGCGCTAGCCCTGATGGTGCTGCTGACGCTAACCAACCTCGGCTCCGTGAAGTCGTACGGCGAGTTCGAATTCTGGTTCGCGTCCATCAAAGTCGCGGCAATCGTGCTCTTCCTGCTCTTCGGTGTCGCCGCGATCCTGGGCCTCATCCCGGGCGTCCCGGCACCCGGGCTAGACAACCTGATCGGTCACGGCGGGTTCATGCCCAACGGTCCCGGCGCCGTCCTGGCCGGCATCCTCGTCGTCGTCTTCTCCTTCTTCGGGGCGGAAATTGCCACCATCGCCGCCGGCGAATCCGAGAACCCGGTCGACGCCGTCAAGAAAGCCGTGAAATCCACCGTCTGGCGCATCCTCGTCTTCTACATCGGATCCATCGCGATCGTGGTCACCCTGCTGCCCTGGAACTCCGCCTCCGTCGCCAAGAGCCCCTACGTTGCAGTCATCGAACTGTTCGGCATCCCCGGAGCCGGCACCATCATGGACATCGTCGTGCTGACCTCGGTGCTCTCCTGCCTGAACTCGGGCCTCTATACCGCCAGCCGCATGCTGTTCTCGCTGTCGCGGCGCGGGGACGCCCCCCGGTCCTGGATGCGGATCTCCAAGACCGGCGTGCCCTCCTCCGCTGTGCTGGCCTCCACGGTGGTCGGATTCGTCACGGTCGGCCTGAACTACATCGCCCCGGACACTGTCTTCCTGTTCCTGGTCAACACCTCCGGCGCCATCGCGCTGTTCGTGTGGCTCGTGATCGCCGTCTCCCAGCTGATCCTGCGCCGCCGCATGGGCGCCGCCGCCAAGGACCTCCAGCTGAAGATGTGGCTCTTCCCGTACCTGACCTGGGCGGCCATCGTCAGCATCGTCGCGCTCCTGATCGGCATGGTGATCCTGGAATCCACGCGGGAATCGCTGGTGCTCTCGCTGGCACTCGCCGCCGTCGTCGTGGGACTCGGAGTCTTCCGCTACCGCAAGAACGGCGGCAAGGCCACCGTCCTGGCAGGCATTGCCGAGGCTCCTGCAAAGGACGCCGCCGAGGCTTCGGCCGACAATGCCGCGGTGAATCCCGTCGAAGCGCCTGCCGAGGACGCCTCGTTCGCGCCTGCCGAGGAAGCAACAGTAGGCGGCCGCCCGGCGTCGTAGGCTCCAGCGCTCCCGGACCACCGGACATGCCCTCCACCGGCGCCCTGCAGTGGACATAATGCCTTCATGTCCATTCCTTGGCGCTAAGGGAGGGCATGTCCGTGTGCACCGACGCGTCCGCCCCAGCGCCCCGCGCGGCTCGGGCTAGACTCGAAACCATGCCAACACCGAGCTCTGCCGCAGACCACATCCAGGACCTCGGCGCCTATGTCAGCGCGTCGCCGTCGAGCTTCCACGCGGTCCACGAGGTCGCGCGCCGGCTGGACGAGGCGGGCTTCACCGGCCTCGACGAGCTGCATCCCTGGCCGGCACCCGCCGCCACGGCCGGCAAGTTCTACGTGGTCCGTGACGGCGCCCTCGTCGCCTGGGTAGTGCCCCCGGGCGCCGGACCGATCACAGGATTCAATATCCTCGGCGCCCACACGGACTCGCCGTCGTTCAAACTCAAGCCCAAACCCACCACGGGCAAGTTCGGCTGGCTGCAGGCCGGCGTCGAGGTCTACGGCGGCCCCCTCCTGAACTCCTGGCTGGACCGCGAACTCCAGCTCGCCGGCCGGCTCGTCATGCGCGACGGCACGCAGCACCTCACGGCCACCGGCCCTCTTCTGCGTTTCCCGCAGCTCGCCATCCACCTGGACCGGGCCGTGAACGAAGGCCTGGCCCTGGACAAGCAGCAGCACATGAATCCGGTGTTCGGGCTGGGCGATCCCGCCGCCGAGGACTTGCTTGGCCTCCTCGCGGCGAAGGTCACGGATGCCGCAGTGGATCCGGCGCAGATCGGCGGGTACGACGTCGTCATCGCCGACACCCAGGCCCCCGCGGTGTTCGGCGCGAAACGCGAATTCTTCGCCTCCGGCCGGCTCGATAACCTCTCCGCGACGCACGCCGGGCTCACGGCGCTGATCGCGCACTCCGGCACGCCCCTGCCGGAGGGTGCACCGATCGCCGTGCTCGCAGCCTTCGACCACGAGGAAATCGGCTCCGCATCACGCTCCGGCGCCTGCGGACCGGTCCTTGAAGACATCCTGGTGCGGATCTCCGACGGGCTCGGGGCTTCGGCGAGCCAGCGGCGGCAGGCCTTTGCGGCGTCGTTCTGTGTCTCCGCGGACGCGGGCCATGCCGTCCACCCGAACTACCCGGAACGGCACGACCCCGCCAACCGGCCGGTCCTGAACGGCGGCCCCCTGCTGAAGATCAACGCCAACCAGCGCTATGCCACCGACGCCGCCGGGGCCGCCCTCTGGGCGCGGCTGTGCACCGAGGCCGGCATCCCATACCAGGAATTCGTCTCCAACAACGTGATGCCGTGCGGCTCCACGATCGGCCCCCTGACTGCCACCCGGCTGGGGATCCGAACGGTCGACGTCGGCGTCCCCCTGCTCTCGATGCACTCGGCGCGCGAGCTGTGCGGGGTCGAGGACCCGCACAGGCTGGCCACGGTCACCCGGACGTTCTTCCGCACGCCGGCCTAACAGACCGGCGTAACAGCAGGTCAGAGGTGGTTGAGCGGGAAACTGCGGACCCACATGGATCCTGCGGATACCCACAAAGTTGGCTCCGATGCTCTGGCCGGGGTTCCGGGGCGGTCCTAGAGTTCAAGGCGTATGGAAGCCCCGCAGGTTGGTGGTCCAGGTTCCGGACTGCCGCGGACGGCGGGTGCCTTCTCTGAATACAGCGCCGGTCCGGGAGTGCTTTCCGGAACGCAGCTGAATTGTCCTTGAAGAGCGGTCACGGGTGGTGCAGACACCTGGGGGGCGCACGTCGAATAGTCGCGTGTCGAACTGGAGTCAGCGTGTTTGCAAATGTGAAGTCAGCACCCCGTCGGCTGCGGCGGATGTCATCGTTCCTTGCACTGGTCCTGGTCGGCGGGTCCTTGACCGTCAGCTCCGCTCTGGTGTCTGCAGCACCGGCGTCGGCGGCCGTCTGCACCCCGCCGGTGACCAATGCGGTCGCGTGCGAGAACTCCCTGCCGGGAACTCCGACGTCGGACTGGGAAGTCACCGGATCCGGCGACTCCACCATCCAGGGGTTCGGCACCACCATGAGCGTCAATCTGGGTGAATCCATCGGCTTCAAGATCAAGACTCCGGCGACGGCCTACCACATCGACATCCTGCGCTTCGGCTACTACCAGGGGGACGGGGCCCGGAAGATCGCAGCTAGTATTCCGCTGTCGGTATCTTTGCCCCAATCCCAGCCGGCTTGCCTGACGGACGCCACATCAGGACTGGTGGATTGCGGCAACTGGGCCGTCTCCGCATCGTGGACGGTGCCGTCCACCGCCGTCTCGGGAGTGTACTTCGCCCATCTGGTCCGCAATGACACCGGCGGCGACAGCATGATCCCCTTCGTAGTGCGCAATGATTCGAGCACCAGCCCCATGGTGGTCCAGACCTCGGACACCACATGGCAGGCCTACAACAACTACGGGGGCAACAGCCTCTACTCCTGCACCGTCGCATGCCCCAGCGGAAGTCCCCTCGCCTACAAAGCCGCCTACAAGGTCTCCTACAACCGCCCGTTCAACTCCACAGGCGACCAGGGCCACAGTTGGCTCATGGACACGGAATACCCGATGATCCGCTTCATCGAGGCCAACGGCTACGACGTGAGCTACCTCAGCGGATGGGACGTGAACACCCGGGGCAGCCTCCTCCTTAACCACAAGATGTTCATTTCATCCGGCCACGACGAGTACTGGAGCGGCCCCCAGAGGTCAAATGTCCAGGCAGCCCGGGACGCGGGAGTGAACCTCGCATTCTTCAGCGGCAACGAAATGTTCTGGCGGACGCGCTGGGAGGCAAGTATCGACCCTTCCCACACGAATGGCCGCACCCTCGTGTCCTACAAAGACACGCATTTCAACGGTCCTACCGACCCGGTCGAATGGACCGGTACCTGGCGGGATCCCCGGTACGGGACCGCAACGGGCGGCGGTAATCCAGAAAACGCGTTGACCGGACAGTTCTTCCTGGTCAATTCGGGGTCCGCCGACATCAAGGTTCCGGCGCAGTTCGCCGCCATGCGGCTGTGGAAGAATACCGCCGCGGCCGCCCTGACCGGCACCCAGTCCCTGACGCTGGGAGCCGGACTGGACACCCTGGGCTACGAATGGGACATCGACGCCGACAACGGCTTCAGGCCACCCGGAGCCTTCAGACTCTCATCGACCACGGTAGCCGTGCCCGAAGCCTTCACTGACTACGGCAGCACTACGGCCGCATCCACGCAGACGCACAACCTCACGATGTACCGGGCCGCCAGTGGCGCCCTGGTCTTCGGCGCCGGAACCGTGCAGTGGGCCTACGGACTGGATGGATACACCACGCTGACGCAGCCTGACCGGAACATGCAGCAGGCGACAGTCAACCTGTTTGCCGACATGGGCGCCCAGCCGGCCACCCTCCTGACCGGGCTCGTGGCAGCCACCAAGTCCACTGACACCACAAAGCCGGTCTCCAACATTACGTCCGGCCTGAACGGACAGACCCTGACTGACGGTTCCAAGGTGACGGTATCGGGAACCGCATCCGACGTCGGCGGCGTCGTGGGCGGTGTCGAGGTCTCCACGGACGGCGGAACCACATGGCACCCTGCGACGGGGACAACCAACTGGACCTACAGCTGGACGGTACACGGAAGCCCTGCCACGACCGTCAAGACCCGCGCCGTGGATGACTCCGGAAATCTGGAGACGCCCGGGGCCGGGGCGGCAGTCAACGTTTCCTGCCCCTGCTCCATCTTCGGCTCGAGCGTCGTGCCGGACACCCCCGATTCAGGGGACGGCGGCAGCCTGGAAGTCGGGATGAAGTTCACTACCCAGACGGCCGGCGTGGTCAATGGCGTCAGCTTCTACAAGTCGAGCCTGAACAAGGGCACGCATATCGGAAACCTGTGGACCTCCGGCGGAGCGCTGCTGGCCACAGCCACCTTCACTGGGGAAACCGCAACCGGCTGGCAGAACGTCAACTTTTCAACGCCCGTGTCCGTTGCGGCCAACACCACCTACCTGGTCTCGTATTTTGCCCCCCAGGGCCACTACGCCCAGGCCCCTGGCTACATGTATCCCAACCCGTCACCCATGCCGGCAGGATATTCTTCCCTGGACAGCGGACCATTGCACGGCCAGAGAAACACGACAGCCTCCGGCAATGGGGTTTATGCATACGGAGCCAGCAGCACGTTCCCCACATCCTCCTACAACGCTGAGAACTATTGGGTGGACGTCCGGTTCACCCCGTCAGCGCCTGCGGCCCCTGCTGTATCCTCCACAACGCCGGCGAACTTGGCTACCGGAGTGGCAACTAACGTCGCCCCCACCGCAACATTCAATCAATCCGTGACGGCCAGCAGCGTGAACTTCACGCTGAAGAAGGCCGACAACACCGCCGTCGCCGGGTCGACGAGCTACGCAGCGGGCACGGCGACGTTCACACCGTCGGCGTCACTCGACTACGGCGCCACCTACACGGCAACGGTCAGCGGCGCGACAAACGCTGCCGGACAAACAATGGCCAGCCCCTACAGCTGGACATTCACGACGGCGGCGGCACCGGTTCCGCCTGCAGTTTCCTCAACGGCGCCCGCGAATCAGGCAACCGGGGTTCCGGTCTCGGTGACACCGTCCGCAACCTTCAGCCAGGCTGTTGTGCCATCGTCGGTAGTCTTCACGGTCCTCAATTCCTCCGGCGCCGTGGTCCAGGGCACCTCCAGCTACGCGTCCGGGACCAACACCTCCACCTTCACACCGGCCGCGGCGCTGGCATACGCCACCACCTATACAGCCACCGTCAGTGGTGCCACCAACTCAAGCGGCCAGACCATGGCAGCCCCCTACAGTTGGACGTTTACGACGGCGACCGCGCCGACTCCGCCGGCGGTCACATCGACGGCGCCCGCCAACCAGGCGACCGGCGTCGGTATTAACGTCGCCCCGAGTGCCACCTTCAACCAGCCCATCTCCACGAGCGGTGCAACGTTCACACTCGCGGCGGGCACCACGAACGTGACCGGCACGCTGGCGTACAACGGGAGTACCCTCACGTTCACTCCGGCCTCTGCACTGGCGTACAACACCAGCTATAAGGCCACTGTCAGCGGAGCAAGCAACGCCACCGGACAGTCAATGGCCAGCCCGTACACCTGGACATTCACCACGGCGGCCCAACCGGCCGTGACGTGCCCGTGTACCGTCTTCACTGCTAACGCCCTCCCCGCCACCGTCGATGTGTCCGACGGATCCTCGGTGGAGCTGGGGATGAAATTCCGCTCAGACGTGGCCGGCTCGGTGACGGGAATCCGGTTCTACAAGAGCACGCAGAACCTCGGAACCCACACCGGCAAGCTGTGGACGAGCGGCGGGCAGCTGCTCGGATCGGTGACGTTCGCCGGAGAGTCCGCGTCGGGCTGGCAGCAGGCAAACCTTTCGACGCCGGTGTCGATCCAGGCAAACACCACGTACGTCGTGTCCTACTACGCCCCGGGCGGCCATTACTCGGCCAACGGCGGTTTCTTCGCCTCGGGAGCGGATAACTATCCGCTCCACGGCCTGGCCAGCGGCGTCGATGGACTCAACGGTGTGTACAAGTACGGGACCACGTCCTTCCCAACGGACAGCTACAACTCAACCAACTACTGGGTTGACGTGGTGATGAACGGGTCGAGCTCGCCAACGGTCCCGGTGGTCTCCTCCACGGTTCCTGCGAGCGGAGCGAGCAACGTGGCCGTCACCACCACCATCCGGGCAAGCTACGACAGGGCCGTAGATCCGAGCACCGTGGTCTTCAACGTCAAGGACGCTGCGAACACCAATGTCCCGGGCACGCTCAGCTACGACAGCCTCACGAACACCTCGGTGTTCACGCCGTCCGCGTCCCTCGCCTACAACACCGCCTTCACGGCCACTGTGTCCGGAGCCACCAGCAGCAGCGGTGGAGTAGCGATGGCTGCGCCATACACCTGGACGTTCACGACGACGACACAGTCGGCAGGATGTCCCTGTTCCGTCTTCGATCCCACCGCGTTGCCATCAACCGTGACAGCGCAGGATGGATCCTCGGTCGAACTGGGAATGAAATTCCGCTCCGACGTTGCCGGCACCGTCACCGCAGTGCGTTTCTACAAGGGACCGCAGAACACCGGCACCCACGTCGGGAAGCTGTGGACCTCAGGAGGGCAGCTCCTCGGCAGCGTGACATTCACCAACGAAAGCGCGTCCGGCTGGCAGCGGGCAACGTTCTCCAGCCCCATCGCCATCAGTGCCAACACAACATATGTGGTGTCCTACCTGGCGCCCAACGGGTACTACTCGGCCGATGGTGCTTTCTTTGCCGGCAAGTCCGCCGACCGGGGAATCCTGCACGGCCTCGCTGACGGGACGAGCGGACCGAACGGGGTCTACCTGTACGGTGCGGGCGGTTTCCCGAGCAACAGTTGGAATGCCACCAACTACTGGGTGGACGTCGAAGTCACAACGCCCTGATTGCGCCGAGGTGCGCGGGTCCGGCCAGTGGTCGGGCCCGCGTTCCCGTCTGTAGGCTGAATGTACTCAGGTTGAGACGCCGGAACCCCGTGTTGGCGGGGATTCCGGCGTTTGGGTGCGTGGGATTCCGGCCACTTTCGGTGGGTGGTTGCCAATGAGCCCCCCGGGGTAATCCGGCACCCCGTCGACATGCCCTGCCGGCGGGGAGCGGGCCACGTTCAGCCCGGGGGTCGCCTCGCGCGGGATCTCCCGGCCTGCGCGGTCTGCAAGGACTCGATGGCATTCCCGGGAGGGTTCGGAAACTCAACTTCCCCGGGCCGGGTCCCCAGGCAACGTCGGTTTAGGGGGCCCAATAATGTGCCGGGCTATTCAAGTCCCAGCCCGCAGGTATTTCCTCCGTTGAGCTGGTAAATATGAACGGAATTCGAGTCTTCGAAAGTGTCCGTAAAAGAATTCGCGGAGATGGGAATGGCTCGGTTCTCGTCGAGCACCTGGGCGGTGAGAGGACTGCCGCACGCAACGGAAAACGATATCTGTTGACGGCCTGCCGAGGTGGAGGCTGCCAGGACGTAGAAGTGACCATCGTGGGCTTTTACCGAAAGGTCAACCCCGCCGCCACTGGCTGTCACCAGTCCGCGGACGGACGGGGAATTCAGCACCGGTGCAAGCCCGGTGATTTGCTGGTTGACTGCCGTGACCGTCGGCCTGACGGCAGCCCCGCAGTCCTCGCGAAGAACATGCTGCGAGACGCAGGGGCCCCCGAAATTGTGGTTGAAGTACACGATGCCGCGGGCACCGTGGATGATGCTGCTCCAAACCGCCGCCCGGATCTGCGGGGCGGTAATGGTGAGCGAATCCTGTTCCGAGAACGGATGGCCGACCTCTACGAAGGCCCACACCGGCTTGCTGCCTTGCGGCTGGACGAGGGACCGTACACGGTCGACGGTCCAGCCGTAATGTGCGGCGGTGCGGCATTCGGCGTCCGTTAGGTCCCGTCCGGCGGCAAATACGGCCCCGCCCTCCACCCAACTGCAGATATAGGGATCCGTAAACCAGTAGTTGTCCGCCGACACAACGTCCTGATATGTGTTGACAAACCGGGCGGCCTCGGGGTTCTTTATCTGGAACGTCACCCCTTTGCCATAGTTGGCGTACTTCAGGGCACGCGAGGGAAGCTTGGCGGACAGGGCTTCCTGGACGGTGAACCCGCATCCTGAGCCGGGCGGGGTGCAGATCTCGCCCTCGCCCTGACCGTGGCCGGTCCAGATGTTTGACCCCGCGCCGGCCCACATGTCGACCTCGTCTGAGAGCAGGTATCCCGATGCGGCCGGCGAAGTGGAGGAGGGAAGCGCATGAAGGCCCTGTGCCCGAATGAGTCCAGGATCGGAGTCTTCCGTCAATTGAACGTACATATTGAGGCCGGCGGAGCGGTCCTGGTCTACGTCGGCGGACGTCAGGACGCTTTCAAACCAGACGCCGAGGGGGAAGAAAGTGTTGCTGCCGGGGAGCGTCGGTGAAAAGCGCCCGTAAAAGTCCGGGCCGCCGTCCACCTGCTGGAGGGTCACGCCGTCGGGCAGCGGGTCTTGGACAATTGCCCCCGGGCCGGAAAGGGCACCGCCCGGGGGAGTGAAGCCCCCAACCACCAAGGCGACCAGGGCGAGCTGGATCAAACGCATTCGGAGCGCCCGCGTGGAGTTGTTCATTCGGATCATTGGCAGCTTCATGGGTGGCTTCTTCATTCCGATTTCCTGACTGGAAATGGTGATCGGCACCGATTTACCGGGCCAAACCAATAGTGAAAAACTAGCGACAAGTCCGGAATTTTCCCGCTAGAGTATCACCCATAGCAGGGGGCGTAAACGGTCTCGCGAGGCGCCTCCGCACAGCACGGTTGGGGGTGGCGTGGCCAAGCATCTGCCAGGCGGGCGAAAACCGCCGGCCCCGGTCCTCATTGACGCGTCACTGCCCGACGAGAAGAGGCAGCGCCCGCCGGCACTGCTGCAGGCGACCGCCCTTGCATGTTTTATCTTTCCGGCCAACATGATTCTTCAGCCCCTGGGGGCTGCGGGATATGTGGCGCACATCCTCGCCCTGCTGGTGTTTGCCCTTTGGCTGGCCTCCGTTGCGTTTGGCCTGCATCGCACGCTGGAATTTGGGCATCCGGGACGCGTCGCACTGGGTGCCCTGGTCTTCGTATCCTGTCTGTCGTATGCCGCGATGTATGTGGGAATCAGCGGTCCTTCGACCGCAACGACCCGGGCGAGTGCGGACCGGTGGATGTTCCTGATGATCGCTTCGTCGGGGATCGTCCTGGTCACGACCGAGTCGACCAGGACCGTTGATTCGGCGATGATCCTGGTGCGGGCCTTACTTCGAGGCGCCGTCTTCTGCAGCGTCGTGGCCGCCGTCCAGTTCGTAACGCACTATGACCCTATGGTGTGGATCCAGGGAATCATGCCCGGGTTCCAAAACAACGGCGGAAACCAGCCCTTCCAGGAACGGGGGAGTTTCCTGCGAGTCGCCGGCAGCACGTTCCATCCCATCGAGCTCGGCGTGCTCGCCTCAATGCTGGTCCCACTGTCCCTGTGGCGGGCGCTCTATGACCGGACCGGACGGAAGTGGATGCATTGGGCAGGGACCGGTCTGCTGGTGTTCGCCATAGCAGCCACCGTTTCCCGATCAGGAATGGTGGGCATCCTGACTGTCGCGCTCGTCTTAGTTCCATTCCTGCCGTCGCGGGCCCGGCAGTGGTCCCTGCTGGCGTTCCTGGGAATAGCCATGGCACTTTTCGTTGCCGTGCCGGGGCTGATGGCTACCTTGTTCGGAACCGCGACCGCAGGTACCGCCGACACTTCCATAACTGCCAGGCTTGAGGACTATCCGCGTGTCGAAGCCATGGTGTCGGCACGTCCCTGGACCGGCATCGGGCCCGGCGCATACCTAACCCGCAACGCCATCGAAATCCTCGACAACCAATACCTCAAGACGATCGTCGAAATGGGCATTCCTGGATTTGTCGCACTTCTGGCCTATACGGTGGTTCCCGGGGTGGCGGCATGGATCGCTGCGTTCTATGCAAAGGACGAGCGGCTGAAGACGCTAGCGGGGGCCGTAGCTGCCGCCTGCCTGGTAGCTGCGCCGGCGGCCGCCGCTTTCGACGCGTTGGGATTCCCGGTTTTCGCCCTCGTGTATCCCTTTTGCGTCGGGCTCTCAGGATCCGTGTGGCTAATGGTCACAAAGGAACGTAGTGCACTTGAATTGACAAATCCAAGGCACAATCTTGGTATTGGACGATCGGAAAGGCAGGCATGAATCCAGTCTCGGTTCTAAAAATGCTCTGGCAACACAAAATCTCTGTGGTTTCGGTGCTGGTTCTTACCCTGCTGGCCGGTTCCTATGTGTTTTTCCTGGCCCCCCGCAGTTATTCCGCCTCGACCGTCTATGTGTTGGTGACGCCGAAGGTCCCGACCGCATTGCAGCTGTCGAAGGACCCGGCACTCGCGGCGCTGAATTCCGACAACCCGTATTTGCGCTCAGCTGACAGTTCGCTCATTGCCCAGGTCATGGTCACAAAGCTCAGTTCAAGTGACACGGCCGACTCGGTGGTGGCAGCCGGCCTGAAGCCTGACTACACAGTGACGCTCCCCGCCACATCAGGAACGGGACAGCTCATCCGGATCGAAGCCTCCGGTTCCAGCCCGGCGAATGCCATTGCGACGGCGGACGCGCTAGGAGACCGCCTGAAGTCCGAGCTTCGCTCCGTACAGAAGGTAAACAACGCGGACGACCTCTACCTCTTCACGGCGCTCCAGATCGATGCGCCCAACAAGGCGACAGAACAGTTCTCGAGCCGACTCCGCGCCCTCATCGTCGTGCTGATCGGCGGTGTTATTCTCTTGTTCGGTGCCGTCTCGATTGCCCGACTCGTGGAAAATTCGCGGGCCGCGGGGGATGACTCACTGTCCATGGAGGAGCGGCGTAGCTCCCGGCGCAGGCGAGGGCCCCGGGTAGCCCGGCGCGGCTTCGGCGAATCGCCGGAGCCCTCTTCGCCGGAGCCCGCTCCGCCGCAGCGGAATCCGGTGCAACGGGGCGAGGCAGCCGCAGCCAGAGATATTGAACCGGAGGCTGCGGTCCACCATAGTGAACCTGATGTCCACGCCAAGCGGTGATCGTTCGATGCGACAACCAGTTTCCGTAATCTGCGTCTTCAACAACCCGACGGTGCTCCGGGACTGCTTGACCGCTTCGGTAGAGGCAGGGATGGCCGAGGCCCCGGCGACCGAATACATCCCTGTGGATAACACAGCAGGACAGTTCTCATCTGCCGGGGCAGCCTTGAATCACGGTGCTTCGCTGGCCCGGAACGACGTTGTCGTCTTCGTCCATCAGGATGTGTACCTCCACTCGCTGGCCGCGCTTGAAGAAGTCGCCGGAATGCTCCTGCGAGATCATTCCGTGGGGCTAGCCGGCGCCATCGGCGTGACCCCCGACGGCCGCCTTCTCGGCCGGATCCGGGATCGCGTCATCTATTTGGGCGAAAGCAGCAACGGACTCTCCGACGTCGACAGCCTCGACGAAGTGCTCTTCATGGCCCGCACGGAGCAAGTCATCCTCCACCCGCTGGCGGAGGCCCGGGATCTTTCATGGCATGCCTACGCGGTGGAGTACGGCGTACGGCTTCGGTCTTTGGGACTTCGCGTAGCGGCGACCGATATACCCCTCACCCACAACAGCCTCACGATCAATCTGGACCGCCTGACCGAAGCCCATGCCTGGATCGCGAAGGCCTACCCGGCGCAGATGCCGGTGGAAACGACCTGTGGCAGGGTCCAGGGTATGTCCCCGATCCGGACGGTTCCCCTGCTTGGAGGGCTTTTCGAGGCCCATAAGTGGCGCTACCGGTGGCTGCGGGAGTCGCAGGCGGCACACCGGTTGCGGAGGCAGGCGAAGGCGGCCACCGTGCTCGGCGATATTCGCCGGGATATTGATGAGATCTGTTCTGCGGCGTCCCTCGACGCCGTGTTGGTCATCAACGCCGCGCCGATTGGCCACCCCGGGCTTCCGATTGCCGATCCGCTGGCACTGAACCGCAGGGATGTGAGGTTCAACTTCTTGGCCGCAGACCAGACGTCGATGCCCGCCTTCGTTCGCTCGCGTCCGGAAGATCAGTCGATAGTCGTGACGAATATTGGGTTTCAGACTTCAGGGCGCATCACGGAGGCGCTGGCTGGTCGACCAGTCCTGCTGGGTTTCCATGAAAACACCGGACCGTGGCTGCTCATCGGACCCGCTGTTGCCTCTGCGTTGCCGTATTACCGAACCCAGCGGTCGACACCTTTTGCGATGAGGGCAACTTAGCAAGTCTCTGGGCGTCCGCGGCCCTGGAGTACGCCCACTCGGGCAGTAGCTGGGACAGCCTCACCTGCCGGGTCCTCCTCAAGGTCGACCACTGTCCGATCCGCTGCGGCAGCTTGCGCAACGACACGACGTCGGCGGCGGCCGCCCCGATTCCGGCGAAACCGGTCTGCTGCTGGACGAGGGCGACAAGCTGATCCAGCGGCCCGTCCTGCCACGGCGCCTGTCCGGTCGTGATAGGCCCGACGGCGTCGCTTGCCTTCGCGTAAATGGCTGCGGCCGTGTCGCGCCAGGCCGAGTGGCTGTGTCCGTGCAGGACGGCTGCCTTGGTGGCTGCGCCCCGCGCGGCCCTGAACTCCGGAAAATCGGCGAGCGAGGCAAGGGCAGCGACAAACTCCTGCTCGGTCGACGGCACTAAGAGTTCATCGTCGAGTCCCGGGGAGTCGGCGCCGAGCACCGCGCATTCGGCGGGGTGTCCTCGAAACGTTATCAATGGCAAACCGTGTGCCCCGGCCTCGAGCAGTGACGTCAACGACGCAAACGGAAAAGAATCAACATAGGCATCGGCGGCAGACAGCAGCTCGGGAACGTTGGACAGGCGCCCCAGGGCCTTGATGCGTCCTCCCGTCGCTTCCGCAGCCTCTGACCACATGCCCTGCGCGGACGGCCCTGCGACCAGGAGCCGGGCGCGGGGGTGCCGGGCAAGGAATGACGTGAAGAGTCCAATGAGGGACTGCGTCCCAATCGGTTCGTACTTGCTTTCCGCGGCCGCTGAGACCACCAGGAACTCGTCGTCGCTGACGCCCCAGTCCGAGCGGCACTTGGAACGCTGCTTCTCCACCCGGCGGTCCGCAGGCGCCAGTTCGAGTGGGCGGTTGGCCACTATGCAGCGGGAAGGATCAACGCCACGCCGGCTGACGCAGAGAGCCAGGCCGCTCCGGCGCAGGTTCAGGACCACACTGGACGCCGAGGTTCCGAGCCAGAACACATGGTCAGCATGGTTGACGTAAACCGCGGGGGGCGATCCTTCAAGGCCGAGCGCCAGTGCGGGCACCACATCATGGGGATGGGCGTGGACCACCACCACGTCAGCATCCGATACGAGGCGTCGGAGGGCGACGGCCCGCTTCACCAGGCCGCCCGGCCGCCGGTCCAGGAAGACGGGGCCGGCGGAGGTTTGGAAGCACTCCGCGATCTTCGGGGGGACCTCCACACCTCCTTGACGGGTCAGAATGAGCCGGTGGTCGGAGCCAGGATCCTGCCGGACCCAGCGCGAAATCGTCTGGGTGTGGCCGCCCGCACCATAGAGCTGCGTTGCAACATGGGCGACGACCCGAGGGGCGCGCTTTTCCCGGGTCCGTGTTTTGGGGGAAGGCGGAATCGAGCGGCGGATACGGCCCAAAACGAATTCAAGGTCTTCGCTGGCGAACAGTCCGGAATGATCGATCCAGGCGAACCGTCCCGCCTGCTGTGTCTCTATTGCCGCCGCTTCCCAGTTGCCTGCTGCAGCGAAGGAGAGGGCCCGGTCGACAAGTTCATCAAAGGTCCGGCGGTTAGCGTCAATGCTGGTCAAGCCCACCACTCCTGCCCATCTGCCTCAGCGTGGCCACGTCCGCGCGCCTAAGCCACAGCATGCTGCCTGCTGCACCCAGGGCTGCGAAGGAGGAGATAATGAGACCGGCCGGAAACGGCAGGCCTTTGTCCTGCAGCAGGGCAGAAAGGGCCATGATGGCCGCCGAACAAACGGTCGGGAGCCAAACTTGGCGGCCGACTTTTCGGGGGCTCAGGCCTGCCGCATTGAGCCTCCACAAATATGCGGGGAGGACCACCGCTGCCACAACCACTAGTTGCGCCGCAGCGACGCCGGCGATTCCGCCGGCAGCGCCGAGCAACAGGGCCGGAATCAAGGCAATCAGCCAAGAAATCTGGGTGGTCATGATGGAGCCGGTCATGCCAGCCACCACCAGGTAGTCGTACATCAGTTCAAAGAGGATCCGGAACCCCGCCAGGAGCGCTAGCCAGTACAGGGCCGAGGCAGCGCCAGCCCACGGTTCGCCGTAAACGAAACGGACAATCGGACCGGATTCCGCAGCCAGGAGAGCCACCATTGGGAAAGTGACAGATGTCAGTACGCCGATCAGCGCAGTCATCGTGGCCTGCATGCGCGCGGCATCATGCTGAAGCCGCGCGAGAACCGCCGGTGCGACGCTGCGGAGCGGCTGCGAAAATACTGTGACGGGCCAACTGGCCAGATTGAAGGCAAGGACGTAGAGCCCGAGCATTGTGGCGCCCAGAAGATTGCCCGTGACGAGCTGGTCGAGGTATCCGACGCAGAACACAATGATGCTGGCGCCGGCCAACGGCAAACCAAACCGCAGCAGTGGCCTCAGGACTTTCACGTCCAGCCCAAACCGGAGCCTTAACGGGGACTTCATGACGAACATGACCCCAGAGATCAGTGTTCCGGCCACTCGCCCGATTGCCAGGCTCATGGCACCCAGACCGACGAGGGCCAGGACAATAGACACGACCGCCCCCACCCACACATTCACCTGGTCAATGACCATTTTTGTCTTCTGGTCGAAACCGCGCTGCATGAGGGCTGCCGGCGTCGCAACGACGCCGCTCACCAGGACGCAGCAAACCATGACGCGGACCACGTCTGTGGCGCCGGGATCACCCATGGTCGCGGCAAACCACGGAGCGGCAGCCAGAGCCCCCGCGCAGAATAGGACGCTGCCAACAACGGAAATCGTGGTCACTGTCGGGGCGATCCGCGCCGGATCACCGGGCCACCGGACGATTGCGAGGCTTACCCCCAATTCATTGAAGGTTAGGACCGCCAGGAGTGCCACCATCGCTACGGCGAACGTGCCGTAGGAGTCCGGTCCGAGAACGCGTGCAAGGACAATTCCAATGCCCAGGGTTCCCAATTTGGCCACACCCGTGTTGAGCAGGCTCCAACCCAGTGCGGCACTAGCCCCGGCTCCCTTCTGAACGCCGGGTCTGTCGGGCCCCTCGTCTAGAACTGGGGCAGTGCGCCCGGCAGGTTGTTTCATCGCTTGCCCTCGTAGGCCGCCGCCGGCACACCGTTGGGGTTCCTGGACGCCGACCGTTCCGTGCGGACTTCGCTGTGTGCCATCACAGCCTTCCCATCGCTGCGATGAGCCGCTCCGCCACGTATTCCTGCTGGTCAGCCGTGATGTGGGGATAGATCGGCAGCGACAGCATGGTGTCGGCGGCCCGTTCCGCCACCGGGAAATCACCGCGACCGAGGTTCAGTTCGCGGTACGCCCCGCTGAGGTGAATGGGAACGGGATAGTGGATGCCGGCCCCGATCCCGGCCGCCTGCAGCTCGGCCAGAACCCGGTCTCGCTCGTCCACCCGGATGACATAGAGATGCCAGGCATCGATGTTGCCTGCGGCACTGCTCGGCAGGACGACGCCGGGAAGGTCTGAGAGCAGGGAAGAATACCGTCTGGCGGCGTCCCGCCGCCGCTGGTTCCACCCGTGAAGCCGGCGCAACTTGGCGCTCAGCACTACCGCCTGCACGGTGTCCAGCCGGGAATTCATCCCGATGGCGTCATGCTGGTACCGGACGGTGCTGCCGTGGGCGCCAAGTAGACGCACTCGGGCCGCGATGTCGGGATCGTTTGTCGTGACAGCGCCGGCGTCACCAGCAGCCCCGAGGTTCTTGCCTGGGTAGAAGCTGGTGCCGGCGGCATGGCCCAGTGTGCCGGCGAAGCGGCCGTCTCTGGTTGCGCCCTGTGATTGGGCGGCGTCCTCCACAAGTGCGGCGCCGACGGACTCCGCCAGGGATTCCAGCCGTTCGACCGGAGCGGTCTGGCCGAAGAGGTGGACCGGGACGATGGCCTGTGTCCGGGGCCCCGTTGCGTCGGCCACCCGTGCAGGGTCGATGAGCAGGTGAACAGGATCGACATCCACGGGGACGGGAGTCGCGCCGATGCGTGAGACGGCTTCCGCGGTGGCAATGAAGGTATTGGCGGGCAGGACGACTTCGCCCCCGCGACTGACGCCGCACGCCCGTAGGGCCAGCTCCAGGGCGTCCGTTCCGTTGGCCACGCCAACACAGTGCCGCGCCCCGAGGAACGTGGCATAGGCGTCTTCAAATTCGGCCACCTGCGGGCCTCCGATGAAGGTTGTCCGGGCGAAGACTTCCTTCATTCCGATCTCTACTTCGTCGGCGATTTCCTCCTGCTGCGCGCCCAGGTCAACCAAGGGAATCGCTGTGGGAAAGTTCATGATTCTCATCCTTCTGCGGCAGCTGTGTGGTTGGACTTACGCAATTTCACTGATGAAGCATCCGTGCCCCGGAGCCGCGCAGGACCGCTGGAGTTCGGCGGAAGAGTGAATGCGGCCGGCGGTCTCTGAACCAGGGTTCCGTCAGGTTCGGGGACCGCCAGCCGCGATCGTAGGTCCGCTGTGCAGCAACGGACCTGGCAATCAGGCCCGAAGGGGCCGGATTGAACCTTTGATGTGCCGTGTTGGTGCACCCGGCGACGATGTGGGCCGCACTCAGACAGATAGCCGCAACGACTCACGGGATGGCTCCTGTTCCCTCATGGTGAGCAATGAGGTCAACTGCGACCGCGATTGGACGCCCAGCTTCCGGTAGATCCCGGTAAGACGGACTTCAACCGTTCGCACTGACACGAACAATGTGGCCGCTATTTCCTTGTTACGGCGGCCTCGGGCAACGAGCTGGACCAGGTCGCGCTCGTGTTCGGTGAGCAGCAGCAATGCCGGGTTCTGGATCTCCGGCACGCGCGGAATCCGGTCGGTGAAGAGCAGAGTTTCGACGCGCTGGGTCCACGACGCGGCGCCAATTTCCTCGAAAAATGCCCTGGCCCGCAAGAGTGAATCCTTCGCTTCGCCCGGCCTTCCGCAGGACTGAAGCCGTTCGGCAAAGCAAAGCAGGGTCCTGGCCCGCTCGAAGACGGAATCGTCCCTTTGCCACGGCTCCAAAGCACGGGCAAAGAGCTCGAGGGAAGACGCGCCCTCGGCCACCAAGGCCCGGGAGCGGCTGACTGCCGTGCGCAGCCAGCGGGACTTCAGCCCGGTTGAGCGGTATTCGAGCCGGGTCAGGACCCGGGCAGCTTCATGCCTGTTGCCGGACCTCACCAGCACTTCGATGAGATCGGCCTCACAGCGCAGGAGGGCGGGATTCGCGAAGTCCATACCAAGTTCGGTAGCGCGGGAAAGCAGCGCACCGGCCTCGGCAAGGTCGCCCCGCATCAGGGCAAACTGCCCCTCACACGCGTAGAGTTGCGCGGCCACTTGGGGTTGCGGATGGGAGGCAGCGTAATGCTTGGCCTCTGCGAGGCGCGCCTTGGCGTCCGCATCATCCCCTACCGCGTTGGCGCGCCAGAGCAGAAGATGGCTACGGAGCCCACAGTGGAAATGCTCGCCCGCGACGGAACCCGCCATTTCGTCTATCAGCGCTATCGCGGCGCGGAAATTTCCGGCACGTATTTCGTTGTCGGCCGCGAAATAACGGGCGATCTCTGCCCGCATGGCGTTGCCGGGGGCGCTGACATTGCGGACCAACGCAAAAAGATCGCGTGCGCCGTCGTAGTTTTCGGCGTAGCTGAGCGCGCGGCCCTTAATCAGCAGGGACGCGGGGAAGCTGCTGCCGTTGCCGTCCGCGGCCCGTGGAATCCGTTCGATGTTCCCTTTGGCGGCGTCGATCAGGAGCCGGGCGCGTCGGTTCACCGCCAAGGCCTCGCCGGAGGCGTCGGCCGAGAGTTGATCCGCTTGCAGCAGTAGACGCTCGGCGTCGTCGAACTGCCAGCGTTCCGCCAGGTGGAGTGCGCCGATCGAGAGGAGGCAGGCGGAGAACATGCGGTCGTGCTGACCGAACTCTTCGACGAGGCGAAGCATCATGCTTGGCCTGACGGTTTCGCCGCGCATCAACTCGATCTGGAAATCGAGACCCGTAAGCCGCAACGTCAGGGCCCGGTCACGGCTGATCCGCTGCGCCCACTCCAGGTATCGCTTGGCGAGGACGAACTGGCCCCTGTTAAAGAGGACCTCGGCGAGCGTTCCCAGCCTTGCAGCGGTTTCCGCCTCCCATGGATTGATTGCGAGGGCCCGCTCTGTGTATTCGGCGGCGCATTGGATCTCTCCGCTCCGCACCAGTTCCACAGCGCCGCGCAACAGACTGAACGCAGTATCCCGCCGTGCTGCGGTGAAGCTTAGGTGCCACGGGCATGCCAGCGGATCATCGTTTTCCACGTGTGCCGCCAGGGCTTGGTGGTCTACGGACTTCTGCGCCGCCGACATTGCTGAGACAACGTGTCCTCTTAGCATCGGGTTCTGAATTCTGATGTGGCACCCCGATTGAACTGCGACACCTGCGGCAAGTAGTTCGTCCACGCCGACCATAAGATCACCGGGCATTTTCTCCAAGACGGCGAGGCTGCTCCGGTAGGAAAGAGCAATAAGGTCCAACGCGCGCCGGGCGGTGACTGAGAGGTTCGAAATGGATCTGGCCAGATCGGTTTCGAAACTTCCCTGCCAATACAGCGGCACGGGCAGCGCATATTGTCCCCGCTGTTGCAGGCGGTTGAATTCGGCGTACAGTTCGATCGCGGCGAGGGGGTTTCCCTGGCTGGTGTCGGCCACTGCGTACAGTACGGAGCGACTGGACTGGCTTGCCGGCAGGGATTCCAGCATGCTAACGGTGGCGCCTCGGTCCAGGTTCGGCAAGTTGAGGGACGGGAGCCGCGCGAACGGGCTGCCCGGCGGTTCATGGCGCATCGTTGCAATGAGGACAAGGCCCGTCCCTGCCAAGCGTCGGGCCAGGAAGCCGATGACGGTCTGGCTGGCTGAATCGAGTTCGTCGGCGTCGTCGATCAGGACAACCATCTTTCCTGCCGGTCGTTGCCGCAGGGTGGCAAGAAGCAGGAACGTCAATGCTGAAACGGCTGGTTCTTGCGCGCAGTGCCGGGCCGCCTGTTCCAGGATTGAACCCATGCCGGGCAGATCCATCCCGTTTAGGAGGCCAGTCAGACCTGAATACGGCCATTCGCCTTCTGCCGCGTTCGCCCGGAACAGTATTGTCGGGTATTCGTCCAACGCTGCAATTTCAGCCAGCAGCGATGATTTCCCGCTGCCTTGCGTGCCCAGAATCGTCAATGCGGACTCCTTGGGCCCTCGGATGAGGGCAAGGATATGTCCCAACTCTTTGTTGCGTCCGAACAAAACCATGAATCCCCCGCTCGTCCCCCAGAGACCGATCAGCCAGGGCTCTTTTCATTTCCGGAGGAGACGATGGAGACCCAACTGACGTAATTCTTTTCAGACCAATACATCAGCCGGGGCATCCACTCTTTTCGGAGTGACGAAAGACCTGCCCGTTGGCTGCGTTGCCGCCAATCTAACGCGGGAATTGAACGCAGTCCTAGGGAATATCAATAATCGGGTAGAGACACGGCGAAAGATGCGTAGCGGAACGCCGATGGGCGCGTAAGCCGATTCGGAAAATACTTGGACGAAGCAGTGCGGACCATCCGTGGCGGCCCGCACCGGCGCGCATCCGCACCAGTGTTAGGCGGTCAGACCGACCACGAGGTTGAGTGTGGCGGCCAGGATGATGGTCCCAAAAACGTAGGACAACAGGCTGTGCTTGAGCGCCTCGGCACGCACGCCATGGTTCTTCAGGGCGGTATCCGAGACCTGGTAGGTCATCCCGAGGCTCGTGGCGAGGTACGCGAAATCCGTGTACTGCGGGGGTTCGTCCTGATTGAAGTCGATCCCGCCAACGGCCCCGCCCGCACGTGGCTCCGTGCTGTAGTAGAGCTCCGCGTACCGCAGTGTGAACAGGGTCTGGACCAGCAGCCAGGACAGCGCCACCGATGCCAGGGCCAGCACCCCGCCGCCCAGGCGCGCCGCGTTGTCGCTGCTGTGTGAATCGATGACGACGGCGACCACCGCCACAAGGCTCGCCGCATTCGTGGCCAGGATCAGCAGGTCGGTGGCGCTGCGGGACGGGTCCTCCGCCGTGGCGTGAGCCCGGGTTTCGGCGGGGCCCAGCCGGCCCACGACCAGCCAGACCCAGACCACATAGCAGGCGGCGGCGCAGCCCCATCCGACCGCCGGGGCCTCCACCCAGTGCCCTGCCATCCCTGTTGCCGCGGCGGCGAGGAGCCCTACCAGCACCATGACGGCGAAGCGAAGCCGGCTGCGGCGGACCGGCGGCAGCGCGGCGGCGGGGTCGGTGTCGGTATCCATTTGCAGATCATGACACAGACCACCGGCCGGCTTCCCGACCCCCGGCCGCGCGGCGGTTTTCCACATGAGGGTCCTACCCCGTTCCCGCCGCCGGGCGCCCGGGCTAGCGTTGACCCATTAGGAATCGCCGAAACAAGCCACGATGCACTAAGATATTGAAGTCTGTGCTGCGCCCTGCCTCCGTTCCGTTGGCCGGGCATCGCACGGCACCGCAAATGAACCTCCTGTTACGGAAATGCCGTAACCGCTTAGCCCAAAGGAGGTGGGTTCACATATGCGTCCTTACGAATTGATGGTAATCATCGACCCCGAGGTCGAAGAGCGTGCCGTTGAGCCGTCGCTTCAGAAGTTCCTGAACGTCATCACCAACGATGGTGGAACCATCGAAAAGGTTGACATCTGGGGCCGTCGTCGCCTGGCTTACGAAATCCAGAAGAAGTCCGAAGGTATCTACGCCGTGGTGAACTTCACCGCTGCGCCGGCTACCGCCAAGGAACTTGACCGCCAGCTGAGTCTCAACGAGACCATCATGCGCACCAAGATCACCCGCCCTGAAGAGCAGAAAGTTGTTGCTGAGTAATTCAGCGGTCAACCTTCAATCTTCATCCCCGCAGGAACGCACAAGGAGGCAGTAGATGGCAGGCGAAACCACTATCACGGTCATCGGTAATCTCACCAGTGACCCCGAACTCAGGTTCACACCGTCCGGTTCGGCCGTAGCGAATTTCACCATCGCTTCTACTCCCCGTACCTTCGATCGGCAGTCCAATGAGTGGAAGGACGGGGAAACCCTGTTCCTCCGCGCGTCGGTCTGGCGTGAAGCAGCCGAAAACGTCGCCGAATCCCTGACCAAGGGCATGCGCGTGATCGTCTCCGGCCGGCTGAAGAGCCGTTCCTACGAAACCAAAGAAGGCGAGAAGCGCACCGTTATCGAGCTCGAAGTCGATGAAATCGGCCCGAGCCTGCGCTACGCCAATGCTAAGGTCAACCGCACCCAGCGCTCCGGCGCTGGGGGTGCCGGCAACGGCGGTCAGGGCGGCTTCGGCGGCGGCAACAGCGGCGGTTTCGGTGGCAACTCTGGTGGAAACCAGGGCGGCAACGCCGGTGGAAACTGGGGCGGCAACCAGCCCGCAGCGCAGGAAGACCCCTGGGCCACGCCCGGGGTCAGCAATGCAGGCGGCGGCTGGGGCAACGGCCCGGATTCCGAACCTCCCTTCTAAACAACATTTAAGGTCCGGCAACGAAAGCCGCCGGGACGCCGCAAGGCGGCCGGGTGCAGACTGCGCCGGATCACCACCATCCCGTGGATCAATATCCACGGGCTCCATCGAATAGGAGCTCCACGATGGCTAAGGCTGAACTCCGTAAGCCCAAACCAAAGTCCAACCCCTTGAAGGCCGCTGACATCACTGTCATCGACTACAAGGACGTAGCATTGCTGCGCAAGTTCATCTCCGACCGCGGAAAGATCCGCGCCCGTCGCGTCACTGGCGTCACGGTGCAGGAACAGCGCAAGATCGCCCAGGCAATCAAGAACGCCCGCGAAGTTGCTCTGCTGCCTTACTCCGGCGCTGGCCGCGGCTAAGGAAGGGATTAACTAACATGGCAAAGCTCATTCTGACCCACGAAGTAACCGGTCTCGGTGCTGCTGGCGATGTTGTCGAGGTCAAGGA
Organism: Arthrobacter sp. ok909; assembly: GCF_900104405.1. Classification (NCBI taxonomy): domain Bacteria; kingdom Bacillati; phylum Actinomycetota; class Actinomycetes; order Micrococcales; family Micrococcaceae; genus Arthrobacter; species Arthrobacter sp. ok909. The sequence continues at coordinate 298,495 of NZ_FNJS01000001.1, read as the reverse complement.
CGGTTACGCACGTAACTACCTGCTGCCCCGCAACTTCGCCCTGACCTGGTCCAAGGGTGGCGAGAAGCAGGTTGAGTCCATCAAGGCTGCCCGCGTTGCCCGCGAGCACGCTTCCCTGGAAGACGCTCAGAAGCAGGCCGCTGCACTCTCCGCCAAGCCGGTCAAGCTGGTCGTCAAGGCTGGCGCAACCGGACGCTTGTTCGGCACCGTCAAGCAGGGCGACGTGGCCGACGCTGTTGAGGCCGCTGGCCTGGGCCGCATCGACAAGCGCAAGGTTGAACTGCCGGCACACATCAAGTCGACCGGTTCCTACCAGGCAAACGTCCGTCTGCACGACGACGTTTCCGCTGTGATCGAACTCGACGTCGTCGCAGGCAAGTAGTCTTTTCGACTACTCGCCTCCCCGGCTAGGCAGTCCTGGACTGCCGGAAGGCCCCCGCCGTCGGATCCCTCTGAGGATCCGACAGCGGGGGCTTCTGCTTTAACGTCAACGCGGGTCACTCACGGCCCATATTGGGCGGCGCTGATGCTAGCCTGCTGCGGTGAACCCTGATCCCGCCGCGGCGCCCCGCCTTCGTCCCTTCAACCAGGTCGACGTCTTCTCCGCCGAGCCGTACCGTGGAAACCCGCTGGCCGTCGTCGTCGACGCCGAGGGGCTCGCGGCAGGGACAATGCAGCAGTTCGCCAACTGGACCAATCTTGCGGAGACCGCGTTTCTCCTGCCGCCCACGCACCCCGACGCCGACTACCGGGTGCGGATCTTCACCGGCAGCGAAGAGTTTCCCTTTGCCGGCCATCCCACCCTGGGCTCGGCGCACGCCTGGCTTGAGGCGGGCGGCATCCCGCAGCAGGACGACGTGGTGGTCCAGGAATGCGGTGCCGGGCTCGTGAGGGTGAAGCGCGACGCCGGACGCCTGGCGTTCGCGGCCCCGCCGCTGACCCGCTCGGGAGCGGTGGCGGAGGAAGACCTGGGGCGTATCGCCGCCGGCCTGCGGCTGCCCCTGGAAGCCCTGCTGGATGCGTCGTGGCTGGTCAACGGCCCGGACTGGATCGGTGTGCTGCTGGAATCGGCGGAACAGGTGCTGGGCATCCGCCCGGACTATGCGGCTATGGCCGGGCTCAAGGTGGGCGTCATCGGGCGGCACCGGGCCCGATCCGCCGTCGACTTCGAGGTGCGCACCTTCATTCCGGGGGACGCCGCCGCGGAAGACCCGGTCACGGGCAGCTTCAATGCCGGCGCGGCCCAGTGGCTGATCGGCAGCGGACGTGCTCCGGAGGCCTACGTCGCGGCGCAGGGGACAGTCCTGGGTCGCGCCGGCCGGATCTACGTCGAGGCGGCCGGTGAGGACATCTGGGTGGGCGGAGATTCCACGAGCTGCGTCGAGGGATGGGTCATGCTCTGAGCCGTTGCGCCATCAGCTGTGGTTGTGATTTGCCCGCATCTTAGGGACCAGGAGTGATAGCGCAACGAGGGCGGGAATAAATCCCCACGGCCGGCGCTTGAGTGGGTAGATGCAAACGCATGTATTGGCGTTGCTGACCTGGATTCAACTTAGGAGCACTCCGTGGAAACCCGCCGTATCACCGTTATCTCCGCCGGACTCGGCGTCCCCTCGTCGAGCCGCCTGCTGGCGGATCAGCTGGCGGCTTCGGCCGAGCGGCAGCTTGCTGCGGCCGGCTACGCCGTGGACATCGAGGTCGTGGAACTGCGGGACCTCGCCGTGGACATCGCCAACAACTTCGTGACCGGCTATGCAGCTCCGCGGCTGGCCGACGTGATCTCCGGCGTCGAGGCCTCCGACGGCGTCATCGCCGTCAGCCCGGTGTTCAGCGCGTCCTACAGCGGGTTATTCAAGTCCTTCATCGACGTGCTCGATCCCAAGGCGCTGGAGGGCAAGGCGGTTCTCCTCGGTGCCACCGCCGGCACGGACCGGCACCAGATGGTGCTGGACTTCGCGATGCGGCCGCTCTTCACCTACCTTCGGACCCGGATCGCCGCCACGGCGGTCTTCGCCGGTCCCCAGGATTGGGGAAACAACGACGACGGCGGCTCGCCGCTGTCCGAGCGTGTGGATCGGGCAGCGGGGGAGTTCGTCCGCCTGCTCCAGGACTCAGGGTCGCAACAAAAGCCGGCCATGCTGGAGTCCCTGCCGTTTGAGCAGCTGCTCGCCGGGATCTCCGGCCAGCGGTAGCACCCGCGGGCCGGACAACCCGGGCCTCTTCGAGCGGTCCGTGATCAGTCGTCGAGCAAAGCGATAAACTCTCTGGCCTGCTTCATGGAAATATCCGAGTGGCGGGTCAGTGCGGTCGCCGCCGCCTCGGTGTCCCCGCTCTTGGCCAGGGTGCGGATCCTTCCGTAGATCTCGTCATTGAGCATGTTGCTGCTCACCTCGCGCGTGACGTCGCCCTTGCTCGCGATCGCGCGGTAGCGGTACGAAAACCGCTGCGGCACCTCGTCCTCGTCCGGGGCCGGCTCCTTGACGGCCTCTGGGGCACGGAACGGCTGGGGGTGGGCCGCGAGGGCCGCGACAGCGTCGCGGGACGCCCGGAGGCCGTCTCCCGTGGCTTCGAGGTACACCTTGATGGCCGCCATGGCCTGTCCCTGCGCGATCAGTGCGTACAGCCGCCGGTGTTGCTCCTGGTTGAGCTTGGCGGCCGCCGCCCGGGCGAGCTCCGCGGAGTCGGGGTCCGGCTGTGGCATGGCCGCCGGTCGGGAGCGTTGGCCGCGGCGGCTCCATGCCCGGACCGCCAGCAGCACGCCGGCGGCCACGAGCACCAGGATCAGTACGGGAATGAGCAGCGCTTCCATGTGCTACAGCCGATCTACATAATTCTTGGCGGTCTTGAGGTCCGAGTGCGTCGACTGCCGAAGCAGCCGGGTGGCCTTGGTCTTATGGCCGCTGCGGGCCAGCGCCTGCAGCTCCTGCAGGAGCTGGGGACTGAGGTGTCCGACGGCGAGCAGGGGGTCTCCGTGTCGCGTCCCTGCGGGGACTGGGGCGTTCCGGGTGAGCAGCGCAGAGCGGGCATGGTCCTCTTGTTGCGACTGCTGCTGGGAGTTCTGGCTGGGGCGCGTGGTCGCCTCAATCCGGGCTCGGGCGGCCACGGCAGCCTCGACTTGCGCGGCATAGTGGGCCTGGGACTTTACTGCCAGTTCCCGCTGGTAGCGCTCGGCGTCTGAGATGCCGAAATTCCGCGGTTTCAGGGCCGTGGCGACCGCCCAGAGCACCGCCGCCAGAATGAGGCCAGGCAACATGACTATCAGTACATCGCCCATGGTTAGAGCTTATGCCAGATTGCGGTTGTCCACAGCATGTTCTGCATCGGGTCTACAGTGCGCCGCGGCCCGCGTCAACTCCACCTCAATCTCCCCCAATGGCGTGAGTCCGCTCACAAAATGCGCGCATCGGGCCGCGAATGTGGCCTCCCAAGCGGCGGCGTATCCCCAGCCACAAGGTGCAGGCTGTGGATGAACCTTGGCGAAAATAGTTTTGTGTCCACAAGATGAATCCAATGTTTCCGCAGGTCAAGAACGGATTACGGACGCAACTTTTTTTCTATCCACAGCTCTACCCACAGACTGTGCACAAGCATCTGCCACTAGTGCACAGGTTATCCACAGGGGGGCGCGCCGTCCGGGTTGGTGCCTGCCCGATCGGGGGATAACGTTGCAGGATATCGGGCTTTGGAAGCGGAAATCCTTCGGTCGCCGGGCGGTGCCCATTGAGGAAGCCCGCCCCGGGATCCCGGCGGCGTACGGCCGCACCAGTGCTGTGGATAACCGCGGCAGGGAGGGCCGGCGCGAATTGTCGGAGCTGACTGATACGAATTGGGTGGCCGGGTGGCGCCAGGCCACGCTGTTGGGCATAACAGCTGTTGGGCATCACAGCTGTTGGGCATCACAGCCGTTGGGCGGCACGGCCGTTGGGCGGCACGGCCGCTGGCACCACAGCGGGTAGGCACCGCAGCAGTTAGGCATCAGGGCAGCTGGGCATCACCGCACAGCGCTTACGCGTCGCGGCGAAAGGATATCCGCCGCGGCACACAATGAAGGACGGCAGTTTTGTCAGTTACGCATCTGGATTCAGTCGAGGGTACGCGAGGAGCCGAGGGCAGCCGCAAGCCCCCGCAGGACATTCCCGCGGAGCAGTCAGTCCTGGGTGGCATGATGCTGTCCAAGGACGCCATCGCAGACGTCGTCGAGATCCTGCGCGGCCAGGACTTCTACCGTCCGGCACACGAAACCATCTACGAGGCCATCATTGACCTCTACGGCCGCGGTGAACCTGCCGATGCCGTGACGGTCTCGGACGAGCTGACCAAACGCGGGGAAATCAACAGGATCGGCGGACCCGCCTACCTGCACGAACTCATCCAGACGGTCCCCACCGCCGCCAACGCCGGGTACTACGCCGAAATCGTGGGCGAACGCGCGGTGCTGCGCCGCCTTGTCAACGCCGGCACCAAGATTGTCCAGCTCGGCTACGGACAGGACGGAGAGGTGGAGGACCTCGTCAACCAGGCCCAGGCCGAGGTCTACGCCGTCGCCGAACGCCGCACCGCCGAGGATTATGTGGTCCTCAAGGACGTTATGGAGTCCACGGTGGACGAGATCGAGGCCTCGGGACACCGCGGCGAGGGCATGGTGGGTGTCCCCACCGGCTTCTACGAGCTCGATGAACTGACCCACGGCCTGCATCCCGGCCAGATGATCGTCATCGCCGCGCGCCCCGCCGTCGGTAAATCCACGTTCGCGCTGGACTTCGCCCGCTCGGCCGCCATCAAGAACAACCTCACCACCGTTATGTTTTCCCTCGAAATGGGCCGCAACGAGATCGCCATGCGCCTGCTGTCCGCCGAGGCCACGATCGGCCTTCAGGACCTCCGCAAGGGCACCATCAAAGACGAGCAGTGGTCCAAAATCGCCACCACGATGGGCCGCATGAACGATGCCCCGCTCTTCATCGATGACAGCCCCAACATGTCGCTTATGGAAATCCGCGCCAAGTGCCGGCGCCTGAAACAGCAGCATGACCTCAAGCTCGTGATCCTGGACTACCTGCAGCTGATGAGCTCGGGCAAGAAGGTGGAATCCCGTCAGCAGGAAGTCTCCGAGTTCTCCCGTGCGCTGAAGCTCCTGGCCAAGGAACTCCAGGTCCCCGTGATTGCGCTGTCGCAGCTGAACCGTGGCTCGGAGCAGCGCCAGGACAAGCGGCCCATGGTCTCGGATCTGCGTGAATCCGGCTCCATCGAGCAGGATGCCGACATGGTGATCTTGCTGCACCGTGAAGACGTTTACGACAAAGAGTCCCCGCGCGCCGGCGAGGCGGACATCCTGATCGCCAAGCACCGTAACGGCCCCACGAAGGACATTGTTGTGGCCTTTCAAGGCCACTACTCGCGGTTTGCCAACATGGCGGCCGACGCCGGCGGTGGCGGCGGCTTCTAGCCGCCCGGCCGCCCGGCCCGGCCCGCGTGGCCCGGACCTAGCTGCCGCCTGCCGCGAGCAGATGGTTGGGCAGCCGGTTCCCTGGGGCCCGGCCGCGGATTTCCAGCAGTTCGCGGGCATGGGCGTGCAGCCGCTTGTCTTCCTCGGAGACCGGAACCCACTGCGGGATCGGGACCGAAGTTCCCGTCTCGTCGCGGGCCACCATGACCGTCAGGCAGTATGTGGTGAGGTTCAGCTCGCGTCCCTTGGGGTCTCCCGAACGGACGTGCACGGCGATATGCATGCCTTTCGTGCCGGTGTACACCAGCCGGGCCTCCACTTCCACCACGTGGCCGATCAGCAACGGACGGTAGAACCGCACCCCGCCGGAGAACACGGCCACGGTATCCTTTCCGCAGTACCGGGAGGCGCAGACGTACGCGGCCTCATCGATCCACTTCATAACGATCCCGCCGTGGACCTTGCCGCCCCAGTTCACGTCCGTGGGCGCCGCCATGAACCTCAGCACCACGCGTTCGGCCGTGCCGGCATCGGTATATTCCTGCTCGCTCATGGCTTGGACGATTTCTTCACGGACCTTGATCCGGGCCAGCGCGTCGTCCCGCTGCTCGATTTCTGCCGGCGTCGCGGGTTCAAACTGCGGCACCGGTATGGGCTTGCCGTCTGCGCCCACGGCCACGAAGATCACGATGCACTGACTGCGCATGGTGGCGGGTCCGCCCTTGGGATCGCTCGAGGACACCACGGTGCGGATGTGCATCGAGGACCGCCCGGTGTAGACGATCGTTGCCTCGACCTCCACCATGTCACCGCTGTTGACCGGATCTGCGAAGTGGATGTTTCCCACGTAGGCCGTCACGCAATAGGACTTTGACCAGCCGACGGCGGCCGCGTAGGCCGCCTTGTCCACCCATTCCAGCACGGTGCCGGCGTCGACCGAGCCGCTGTGGCCGACGTCGGTGGGGGCCGCCAGGAAGCGCAGGGTCACGGAATTGGGCGCGTTCTCGCTCATGCTGTGAGTTTACTGAAGGGCCGGCCGGGAGCCGTGGGCCGGCGACACAATCGCTGTCCGGGACGCCATAAGCCGCGACATGCGAACCCGCTGGCATGCGAAGCCGATGACATGCGACGGCGGGCGGCCACCGCGAGGTGACCGCCCGCCGGGAGCGCTGGAAGGTGCCGGGAAAAACGCCTCAGGCGAGGACGCGGAGCCTGGATCCGCTACGGCCAAAGAGCGCCTTGTCCACAGAGACCGTGCCGGCGCCAACGAGGGCCACGGCCAGGGCGGCGGCCGCCAGGATCAGCACCAGCTCGTAGCCGCCGGTGGCAACGAAGACGCCGGCGGAGGCGTGGACCAGGAAGAGGGCGCCGAGCATGTCTAGTGCGAGGAGGGCGGCGAACACGCGGGTGAGCACGCCCAGGATCAGTGCGACGCCGCCGACGAGCTCGAGGGTCGCGACGACGGGGGCCACCGCTTGGGCCGCCGGGACGCCCATCTGGGTGAAGGCAGCCTGGGTGCCGGCGATGGTGAATTCGTTGAATTTCTGCCAGCCGTGGGCCGCGAACAGGAATCCCGTAATAACGCGCAGGATGGTCCGGGCGGAGGTGGTCAGTGCGGGCTGGTTCATGGGGGCCTTTTCTCGAGTGGACCGCCGCTTCGGCCGGCGCGAAACGATAGGGTCCCAAAAAAGTGGAATCCCCAAACTGCGGAACGGACCGAAGCGGCGAAGAAGTTGTACTTTCAACTTTAAGGGTTCCCCAGTTTAGTTGAAATGTCAACTAAATGACGCCGGGCGACGTCGCATTCACCCCGCTAGGGTTAAGCCGTGCCTGCCTCCCCTTCCCTGCCCAAGACCCTGCCGCCGTCCGCGGGGCACCGTCGGGAAATCCTCCGCCTGGCGGTGCCGGCCTTCGGCGCCCTTATTGCCGAACCGCTGTTCCTGCTCGCGGATTCGGCAATCGTGGGTCACCTCGGAGTGGCCGAACTGGCCGGCGTCGGGCTCGCATCGGCGGTCCTCCACACGGCCGTGGGTCTCATGGTGTTCCTCGCGTACTCCACGACGCCGGCGGTCGCGCGGGCCATCGGCAACGGCCAGCTCGCAAAGGCCCTCGCTGCCGGACGGGACGGCATCTGGCTGGCGCTTCTGCTGGGCATCGTCCTGGCGATCGCCGGGTTCCTGGCCGCCGGGCCCCTCCTGGACCTGATGGGTGCCCGCGGCGAGGTGCATGGGTATGCCATGGACTACTTGCGTGGGTCCATGCCGGGCCTGGTGGCGATGCTGCTCATCTTCGCGGGCACCGGCGTGCTGCGCGGGCTTCAGGACACCCGGACCCCTTTGGCCGTCGCCGCTGCCGGATTCACGCTGAACATCGTGCTAAACCTGTTCCTCGTCTACGGGCTGGGCTGGTCCGTGACCGGTTCCGCCGTGGGCACGAGCATCGCGCAATGGGCCATGGCGGCCGTGTACGTGCTGATCGTCCGGCGCAACGCCCGCAACCACGGGGTGTCCCTGCTGCCGGACTGGCGCGGGATCCGGGCCCTGACCAAGGTCGGCTCGTGGCTCATGCTGCGCACGCTCAGCCTGCGCATCGCGATTCTTGCCACGGTAGTGGTGGTGACGGCCCAGGGTCCCGTCAATCTTGCCGCGCACCAGCTGGCAATGACCATCTTCACGTTCTTCGCCTTCGCCCTGGACGCCCTGGCGATCGCGGCCCAGGCCCTGATCGGCAAGGAACTCGGGGCGGCCCGGCCCGGCGCCGTCCGGGCGCTGACCCGCACCATGACGCGGTGGGGACTCGGTTTCGGTGCCCTGACCGGGATCCTCCTCGCGGCGGCCGCGCCGTGGGCGGGCGCCCTCTTCACGTCCGACGCCGAGGTCCGGGCGGCGCTTACGCTCGCCCTGTGGGTCCTCGCCGCGGGCCAGCCGATCGCCGGCTACGTCTTCGTCCTCGACGGCGTCCTCATTGGAGCGGGCGACGCCCGCTATCTTGCGATCGCCGGCGTCGTGAATCTCGCGGCCTATCTTCCCCTGCTGCTGGCCGTGTGGCACTCCGGCGCCGGCGGCGGCGCGGGGCTGCTGTGGCTCTGGGCCGCCTTCTCCCTGGGCTACATGGCGGCGCGGGCGCTGACGCTGGGCCTCCGGGCGCGGACGGACCGCTGGGTGGTCCTGGGCGCGCGGTGAGCCGGACCCGGCCGGGGGCCGCCGGACTCTGCCGGACCTCCGCCGGCTGGCTTCCCGCTCCCGGCGCGCGCAGTGCCGGCTTCGCACTAAACTGGACGGGTGACTCTTCCCGCAGCGCCTGACGCGACCCCTGCCATCCGCGCCGCGGCCGACCTCTGGAAGCCCGTGCTGGTCAGGGCTGCCGTTGCGCTCGTGTTTGGCGCGGTGACCGTGTTCTGGGCCGCGCCATCCGAGGCGGGCATGGGCTGGGCCGGCGGCCTGTACCTGCTGGCCACCGGCGTGGTGCTGATCTGGACCGTGACGAAGTCCGGGTACCGTCCGCGGGAACGTGCGGGCAGGATCCTCTCCGCCGGCGGGGCCGTTCTGGCCGGGGCCGGTGCAGCCGTGGCCATGATCCCCGGCTCCCTCGTCTTCGGAACGATCGCCGCAATCGGTCTCGGAGTTGCCGGTGTTGCGGAGCTGCTCGCGGGCGTTCCGGGCCGCGGCAGGTCCGTACTGGCCCGGGACTGGATCGCCTCCGGCGTGATCGGGCTGGGCACGGCGATCGCGCTGCCGTTCTTCATCGGCCTTGGCGCGCACGCGCTCCTCGGCGTGGCCGGCGGCGGGGCCATCATCAGCGGCGTGCTGTGGATGTTGTCCGGGCTGACCCTGCGGCACGATGCTCGGGGCGATTCCGCGGAGGCCGTAAACTAGTACCGACAGGTTCTACCCGGCGTAGAACAATTGCGGTAACAAGACAGCCACGCTTCCCGCGCAGGCTGCAGGAGGAAAACACCTTGGCACAGCAGAAATCCGGAGCGTCCCGCAACGTGCGGACCTCGGTCAAGGGAACGCTCATGTTCTCCGCGTTCTGGGCCGTCGTGGTGTTCTTCGGCGTCCTGATCTTCGCCTCGGGCGGCAGCGCCCGTTCGCCCCGCTTTGACCTGGCCTTCATCGGCGCCGGGATCGCCTTCATTGTGATCCTCGTGGTGGCCGCCATGCTCTCGATGAGCTACAAGGACAACGCCGAGCACCTGGGGAAGGGCTCCGGCGTCAACCTCAGCTCCAAGCGGTCCCCTTCCGGCCACGGCGGCCCGTCTGTGCAGCCCGGGCCCGAAACTGGTGGCCCCGTCGATTCGGCCGATTCCGGCGACAACGGACCGCACGCCTGACGCCGCAGGCCTAACCACCCAACACCGGGACCCCGCACGTCAGGACACCGCCTTGCGGGCCCGGTATGCGGCCACATGCGCGCGGTTGGCGCAGTTTCCCGTGTCGCAGTAGCGCTTCGAGCGGTTGCGGCTCAGATCGAGCACCACGGCGTCGCAGTCTTCCGCCGCGCACACCAGCAGGCGGTCCATTTCCTTGCTGCGGATCACGTCCACGATCGCCATGGCCGCCTCCGTGCTCATGCGGTCGGCCAGCGGGGCCTCGGGCGTGGTGGCGTGCAAGTGCCAGTCCCACGGATGGTGCTTGACCAGCTGGGGGAGTGCCCGGGCCTCGCGGAGCAGCCGGTTCACGGTCTCCGCGGCAGCGGCCTCCTCCGCCACCCAGAGCTCGGCGAGTTCGCCGCGGAGCCGCCGTATGCTTTCCAGCTCGGCCTGGTCCCGGGTTCGGGAACCGGTGAAGCCCTCAGCCGCCAGGAAACCGTCCAGATCCTTGACCGTGGCCAGATGTTCCTGGCCGTTCGCGGCGGTGTTGATGAGGTTGACCACGGAACGCAGGGCAACTTCTGTGTCAGGGGCAAAGACCATCTTGACTCCTTACCTTGCGGGGGCGTAATGTCATGACCATAACCCCACTTTACTCCTGACAGGAGAATGCCGTGTCTGCCCCCCGCCGCACCGTCGCCGCCCCGGTCGAAGACCTTGCCGCCCTGCGGCCTGCCTCGGAATCGGCCGGCAGCGCAATGGGGGCGACAACGGGCACGGCGCGGGGCGCCACGGCCGGCACCAGGCGGGCCGGTGTCGCGTCCAGCTTCATGGCCTCGGGCCTGGGCATCGCGTTGTTCTCCTCCGCGGTCTTTGGCGTCTCCGGATCGTTCGCGAAGGCCCTCCTCGAAACGGGCTGGACGCCCGGGGCCGCCGTTACGGGCCGCCTCACCGGCGCCGCGCTGATCCTCGCGGTTCCCGCCATCCCGGCGCTGCGCGGCCGCTGGCACCAACTCAAGGACAACTGGCTGACCATACTGCTTTTCGGCGTCATTGGGGTCGCCGCCTGCCAGCTGTTCTATTTCAACGCGGTGGCCCGGCTGTCGGTGGGCGTCGCCCTCCTGCTGGAGTACCTCGCGCCCGTCATCATCGTGCTGTGGCTGTGGGCCGCGAGCCGGAAGCGTCCCCGCCCGCTGACCATCGCCGGCACCCTGCTGTCGCTGGGCGGACTGGTCCTGGTCCTGGACCTGACGGGTGCCGTGAAGATCGACCTGATCGGCGTGCTGTGGGGAATAGCGGCCGCGGTCTGCCTCGCGATCTACTTCTTCATCACGGCCAAGGAAAACGACACCCTCCCGCCGATTGTCCTGGCCTCAGGCGGCCTGATGGTCGGAGCCGTCGTGATGTGGCTCGCGGCCGCCACCGGTCTGGTGCCGATGTCGTTCGGCACGGCCGACACGCGGCTGGGACCTTGGATCACCCCTTGGTGGGTCGCCCTCGGCGGCCTCGTGGTCCTGGCCACGGTCCTGGCGTACGTTTCCGGAATTGTCGCCGCGCGGGCCCTCGGATCCAAGGTGGCGTCCTTCGTGTCGCTGACCGAAGTCCTCTTCGCCGTCATCTGGGCTTGGCTGTTGCTCGGCGAACTGCCCGGCACCATTCAGCTGCTCGGCGGTCTCCTGATCGTCGGCGGTGTGGTTCTGGTCCGGCTGGACGAACTGCGCGCCGCCCCGCTGCCGGCCCCGTTGGACCACGCAAACGACGTCGAACCCGTCCCGTAGGCGCGTTCGGCCCTCGTTCCCAATGAGGGTCCGGCACCGTGCAGCGGGTGCCCTCGTTCCCGGGCCCCGGGACACCTAGCATGGAGCTATGTGCCGAAATATCCGGACCCTCCATAATTTTGAACCCCACGCGACCACCGCCGAGGTGGAAGCCGCCGCGCTGCAGTACGTGCGCAAGATCAGTGGCAGCACCAGACCGTCCAAGGCGAACGAAGAGGCCTTCAACCGGGCTGTGCACGAGATTGCCCACGCCACCCAGCACCTGCTCGACTCCCTCGTGACCCACGCACCGGCAATGGACCGCGGGGAGGAAGCTGCCAAGGCGAAAGCCAAGGCTGCCGCCCGCTTTGGCGCGGCCTGAGGGAAGGGCCCGGGCGAAAGCCGGCCTACCTGCCGAAGCCGCGCAGCCGCAGCGAATTGGCCACCACCAGCACGGAACTCGCGGCCATGGCGCCCCCTGCGATCATTGGATTCAGGAGTCCCAGGGCCGCAATGGGAATGCCGATGGCGTTGTAGAAAAAGGCCCAGAAGAGGTTCGTTTTGATGGTCGCCAGGGTCCGGCGGGAGAGCTCGATGGCCTGGGCGACCTGCCCCAGATCGTTGCCCATGACCGTCAGGTCGGCGGCCTCGATTGCAACATCGGTGCCGGAGCCCATCGCGATGCCCAGATCCGACTGGGCCAGCGCCGCGGCGTCATTGACGCCGTCACCGGCCATGGCGACCGTGGCGCCGTCGGACTGCAGCTTCCGCACCGCCTCGACCTTGCCCTCCGGCAGCACCCCTGCGAACACATCCTCCGGAGCAATGCCGACGGCGGCTGCCACCTGCGCGGCCACGGCGGCGTTGTCCCCGGTCAGGAGGATCGGCCGGAGACCCAGCCCGCGCAGCCGCGAGATCGCGGCAGCAGAGCCCGGCTTGAGCGTATCCCGCAGGCTGATGATGCCCGCGGGCTCCCCGTCCACGGCGAGCCAGATCGCTGTGGCGCCCGAGGCCTCGGCGGTGCTGAGGGCCTCCAGCTGCGCGGCGGCGGGCGCGATGCCATTCTGCTCCAGCCAGCCCGTACGGCCTGCCGTCAGGAGCCGGCCCTCCACGGTGCCCTGGACCCCGCCGCCGGGCGCGGAGCGGAAACCGGCGACGGCGGCCAGGGCGGCGCCGTCGTTCGCGACCTCGGGGATCCCTGAACCCAGCGCCCCAGCCGCGGCGTCCGGTGACGTAACAGGTGCCGGAACCAGTGCCGCGTCCCGTGCCGCGGCAGCGATGGCGCGGGCGATCGGGTGTTCAGACGCGGCCTCCAGGGCTCCGGCCAGACGCAGCACCTCAGCAGGGGTGAACGCTCCGAAGGCCTCCGTGCCGTCGACAGCGAGGTGGCCGGTGGTCACGGTGCCGGTCTTGTCCAGCAGGATGGTGTCAACGGTCCGGGTGTCCTCGAGGACCTGGGGGCCCCTGATCAGGATGCCCAGCTGGGCGCCCCGGCCGGTTCCGGTGAGCAACCCCACCGGGGTGGCCAGGCCCAGGGCGCAGGGGCAGGCAATGACCAGCACGGCGACGGCCGCCGTAAACGCTGCCCGGATTTCGGCCTCGCTGATCTCCGGGCCCGCCGCGAGCAGCCAGGCGCCAAACGTCACCACGGCGATGGCCAGGACCACGGGCACGAAGACGGCGCTGATCCGGTCCGCGAGGCGCGCGATCTGCGCCTTGCCGGTCTGCGCCTCGGAGACCAACCGGCCCATCTGGGCCAAGGTGGTTTCGGCGCCGACGCGCGTGGCGCGGACCAACAGCCGGCCGGAGGTGTTGATTGTGGCGCCCGTGACCGCGCTGTCCGGGCCGACTTCCACCGGCACCGATTCACCCGTGACCAGCGACGCGTCGACCGCGGAGGACCCCTCGACGACGATGCCGTCAGTCGCGATCTTCTCGCCGGGGCGGACCACAATGAGGTCGCCTACTCCCAGCCGATCGGCGGGAATCTGCTGCTCCTGGCCGTCGCGGAGCACCGTGGCATCCTTGGCACCCAGATTCAGCAGTGCCTTGAGGGCGTTTCCGGCTTTTTGCTTGGCATTGGCCTCCAGATACCGGCCCAGCAACAGGAAGGTGGTGACGACCGAGGCAACCTCGAAGTAGAGTCCGCCGGAGTCCATCCCCGTTCCGTCCATCCCCGGGTGGGCGGTCATTAGCGGGTCAGCGAAGAGCTGCCAGGCTGAGAAGACGTAGGCCGCTGTCACGCCAATGGAGACGAGCGTGTCCATCGTGGAGGAGAGGTGCCGGGCGTTGACGGCGGCCGCCCGGTGGAATGGCCACGCCGCCCAGGTAACCACGGGCAGGGCGAGGATGGCTGCTGCCCAGCCCCAGTTGGCGAAGTGGACGGCCGGGAACATCGAAATGAGGAACACCGGGACGGTGAGGACGGCTGCTCCGACGAGCCGCGGGCCGAGCTTGGGGCTTTCGACGGGGCCACTCACGTCAGTCGGGTGCTTGGGGGGCCGGATCGTGGCCTTGTAGCCTGCTGCGGCGACGGTGGCGGTGATTTGTTCGTCTGTGATGGCCGCCGGGACGGTGACGTGGGCGGTCTCAAGGGGCAAATTGACGGAGGCTTCGACGCCGTCGAGCTTTCCGAGTTTGCGTTCGATCCGGTTGACGCAGGAGGCGCACGTCATGCCTTCGATATCGAGGTCAATGACACGGCTTCCGGATTGGTGCAGCAGCTGCTCGTTACGCACGGCGCCCTTCTGTTCTCATCGCTCGGTCCGTTCTGGGCCGTCCGCCGGCCCGCGAGGGCGCTCAGGCTTCGGTGGCGACCACGAGGTAGCCCGCTTCAGCGACCGCCTCGCCGATCTCGGCAAACGACAATGCTTCGCTGGAGGTGATCGTGACGGCGGAAATGCCGCCGGCCTTGAGGTCGACGTCGACCTTTTCGACCCCTGAGAGCGCCTCAAGTTCTTCGCTGACGGAGGACACGCAGTGGCCGCAGGTCATTCCGGAAACGTTGACGGTGGTGGAAACGGTGCCCATGGCGTGCTCCTTGTCGCTGGGCGGGGGATGGTCCCCCGGCCCGGTGGTGGGGTGGGTGGTGCAGTTCCTAGCGCAGGAGGCGGCCGATGGCGTCGGCGGCCTCCTTGACTTTGAAATCGATGGCTTCGGCCCGTAGTTCCGGATCCGGCTCCGAGGCGGCGCCGACGACGCAGTGGCCGATATGCTCTTCCACGAGCCCCAGGCTCACGGCGTGCAGGGCCTTGGTGACGGCGGCAACCTGGGTGAGGATGTCGATGCAGTATTTGTCCTCGTCAACCATTCGGGCGATGCCTCGCACCTGGCCTTCGATCCGCTTGAGCCGGCGCAGGTAGGCCTCCTTATTGGAGGTGTAGCCGCGCTGCTCGTGGGGCGCCAGGGGGGCGGTGACGGGAACTTCGGACTCGCTCATGCCCTCAACATATACCCCCTAGGGGTATGTTTCAAGCGACCGGGGCGGCCAGGCGGTGAATTCGGCGCATGGCGGAAATTAAAGAGCTCCGGAGTGCGTTATTGGGGGATACGCACTCCGGAGCAGCTATTGGGTAGGCGGTTCATCCGGCCTACATATCGAGCTTACTTGGCGGTAGTGGGATAGCGCCAGCACCCCGAATAACTACTTTCGCTTTATTTTCCTGCCGCCGGAACGATCAGAATTGGATGCTCCTGGTGGTGGCTGAGCCATGCCGCCACGGAGCCGTTGAGCGCCGCGGAAATGCGGTGACCGAGTCCGGGTTCCGGGGTCCCCACCACGATCATGAGCGCGTTCGTCTCAGTGGCCAGCCTGCCGAGCGCCCGGGCCGGGTCGCCCGCCAGGGTGCGCAGGGTCCAGTCGATGGCCAGGCCTCCGCAGCGTGCCTCAATGACGGAGCGCAGCTCCTGGGTTGTCGCCCGGATCTCGTCGTTGTCCGTGTCCGGGTGCAGCGACAGCCGGTGCGCGGACCGCTCCGGGTCCCACTCCACGAGGTAGCTGGCCTCGTCCACATACGCGCAGACCAGAGGCACGGCGAGGCGCTTGGCAAGCGCGCCGGCGGTCTGCAGCACCTCGGGATGCTGTCCCGGAAGCACGGCCACCACGACGGGCGAGGGCCCGGCGGCGGACTCGGCGGACTCGGCAGACATACTTCATTCTTGCCCGGCGGTGTCGCCCTGAACAGGGACTTACTTCCCGGTCCCGCCGCCGGACCCGTTGTGGCGCCGGTCCCGGCGTATCCCTTGTACACCCCGGTGGCGGGGCCTACGGTTGAAGAACACAGGAGGAGGTGGCTGCCGTGGAGATCTACATGTGGTGGCTGGATCTGGATTTGGCGAGTAAGGAATGGCTCCGGGAAAACCTCCGGACCATCGAGCTGCCCGAGACCGTAAAGCGGGGGATCTTCGACGCTGGCGGCGCCGGGTCATTGACGGACGCGGACTGGGACTTTATCGAGACGCAGTCGGAGTTCGTCGACTGACGGCGCGGCCCGGCACGCCGGCGCACCGTCGCGGGACCACGGCGGCATCGCAAAAAAAATCGTTGCGGCCTTCCGGCGCGGGTGGTTGCATGGGGGGCATGGCTACTGCAGAGAGTTATGTCCTGGCGATCGGCACCAAGAAGGGTCTGTGGCTGGCGACCAGCCCGGACCGGCGGGAATGGTCCCTGTCCGGGCCGCATTTTCTGATGAGTGAAGTGCCCAGCATCGGCATCGACAGCCGCGGCGGGCGGACCCGGATCCTGGTGGGGGTCCGCTCCGAGCACTGGGGTCCCACCGTCTTTCACTCGGATGATCTGGGCGGGACGTGGGAGGAGCCAGAAAACGGCGCCATCACGTTCCCCGACGGGACGGACGCGGCCTTGGAACGGATCTGGCAGATCCACCCCGATGCCGAGTCCCGGCCCGGCGTCGTCTGGGCAGGGTGCGAGCCGATATCCGTCTGGAAATCGACCGACGGCGGCGAGCACTTCGAGCTCAACCGCGGCCTCTGGGACCATCCGCACCGCAGCGAATGGGGTGCCGGCTATGGCGGCGCCGCGGCCCACTCGATCGTCGTTGACCCCACGGGTGAGAAAGTCCACGTCGCCATGAGCACAGGCGGGGTCTACCGCTCGCTCGACGGCGGAGCTTCCTGGGAACCCCGCAACAGGGGGATCTCCGCCTACTTCATGCCGGACCCCAACCCGGAATTCGGCCAGTGCGTCCACAAGATCGCGGCGGACGCCGCCGTCGACGGCCGCCTGTATGCGCAGAACCACCACGGCGTGTACCGCAGCGACGACGACGCCGAATCGTGGGAATCGATCGCCGAAGGGCTCCCGGCGGACTTCGGCTTTGTGATGCTGACGCACCCGCGCCGGGCCGGTACGGCCTGGGTGATCCCGCTGAAGGCCGACGGCGAGCGGATTCCGCCTGACGGCAAGCTGGCGGTGCACCGGACGGACGACGCCGGTGCCAGCTGGAAGCGGCTCGACTCCGGTCTGCCGGACCCCGAGTACAACGCCGTGCTGCGCGATGCTGCGTGCGTCGACGAGGCTGAGCCCGCCGGCGTCTACTTCGGAACGCGGGGCGGCAGCGTCTATGCCAGTGCCGACGAGGGGGAGCACTTCAGCGAAGTGGCCTCGCACCTGCCGGACGTGCTGTGCGTGCGGGCTGCTACGGTCTCCGCTGCCCTGCTCCCGATGCAGCTGTGAACCATTGCAGCCGTGAAGGGCTGGAAGCGCATGAACGGCGTCGTGGCTAACGGCATGCCCGTGCCGGCGGATTCCGCGATCAGTGTGGTCCTGCCGAGCGTCCTCCAACCGCTGGCCGGCGGGCAGTCCATCCTGACTGCGCCCGCGGAGGAAGCGGTGACGGTGGAGTGGGTGCTGGATACGGTGACCGGGGATTATCCGGCGCTGTCGCGGCGGTTGCGGGATGAAACCGGCACCGTTCGCCGTTACGTGAATATATACGTCAACGGGAATGAGATCCGGCGGCTGCAGGGCTTGGTGACGACGGTGGCACCGGGCCAGGAAGTCCTGATCATCCAGTCCGTGGCGGGAGGCTGACGCCTCAGGCGACCCGCCAGACGGTGCATTCGTCCGCGTTGATGGCCTTCCGCATGCCGGAATGGCGGTCCATGATCCAAACGACGCCGATTCCGGGCGCCGTCTCCTGGACGCGGCCGCGGCGGATCACGACGTCGTCGTAGTTCGGGCCGACGCGCAAACGGGCCTCGATCTCGTCGCCGCGGTGCAGCTGGTCGAGGGCACGGATACGGGTTACATGGGTTTTCGCTTCCTTCAACATGGCGGGGGCCTCCTGGACTGGAGTTGGTGCCTGCTCTTGCCGGCCCTTCCAGTGTCCTGCGGCAATGTTGCGTCCGCGTTTCAGCACGGTAAGGGGACGGTTAGTTTTCGGCGGCGGCCCGATTTCCTGCCCCGGCTCCGGTCCGATTCTTGCTCCGATGGCCGCCTGCGCACGTCTTTGACCGCTTGCACGCACAACGGCGGCCCGCCCCCGAAGGGACGGGCCGCCGTCGTAGGTGCGGAACTTCCGGTTGAGTGCGGTGCCCGGTCAGGAGCGCCGCGGGCGGGCTACTTGACGCCGAGCTGCTTGGTGGGCACCTTGAAGGTTTCCTTGGCCGTCAGGGCCGCGATGGTGGCGATCAGGCAGATGACTGCGGTGAAAATGCTGATCTGGACCCAGCCGCCGGGCTGGATGCCGCCCATGGCCGCCACGATCGCCGGGGCGAAACCCGCCATGAGGAAGCCCAGCTGTGTGCCGATTGCGAGGCCGGAGAAGCGGACGTTGGTGCTGAACATCTCGGCGTAGAAGGAGGGCCAGACCGCGTTGGCCGCAGCGTAGCCGAAGGAGAAGAACGCGATTGCCGTGAGGAACATCAGCGGGACGCTGCCGGACTCGAGGCTCAGCAGGAAGACCGGGGTCAGGGCTGCGCTGGACAGTGCGCCGTAGATGAAGACCGGCTTCCGCCCGATCTTGTCGGCGAGCATGCCGAAGAGCGGCTGGGTGCCCAGGGCCATGAAGTTGGCGCCGACGACGAGCCAGAGGGTGGTGGTGCCGTCCACGCCGGCGACGTTCTTGGCGTAGCTGATGGCCAGGGTCCCGAATACGGTGGACACGGCGGCGATAAAGGCACAGGCGATCACGCGGAGGACATCGCGCCAGTGGCTCTTGAGGAGGTCGGCCACCGGGAGCTTGGAGATCTGCGCGGTCTTCCGGGCTTCCTCGAATGCCGGCGGTTCGTGCAGGGTGCGGCGGATGAAGAACGCGACCAGCACCACCACGGCGCTAAGCCAGAACGGGATGCGCCAGCCGATGCTGTACTTGATCTCATCGGGCAGGGCGAGGACCGGGATGAAGACGAGGGCCGCGAGGATCTGGCCGCCCTGGGTGCCCGTGAGCGTCCAGGAGGTGAAGAAGGAGCGGCGGTTGTCCGGGGCGTGCTCCAGCGTCATTGATGACGCGCCGGCCTGCTCGCCGGCCGCGGAAAAGCCCTGGCAAAGACGCGCCAGCACCAGCAGGACAGGAGCCCACCAGCCCACCGTCTTGAAGTCCGGCAGGCAGCCGATGGCAAAGGTGGAGGCGCCCATCAGCAGCAGCGTGAACATGAGGACCTTCCGGCGGCCGATCCTGTCGCCGAAGTGGCCGAGGACGACTGCGCCGATCGGGCGGGCAATGTAGGCGAAGCCGAAGGTAGCGAATGACATGATCGCCGCGTTGGTGTCGGCATCAGGGAAGAAAACATGCGGGAAGATCAGTGCCGCTGCCGAACCGAAGATGAAGAAGTCGTAGTACTCGACGGCGCTGCCCAGGAAGCTGGCAAGGGCCGCCTTCTTCGGCGTCCCTCCCGTGGTGGTGCCCGTCGCGGACGGGAGAGTCTGGCTCATGGTGTTCCTTTGGTGTGACGACGTTGTCGCGGATGGATCAGGAATGTCTCGACTGCCGCTTGCTTAAGTTTGGTGCAGCCGGAGGTCCGTGGAAAGACCCGGACTAGTAGCCACATGGTGGAAGCTACTTGTGCGATGTAGCAATCATGACTGTGAGCACAGTCACTTGTCAAGAAAAATAATCACCATCTAGAAATAGCTCTCACTATGTGGGAACATCTTTGTATGAGTGTGAATCAAGCCACAGACGAGTCCGCCGCCCCCGCCGTCCCTGGGGGAGCCCTTGTGAAGCCTGCCAAGGCCGCCAAGGAGGACTCTCGAACCGACATGGTGGGGAAAGCCCTGGGCCTGCTGGTCCTCCTGGGTGACGAGCCGCGCGGCGCCAGCGCCGCGGAGATCTCCCGCCGGGCCGATCTGCCGTTCAGCACCACGTACCGCCTGCTCGGCTCGCTGACGCGGGACGGCTTCGTGGACTACGAGCCCGACGGGCGCCGTTACCACCTGGGCCTGCGCGTCTTCCAGCTGGGCCAGCGGGTTTCCAATCATCACGGCTTCGCCGGCACGGCACTTCCCATCCTGCGCCGGGTGACCGAGGAAACGGGCGAGGCCACCATTCTTTCCGTGCGTGACGGCATCCACCATCTGACGGTGAACAAGGTGGACGGCCCGCGGACTTTCCGCGTCACAAGCGATCCCGGCCATCTGGGGGCGCTGCACACCACCTCGGTGGGTAAGGCGCTGGTGGCGTTCGCCGATGACGCCACCCGCGCCCAGCTTCTCGATGAACTGCCCCTCGATCCGCTGACGGAGCATTCCATTACCGATCGCGACGCGTTCCGGGCGGAGATTGAACTGGTCCGCCGCCGTGGCTACGCCACGATGGACGAGGAAAACGAGGCCGGCATGCGCGCCGTCGCGGTTCCGGTGTTCAACGCCCAGGGTCACGCGTTTGCCTCCCTCGCCACGGCCGTGCCGGTGTTCCGGCTCAGCATGGAGGACCTGGTGGCCTGCGTGCCCCTGCTCCAGTCGGCCGCAGCTGAGCTGTCGGCCCGGCTGCCCCAGCGGTGACGTGCTCCGCCCGCCGCCCTGGGGTGCCCCGGGATGGCAGGCGCCGTCGTAACAATATGTTCGTCATTCGAACAAGAGTGCAACATGTGAACAAAGTCTGTAGTGTAATCCCTATCACCCGGCCCGCCGCGGACGCCTCAAGCGCCACGGCCCGCCGAGTGCCGTTGTCAAAGGAGCTAACCGGATGAGCAATCGAGCAGAGTCCTTCCTCGTGGGCCTCGTGGGAGACGGCGTCATGCCCTCGCTCACGCCCTACATGCACGAACGCGAAGGCGACGTTCAGGGCCTCCGGTACCTCTACCGCCCCATCGACCTGATCGAACTTGGCCTGCCCGGTCAGGCCGTGGGGGATCTGCTGTCCGGTGCCCGGAGCCTCGGTTTCAACGGATTGAACATCACCCACCCCTGCAAGCAGCTCGTGCTCGACTACCTTGACGAGGTCTCCGCCGACGCCCGGCGACTCGGCGCCGTCAACACCGTCGTCATCCGGGACGGCCGCTTCATCGGGCATAACACCGACTTTTCCGGCTTCGCGGCGGCACTTGCCTCCGGTCTTCCCGGGGCCGCCCTGGACCGCGTGGTCCAGCTGGGGGCCGGCGGCGCCGGATCCGCCGTCGCCTACGCCCTGCTCACGGCGGGTGTCCGGGAACTGGACCTCGTGGACACGGATGCGGCGCGCTGCGCCGCCCGGGCTGCAGAACTCGGCGGATTCTTCCCGGACCGGACGGTCACGGCCCGCACGACGGCGGAGCTGCCGCAGCTCATGCCCCGGGCCGACGGCCTGGTGCACTGCACCCCGGTCGGCATGGCCGCGCATCCGGGCGTCCCGCTGGACATGTCCCTCGTGGAGTCCCGGCACTGGGTGGCCGACATCGTGTACCGGCCGATCGAAACCGAGCTCGTCCGTGCGGCCCGGGCCAAGGGCTGCGAGGTCCTTGACGGCGGCCGGATGGCCGTGGGGCAGGCCGCGGACGCGTTCCGGATCTTCACCGGGCGTGAGCCTGACGCGGACCGCATGCGCTCCCACTTCCTGGAACTCGTGGCCGCGGAAGAGGTGGCAGCCTGATGCGCACCGGAATCGCGACCGTCTGCCTCTCCGGCACCCTGCGGGAAAAAATGCGGGCCTGTGCGGTTGCCGGCTTTGACGGCATTGAAATCTTCGAACAGGACCTCGTCACGTCATCGCTGAGCCCGGAGGATGTCCGGAAGCTGGCCGCCGACCTCGGACTCACGCTGGACCTCTACCAGCCGTTCCGCGACTTTGACAGCGTTCCCGAGGATCTGCTCGCCGCCAATCTGCGCCGCGCGGACGCCAAGTTCCGGCTCATGTCCCGGCTGGGCATGGACACCATGCTGCTGTGCTCCAACGTGGGCACGGCCACGATCGACGACGACGAACTCCGGGCCACCCAGCTCTCCCGGCTCGCGGACCTCGCGGGCGAACACGGCGTCAAGGTCGCCTACGAGGCCCTGGCCTGGGGCAAATACGTCAGCGACTACGAGCACGCCCACCGACTGGTTGACATGGTGGACCACCCCCACCTGGGCACCTGCCTGGACTCCTTCCACATCCTCTCCCGCGGCTGGGACACCGCGCCGATTGAGGCCTTCAACCCGGCGAAAATCTTCTTCGTCCAGGTGGCCGATGCCCCCAAGCTGACGATGGACGTGCTGTCATGGAGCCGGCACTACCGGGTGTTCCCGGGCGAGGGCCAGTTCGACCTCGCCAAGTTCATGGGCCACGTGGTCCGCGCCGGCTACACCGGACCGGTATCTCTGGAAGTGTTCAACGACGTCTTCCGCCAGTCCGACGTCGAACGCACGGCCGTCGATGCCATGCGGTCGCTGATCTGGCTCGAAGAGCAGAGCGCCCGATGGCTCGAGGCCAACCCGGCCGCGGCTGAAAGCGGTGCGGCCGGCACTGCGGCCCGGCGCCGCTACCCGATGGAGCTTGCCACGCTTCCCCGGGTGGCCGAGCCCGCCGGCTTCAACTTCGCCGAAGTCCGGGCCGGGGACACCGCCGGCCTGGAAACGCTGCTCGGCCAGCTGGGATTCGCGTTCAACGGGCGCCATCGCACCAAGAACGTGCAATTGTGGACCATGGGCCGCGCCCGCTTGATCATCAACGAAGAACCCCCCGCCGGTCAGCAGGCGTCCGCCCCCGCTGCCATTTCCACTGCTATTTCGGCCGTGGGGTTCGACGTCGACTCTCCCGTCATCGCCGCCGCCCGCGCCCAGCAGCTCAAGGCCCCCGCGGTGCCGCGCAAGAGCCAGGCCAACGAGGAAGTCTTCCAGGGCTTCGCAGCGCCGGACTCCACCGAGATCTTCCTCTGCCAGGGCAGCCCGGACGGCACGGCGGCCTGGGTCGGCGAATTCGGGGAGCCTCACGAACCCGGCGACGGACTGCCTCCCGTTGTTACAGCCGGCGGCACCGCTCCCGCCGCGGGTTCCGCGGCCGGTACCGTGATCGACCACGTGAACCTGGCCCAGCCGTGGCAGCACTTCGACGAGGCCGTGCTCTTCTACACGAGCGCCCTCGCGCTGGAACCGCAGCCGTATGCCGAGGTGGCGAGCCCCACCGGGCTGGTCCGCTCCCAGGTGATGCTCACCGAGGACCGGGGCGTCCGCCTGGTGCTGAACCTGGCACCGTTGCTGCAGCAGGAGGCCGCCGGAACAAAAGAGCCCGGCGAGTCAGGGACCGGCCACCGCCGCACCTACCAGGAGCACGTGGCCTTCGCGGTGACTGACCTCGTGGCCACGGCCCGTGCCGCCCGGGACCGCGGCCTGGACTTCCTGCAGATTCCGGCGAACTACTACGAGGACCTCGACGCCCGGTTCGCCCTAGACCCGGACTTCCTGGCCACGCTCCGCGAGTTCAACCTGCTCTATGACCGTGATGCCGACGGCGAATTCCTGCATTTCTACACGGCCACGGTAGGCAGCGTGTTTTTCGAAATGGTGGAACGCCGCGGCGCCTACGACGGCTACGGCGCTCCGAACGCACCCGTGCGGCACGCCGTCCAGTACGACCACCTGCACCAGCTGACCCGCAGTTCCTGATCCCCACCCGAACAACAATCACACCCATGAAAGGAGGCTGCTGTGCCTGAAGAATTGAACCTCGAGATCTTCAACGCCGACCCGATCACCGAAGACGTGTCCGACGAAGCCACGGAGGCCGCACCAAAGACGTACGCGCCTCTCGATGCCGCCGCAGAGTCCCAGGCGGACCTCAGCGCCGAGATGAAGGCGATCGGCGAGGCCTACGCGCTGGCCCTCAAGAACGGCGCCCCGGCCGAAACCCAGCCGCGGCTCGACTACGCGCCCTACCGCAGCAGCGTCCTGCGCCACCCCACCAAGGACCTGCACCACGCGGACCCGGAAACCATCGAGCTCTACTCTCCGGCGTTCGGGCACATGGACGTGCACGCGCTGGAGGCGGACCTGACCATCCAGCACAACGGTGAACCGCTGGGCGAACGCATCGTGGTCTCCGGCCGCGTGCTCGACGGCGACGGCCGTCCCGTCGCCGGCCAGCTCGTGGAGATCTGGCAGGCGAACTCCGCCGGACGCTACATCCACAAACGGGACCAGCACCCGGCACCGCTGGACCCCAACTTCACCGGCGTCGGACGCTGCATCACGGGCGCCGACGGCTCCTACAGCTTCACCACCATCAAGCCCGGCGCCTACCCCTGGAAGAATCACCTCAACGCCTGGCGACCGGCCCACATCCACTTCTCCCTGTTCGGGCAGGAGTTCACCCAGCGGATCGTCACCCAGATGTACTTCCCCGGTGACCAGCTCTTCCCGCTGGACCCGATCTACCAGTCGATCGTGGACCAGGACGCCCGCGACCGGCTCGTGGCCACCTACAACCACGAGCAGACCAGGCCTGAATGGGCTCTGGCATACAACTGGGACATTGTCCTGACCGGGCCCAAACGGACCTGGACCGAGAACGAAGCCCTGGGAGCAGAGGGAGATGACCATGAGTAAACTCACCCCGACACCGGGCCAGACCGTGGGCCCGTTCTACGGCTACGCCCTGCCCTACGCCAAGGACCGCGAGCTGCTCGCCCCCGGGTCCCCGGGCTCCATCCGGCTCCAGGGCACTGTCTATGACGGCGCCGGCCACCC
This sequence comes from Arthrobacter sp. ok909, assembly GCF_900104405.1. Lineage (NCBI taxonomy): Bacteria > Bacillati > Actinomycetota > Actinomycetes > Micrococcales > Micrococcaceae > Arthrobacter > Arthrobacter sp. ok909. The sequence continues at coordinate 273,878 of NZ_FNJS01000001.1, read as the reverse complement.
GATCCCGGACGCCATCCTGGAAATCTGGCAGGCCGACGCGGACGGCAGGGTTCCGCACCACACGGGCTCTCTGGTCCGCGACGGCTATACCTTCACCGGGTTCGGCCGCAGCGCGGTGGGCAACACCGGCGTCTTCACGTTCACGACCGTGAATCCGGGACCCACCGAAGAGGGCGCGGCGCCGTTCATCGCTGTTGCGGTCTTCGCCCGCGGCCTCATGAACCGCCTGTTCACCCGGATCTACCTGCCGGAGAACGAGGAGGCCCTGGCCAAGGATCCGCTGCTGTCCTCCCTGGAGCCGGACCGCCGCGAGACCCTGATCGCCCGCCGGGATCCCGACGGCGGCCTGACCTGGGACATCCGCCTCCAAGGCGACGGCGAGACCGTGTTCCTGGATTTCAGCGACGTCGAGGGTGCCTCGAAGTGACCTCCTTCGAGACCGGCGGCACGGGCCTGCACGGCGACTTTGGCCTGCTGAACCCCGTGTCGGCGTCGCCCCTGGTGGCTGCGCTGACCGGGGACCGTGCAGTGCTCGCCGCCATCCTGGAGGTCGAGGCGGCCTGGGCGGCGGTCCTGGATGAGGCGGGCCTTGCTCCGGCCGGGTCCGCAGCGGTGGTGGCCACCGCCGCGCAGGTGCAGCGCTACGACGTCGCAGACATCGCCGTGCGCGCTCAGGGCGGCGGAAACCCGGTCATCCCGCTGCTCGCCGACCTCCGTGAACAGGTCAGGGCCCTAGACGGCGCCGGCCTTGGCGCGGTACGGGCCGTCCACACGTCGCTGACCAGCCAGGACGTCCTCGACTCGGCCCTGATGGTGCTCGCCGCCGGGGCCGTGCGCGAGCTGCGCACCGAACTCACGGCGGCGACGTCGGCCCTCGCCGGCCTGGCCGAAGCCCATGCCCGGACTCTCTGCGTGGGCCGCAGCCTGACCCAGCACTCGCTGCCCTTCAGCTTCGGACTCCGGGCCGCGCAGTGGTTTGCCGGGCTGGCCGCCGCCGGCCGCCGGCTCGAAGCCCTCGAACTGCCGGTCCAGACCGGCGGCGCCGCCGGGACCCTGGCCGCCGGCACTGTACTGACGTCCGGCGGTGCACGAACGTCCGGCACCCGGCAGACCGCCGGACCCCTGTCACCCTTCGATCTCTCCGACCGGCTGGCCGCCCGCCTCGGACTCGCCACCGTTCCGGCTCCCTGGCACACCAACCGTGTTGCCGTGACCTCGCTCGGCGATGCCCTGGCCACCGTGACGGACGCCGCCGGAAAGATCGCTGCCGACGTCCTGTTCCTGAGCCGGCCGGAAGTGGGGGAGCTGGCCGAACCGCGCGCCGCGGGCCGCGGCGTGTCCTCGGCCATGCCGCAGAAGCAGAACCCGGTGCTGTCCGTGCTGATCCGCAGCGCCGCCCTGCAGGCGCCAGCCCTGGCCGCCCAACTGCACCTTGCCGCCGCCAATTTCAATGACGAACGGCCCGACGGAGCCTGGCACAGCGAATGGGCGGCCCTGCGCCAGCTGCTGCGCCTGGCCCTGGGCGCCGCAGGTCAGCTCCGCGAACTGGCCGAAGGGCTGCAGGTGTTCCCCGGTCCCATGCGACGCAACCTCGACCTCGCCGGCCCGCTGCTTCTTTCCGAAGCCGTCAACTCCGCCGTCGCGCCGCTCCTGGACGCCCGCGGCACTGGAACGGGACCGGGCCGTGCCGGCAAGCAACTCCTGCAGGAGGTCGTCGACCAGACCCTCCAGGCCCCGGCCTCGGAGCAGGCGGCCACCTACCGGAAACTGCTCCGCGCGGCCGTCCCTGAGGAACTGCTCGCGCACAGCCGGCTTGAGGAGCTCCTGGACCCGGCCAACTACCTCGGCCAGGCCGTTGAGATCACCCGCCGCATCCTCGCGGCGTACCCGGAATACGCCGCCGGCCCGGCCTCACCGGAATATGACCGTGCCACCGCCCACCAACTCCAGAACGGAGCCCCCCGTGGCTAGACCTACCGTCAAAGCAGTCCTGCTCTCGCCCCAGCGCGCGCTCGGCGACAAGCCCCTCCTGATCGTGGGGCCCTCGCTCGGGACGTCCTCGCTGCTGTGGAGCCAGGCCGGCACCCTGCTGGGGTCCGACGTCGACGTCGTCGCCTGGGACCTGCCCGGCCACGGCGTCTCGCCCGCGGCGCAAGAGACGTTCACTGTCGCTGAACTGGCCGACGCCGTGATCGGCCTGGTCGATTCGATCGCCCCCGGCGCACGCTTCCACTACGCCGGGGTGTCGCTCGGCGGGGCCACCGGCCTGCAACTGGGCATTAAGCACGGCGACCGGCTCAAGAGCCTCTCCGTGCAGTGCTCCGGCGCGAAGCTGGGCACTCCCGAGGGCTGGCTGGAACGGGCCGAGACCGTGCGCACCCAGGGAACCCCGGTGATGATCCAGGGATCCGCTCAGCGCTGGTTCGCCCCGGGGTTCATGGACCGCCAGCCGGAGCTCAGCGGCCGGCTCCTGCACACCCTCCGTGACGCCGACCGCTTCAGCTACGCCTTCTGCTGCGATGCCCTGGCGGGCTTTGACGTCCGGGACCAGCTCGGCACCATCCGAGTCCCCACCCAGGTGATTGCCGGCGCCCTGGACTCCGTGGCTCCGCCCTCGATGGCCGAGGAAGTGGCCGCGGGCATCACCGCCGGCGGCGGCACCGCCACGGCCGTCAGCCTGGAGGGCGTGGCACACCTGGCCCCGTTCGAGGCACCTGCCCACGTTGCCGAACTACTCAAGAGCCTCATCACCTGGACCGAGACCCAAGGAGCCGGCGAATGAGCGACCCGGAGCTCGACGGACCCCAGCGAAACGGCGTAGTCCAGCCCGGCGCGACAAGCCAGGAAATCTACGACGGCGGCATGAAAGTCCGCCGCGAAGTCCTCGGCGCCGCGCACGTGGACCGTGCCAACGCCAACAAGGATGCCTTCACCGAGGACTTCCAGGACATGATCACCAGGATCGCCTGGGGCGGCATCTGGACCCGGCCCGGGATCAGCCGGCCGATGCGTTCCGCCGTCACCATCACCGCCATGGTGGCGCACGGGCACTGGGAAGAACTGGCCATGCATATCCGCGCCGCCATCACCAACGGCCTGAGCCGGGATGAGATCAAGGAAATCCTGCTCCAGACCGCCATCTACTGCGGAGTCCCCTCCGCCAACACCGCCTTCAAGACCGCCCAGCAGGTCTTTGCTGAGCTCGACGAAACCCCCACCCCACCCAACTAGCTGGCAGCAGATGTCGTTATGAGCCCTCATAACGACATTAACTGCGACCTAGTTGGGATTATCAGACTGAATCAGAGGAATGGTTATGAATCAGGCTTTTGTTTACGATGCCGTGCGGACGCCGTTCGGGAAGTTCGGCGGCGGGCTCGCGGCCGTGCGTCCGGATGATCTTGCCGCGCACGTGATCCGGGAAGCGGTGAAGCGTGCCCCGGGCCTCGATGTGGAGCGGATCGATGAGGTGGTGTTCGGCAACGCGAACGGCGCGGGCGAGGAGAACCGCAACGTCGCCCGGATGGGGACGCTGCTGGCCGGGCTGCCGGTCTCGATCCCGGGGACCACGGTCAACCGTTTGTGCGGGTCCTCTTTGGATGCGGCGATCATCGCGTCCCGGCAGATCACCACTGGTGACGCGGAGCTGATGCTGGTCGGCGGGGCGGAGTCGATGTCCCGGGCGCCGTGGGTGCTGCCGAAGACGGAGAAGCCCTACCCGGCCGGGGACCTGACCCTGGCCTCGACCACGCTGGGCTGGCGCCTGGTGAACCCGGCGATGCGCCCGGAGTGGACGATTTCCCTGGGCGAGGCCACCGAACGGCTGGCGGAGAAGTACGGGATCACCCGGGCGGCGCAGGACGAGTTCTCCGCCGCCTCGCACAACCTTGCCGCGGCGGCGTGGGACGAGGGCTTCTATGACAGCCTCGTCGCCCCGGTCCCGGGCACGGACCTGGTCCGGGACGAGGGGATCCGTCCGGGGTCCTCGGCGGAGAAGCTCGCCGGGCTCAAGACGGTGTTCCGGGCCGAGAACGGCACCGTGACGGCCGGGAACGCGTCCCCGCTCTCGGACGGCGCCTCCGCGGCGTGGCTCGGATCCGAGGCCGCGGCCGGGCTCCTGGGGATGGACCCGCTGGCTAGGATCGCCGGGCGCGGCGCGCACGCGAACGACCCGCAGTACTTCGGCTACGCCCCGGTCGAGGCCGCGAACAAGGCCCTCGCGAAGGCCGGGATCGGCTGGGACCAGGTCGGCGCCGTGGAACTGAACGAGGCGTTCGCCGCGCAGTCCCTGGCCTGCATCACCGCCTGGGGCATCGATGCCTCGATCGTGAACCGGCACGGCGGCGCGATCGCGATGGGCCACCCGCTGGGCGCCTCGGGCGGCCGGATCCTGGGCACCCTGGCCCGCACCCTGCAGGCCACCGGGGAACGCTGGGG
>NZ_FNJS01000001.1:157449-269431 GCF_900104405.1 Arthrobacter sp. ok909 | reverse complement strand
CAGCTGATCGAGTCCGATGGTCTGAGCGTCGCCGGGGAATCAGGATCCGCCCGCGAAGCAGTCCGGCGGATCCCTGCCCTTCGCCCGGAGCTGGTCATTCTTGACGATGATCTTCCCGACGGTTCCGGTGCCGACGTGTGCCGGGCCATCACCGCGGCCGACCCGGGCATCCGTTGCGTGCTGATGACCGCGGATACCGACGAAGCCGTGCTGATCGACGCCATTCTGGCCGGTGCCCGGGGGTGCTTGTCCAAGCAGGACGACAGCAGCGAACAACTCAGGCTGATCCGCCGGGCCTTGGCCGGGCATACCGCGTACAGCGGCCGGTTCCATCCGGCGCTGGTGGCCCCGTTCTCCCTGCCCGGGCCGCACGGGCCGGAGGAGAGGCTCCAGAGACTGTCAAAGCGGGAAATGACGGCCGCCATCGGCCTGGCGAAGGGGCTGAGCAACCGCCAGATCAGCCAGGAGATGTTCCTGGCAGAAAAGACCGTGAAGAACATGGTTTCGACCATCCTGATGAAACTCGGCATGGCGCGCAGGACCCAGGCCGCCGTGCTCGTCACCACAACCCTGAATCACCCGGACGACCCCGCCGACGGCGGCTACCGGTCCAGCCGGTTCCCGGATCTGGTCGCCGAAGTCACGGCCGCGTTGCTGAACTGCACCAGCGAGGCCCCCACCTTGCCGCCCACAGACGAAGCGCGGGCAGGGGATGCCCTCCGGCTTGCCGATGCCCTTGCCGCGATCGGGGCCGGACGAATGGTCATCCACCCTCAACCCAGCCACACGTAGGGGCTGCGGCAAACAATCGTAGCCGCCGGGCTTGAGGGATCCTTCCCGAAGAGAATCGCACCCCCATCAGTCGCCGCGACCTGGAGATCTACGGACCCTCCGGTTGGCGGACCAAACCACGAGTCCGCCATGGGCGGCAAACCTTTACACCGGTAGTCCCGGAGTAACCGTTGGTGGATGACCCGTTCTCTCTCACCCGCGTTGGGTGACGACTGCCCCCATTGGAAGCGTTAGCTTGGAGAACACGTGATTGACCAGCCTCTATCGCTTGTGCGACCTCGCTGAAGGCTCCCGCCGTCGAGCGGACGGCCAGTGGAAGGAGAAGGGATGCTCAACTGGTACCACGGGCGCACCGCACCCGTTCTCCAGGTCCTCTCGGCGCCTCCGTTTGCTGGGGGCCGTCTTTCGGGCGGACGAGGGACATTCGGGTCGACCCGAAACGTCACAGGCGCGCCGGGTTGCCGGGAATGAGCGAGCCTGCCGCGTCGCCACCCAGTATCGATCCGATCGTCGTGATTCGTTCCAGGCCGTACATCGCTGCGCTCGTGCTGGCAGCGGTCTTGGGCGTTCCCATCTCGATCATTGCCTACGGTTTTCTCGCTTTGGTCGCGGCGATCCAGCGGTTCGTCTTCGTCGGGCTGCCGAGTCAAGTCCTAGGCAATCCCGCTCCTGCGTGGTGGCCGGTTCCGTGGTTGGTGCTGTGTGGGCTGTTGACGGCGTTGACCATCCGGTATCTGCCCGGAACTGGGGGCCACTCACCAGCGTTTGGATTCAAGACGGGGGGGCGTCCGCCCAGCAGTCGGGAGCTCGTGGGCATCGTTCTCGCGGCACTGACTACGCTCAGCCTGGGCGCCGCGCTCGGGCCCGAGGGGCCGCTGATCGCGATCGGTGGCGGCCTCGGGGCGTTGGCGGTGCACCTGGTGAAGAAGGACGCTCCGCCGATGGCCCTGACGATCATGGCGTCGGCTGGCAGCTTCGCAGCGATCAGTACCCTGCTCGGCTCTCCCGTGCTCGGTGCATTCCTGATCATGGAGGCCGCCGGGATCGGCGGAATGACGCTGAGTCTGGTGGCCCTGCCCGGACTGATCGCATCTGGCGTCGGGGCGCTGGTGTTCGTCGGCTTGGACGGCTGGACAGGGTTGGGCAGCTTCTCGCTGGCGCTGCCCGCGGTGCCGCCTGCGGTACCGCCGACGTTGGCGACGATGGGCTGGGCGGTGATCATGGGCGCGGCCGGGGCGCTGTTGGGATGGTTGATCCGCTGGGTCGCGCTGTCGCTTCGTCCGGTCGTCCATCTGAACCGCGTGTTGGTGACGTCTGCCCTCGGCTTGCTGATCGGTCTTACCGCGATGGCGTACCAGTTGATCTCCGCGCACAGCTTCACGCAGGTGTTGTTCTCGGGACAGGACGCACTTCCGGAGCTGGTCGCAGACGCCGCGGACTACCCGCTTGCTGTGCTGGTCCTGCTGATCGCCTGTAAGACCCTGGTCTACGGGCTCTCGCTGAGCGCATTTCGTGGTGGGCCGGTGTTCCCGTCGATGTTCATCGGTGCGGCGCTCGGTATTGCTGCGAGTGGGTTGCCCGGAATGAATCTCGCGGCAGCGATCGGCATGGGCATAGGAGCCATGTGCGCAGCTATGCTACGGCTGCCGTTGACGTCAACGCTGCTGGCCACGCTGCTGCTGGGAGTGGACGGTGTGGCAGTAACACCCCAGGTGGTGGTAGCTGTGGCGGTGGCCTTCGTCATCACCAATGTGCTCCCGACCCCGGGCCCGCGGGCGTCCGTGGCGCCTGACGATGCCGGCAGTGTCCAACATCGGGCTCCCGAGGGCCGGCCATGACTGAGATCCCGAGCTCGGTCCGTTCGACCGACAGGGACCGGTGGATCGCATGGTTGTTCATCATCGGCTCGAGTCTGTTCGCCTACCGTCGAGCGGCGATGTCTGGAACGCCGAACTGTCCAATCTCGGCACACTCGTGGGAGCCCTGTGCTTCCTCACCGGCGCGATTCTGATGCTGAGTCCAGCGTCCACCGACGCCTCGGTCTCTCCGGACCGGGAAACTCATCCGTAACCCCCTTTCAACAATTTCCGAAGGAGAAGCGATGTCAGTAAATTCCCAGCCGGCGGATGCCGACGTGGCGCTGTTCGGCAACCGATTTATCACCCAGGAGGTTCCGAGCCGGGAGTTCCCGGAGACCGGCATTCCTGCTCAAGACGCTTTGCGGTTGGTCTCGGAGGACCTGGCGCTGGAGGGTGATCCCGCCCGGAACCTGGCGACCTTCGTGACGACATGGATGGAGCCGCAGGCCCAGCAGATCATTGCAGAGAACCTGCACCGCAATTTCATCGACCACGCCGAATATCCCCGCACGGCCGAGATCGAGCAGCGCTGCATTCGGATGCTCGCCGACCTCTTCCACGCGCCCGGCGAGACGACGGGAGCACGAACCCAGGGATCGTCCGAGGCGATCATGCTCGGCGGTCTGTCCCTGAAGTGGAACTGGCGCAAGCGTCGCGAGGCTGCCGGCGCGTCGACGTCGAGCCCGAACCTGGTGTTCGGCGGCGACGTGCACGTCGTGTGGGAGAAGTTCTGCCGATACTTCGACGTTGAGCCCCGGATCGTGCCACTGCAGCCGGGGAAGTACACGATCGGCCCGGATGACGTGCAGGCCCATGTCGACGAGAACACCATCGGCGTCGCAGCTGTGCTGGGTACGACGTTCACCGGGCACAAAGACGACATCGTCGGCATCAACGACCTGCTGCTGCGAATCAAGCGCGAGCGAGGCCTTGATGTGCCGTTGCACGTGGACGCGGCCAGCGGGGGGTTCGTCTGGCCCTTCCTCTACCCGGACTCCAAGTGGGACTTCCGGCTTGAGCAGGTCCGCTCGATCAATGTCTCCGGGCACAAGTTCGGACTGGTCTATCCCGGTATCGGCTGGCTGATCTTTCGGGAAAAGGCCGACCTGGCCAAGGACCTCGTCTTCGAGGAAAACTACCTCGGCAAGACCGACTCGACCTTCACCCTGAACTTCTCCACCGGCTCGGCGATGGTTCTCGCCCAGTACTACAACTTCGTGCGCTATGGTCGCGCCGGTTACACCTACATCATGCAGAACATGCAGACCAACGCCCGCGTCCTCGCCGAGAAGCTGGACGCCATGGGCCGGTTCGAGATCATCGGCCCAACCGAGGAGCAACTTCCCCTGGTCGCGTTCCGGCTCGCCGCCGATACCGGGTACGACGAGTTCGACATTGCCTGGCAGCTCGCGGCCGAGCGCGGCTGGATGGTGCCGGCGTACACCCTGCCGCCGAACGCCCAAAACGTGACGATCATGCGGGCCCTGGTCAAGGAAACGCTGAGCCGCGAGCACGTCGACACGCTCGCCCGAGACATCGAAGAGGCGTGCGCCACGCTGGCAAAGAAGGGCGGCGCGCACGAATCCGAACGAAATAAGATCGTGACCGGACCCGGTCATTGACTCAAGGCAACGGTGACACACCGGGGCGCCCGGCGGGGGAGATCGTCCTCCGTGGCGTTACTTTGGCTTCCACCTTCATGCGGTACGGCCTGATCGCCAAAGTCCCTCTTGGTTGCGGCGAGTTGTTGCCGGACGTATGAGGAAGCCTCCGCGCGAATCCAGGACTCAAGCGCGGAGGCTCCCGGCTCTCCAAGCTGGGGGGACTGGAGAGCTGGTCTGAGTCTACTCGCAGGCCTGACGTCCCGGCCGATCGCGTGCGCGCGTCGCGACCTTCGGGTCAGCGGAGGCGGAGGCTGCCCCGCGTTCTCACGGCCTGCCATCGGGGAACATCATCGTCCGGGAGCTCGAGTTTTCACTGGATCGGGTTTGCCGTGGCTGCCCTTAGGCCGCAGGCCGGGCGAGGCGGAGGAGCCAGCGGGCTTCGTCCTTGGCTTCCCGGCGGATTCTCGGCCCGCCGGGCAACCGGGGTCCGCGCAACAGATGAACGAACCTATCGGAACCCTTTGGGTCATGCCATTCTTATCAGCGCTCGGATGCCTTCGCGGCTTTAATAGCGGCCTTGGCGGCCTGTTTGCTGGCGCGCACTTTTGTCAGCGACTCGGGGTCCACGATGTCTGCGACGGAAAGAAAGGCGCTCTCCTGGCCATAGGGGTCCGCTGCCTCACGCCAGCCTTGTGCCTGGAGTCCGCACTGCTTGCCGAGTAGGGCGAGGAAGATCTTCGCCTTTTGCTCTCCGAAGCCGGGCAATCCCTTCAACCTGCGCAGCACTTCCTGGCCGTCAGGGTCGTCCTGGTTCCAGATGGCAGTTGCGTCCCCATTCCAATCGCGCTGTACGGTCGCGGCGAGGTCCTGGACGCGGCTGGCCATGGAGCTAGGGAAGCGGTGGATGGACGGACGCTCCCTGAAGATCTCAACGAAGCCTGCCGGGTCATATTCGGCGATTGCGGCCGGGGCCATGGACCCGATGCGCGTCCGGATCTTTTCGGGTCCGGCAAACGCAGACTCCATGGTCACCTGCTGATCAAGCAGCATGCCGATGAGGAGTGCGAACGCGTCATTGCTGAGCAGCTGGTCGGCGGCGGGGTCGCCAGTGATGTGCAGTTCCATGCGCCCATCCTCCCACCTGCTCCGAGCTGCGTCATGGCACCTACAAGGATTGATGAGAACCGGGAACCGCCGGTGGCTGACGACGACTTGCCCGGTCCCGGCTCGCCACTTCACTCAGAGGCCGCGGCGCCCTAGCCACAGCCCGTGCAGCAGCGGAACGACTGACACGATCATTAGCACGCTGCCGAGCACCGTGTCGTCCGCCCGGACCACGGAACCTGCGATGAGCAGGGCGCCGAATATCAGCGCCGATGCCGATCGCTGCGCCGTGCGGTCCAGCCGTGCGATCTGCCGCTCGAGACGCGGATTAGACACGGATAGTGCACCGTCCTCGATTCGACTGACGAGCCCATCCAGGCGTTTCGGCAGACGCAGCGCGACCCCGGCGGCGTCCAGCGCCTGCTGAGCCACGTCCTGCACGATGTTGCCACGCTCGTCGCGCAGCAACTGCGCCGCATAGGGTTCGACGGCGTCCCACAGGTTGAACCGGGCGTCCAGCGAGCTGCACACACCCGAGGTCAGGGACATCGCCCGGATGATGAGCAGGAAATTCTCCGGCAACTGGAACGGCAGCGAGCGAACGAGGTCGCCGAACTCCACTGCAAAATCAAGGAACTCCCGCTGGTCCACCTCGCGAAGCTCGGCGAAGCCCATCCCACCAAACCGGGCGAACAGGTGCGTCATCGCCCGCTCAAGCTCGGCCCTGTCGGCCGACGGCACCAACACACCCACGTCGCTGATCGCGCTCACCAGGCCCTTGCCGTCACGCGAGGCGGCCGCGATCAGAAGTTTCCGCAGGCCGCTGCGAGTGCTGGGCGGAACCTCGCCCATCATGCCGAAGTCGATGAACGTCAGCTTCCATGGGCGCCCCGCGGATGAATCGGTAACCGGAGTCACAAAGATGTTTCCGGGGTGAGGATCGGCATGGAAGAAGCCGGTGGTGAACATCTGGTCGAACATGACCGACGCGAAGACCGGGGCAACCTGCGCCGGATCGATGCCGGCCGCAAGAAGTGCCTCCGAGTCCGTGATCTTGATCGCCGTGACATCTTCGAGGATGAGCGCGCGGCGGGTGCTCCACTCCCATGCCACGTCGGGTACATCCACCCGGTCGTCGTCGGCGAAATCAGCCGCGAATCGCTCGGCATTCGCTGCCTCATGCAGGTAGTCGATCTCCTCAAGACTGGTTTGCGCAAACTCCTCGACCAGTGCGGCCATGTCCGCCCGATCGGACACCAGTCGCACGTGGCTAAGCCAGCCGCCCACTTTGCGCAGTGCCGCCAGGTCGACGTCGACAATCGCGTCGATGCCCGGGCGCTGCACCTTCAACACCACCCTGTCGAGCCCCGCGTCGGCGGCATTGGCGGGAAGGAGTCGTGCCAGGTGCGCCTGCCCGAGCGAGGCGGCGGCGATTGGCGCCTCCTCAACCGAGGCGAAAACCTGGTTCAGCGCCACACCCAGCTCGGCCTCGGCAAGTGCACGGATTGCGGGGAACGGAACGGGGGGCACCTCGTCCTGCAGTCCCTCAAGCTCCTTGGTGATCTCGGGCGGAAGCACGTCGAGCCTGGACGACAGGAACTGGCCGACCTTGATCATGAGGCCGCCCAGATTCACCGCGAGCACGTGGAAGTGCTGCGCGAAGCTCCGCATCCTCTTCGCCCGGGTGCGCTCGGCAACTCTGCCTAGCCCGATGCGGGGGAGGAGCAGCTCAAACCACCAGGTCACGGCGAGATGCCACGCGGCGAAGCGCAGGATGCGACGGTAACGGGCACGGGTGTCTCCGGCGCCGGGGACCGGATTTGCCCGGTCCCGACGAACCGACGTCACCCCCGTCAGTCCTGGGCGAGAATCGAATACAGGCGACGACGTGCCTCGTTCAGCACCGCCACGGCCTGCTGCACCTGCTCCGGAGAGCCGGTGCGACCCACCTGGGACGCGGCCTGCGCGAGCTCGACGCCGGCCTTCGGCAGGGCCGCGAATCCGGTGCCGGATGCCGGGCCCGTTGACTCCCACGGTGCTGACGCATCGGCATGGGCTACATCCTCCCGGCCTGCTTCGGTCAACGAGTAAATCTTGCGACCGTTGGACTCCTCGGCACGGATCAACCCCTCATCGGCCAGCAGTTGCAGCGTGGGGTAGACGGAGCCGGCGCTCGGCTTCCAACTGCCATTGCTCCGCTCCTCGATTTCACGGATGATCTGATAGCCGTGCATCGGCCGCTCCGCGAGCAGGGCCAGCACCGCGGACCGCACCTCGCCTCGCCCCGCGCGGGTGCCCGAGCGCTTCTCAAACCTTGAACGCAGCTCTTCTACGGCCTGCCACATGCCGTCGATGTTGGGACCGCCAAATCCGCCAGCCGAGTATGAATTACGCATGCTGCTCTCCTTAATGAATCCCGAACGATACTCAACGATACATTCCGATATACGCGATAACCAGCAGTGCGAGAAGCTGGCGGAGGGAGGTCGGATTGCCCCAACATCGAGCGCGGTAGTTGGGCACCGCCCGTGCCGGAGCTCGACCCGCGGTGGCACAAAGGGCGTGTGCAAAATGTGCGCTCCCTGGCCGTCGGACTCTCTACACCGGTCCGTGACCACCTCCGGCACGGGTTCGGTCTGCGGGGAGGTGGGTGGCCGGTTCGCGATGACGGCGGTCAGCCCGTGAGGCCCTGGCTGAATGACACGAGACGGGATTGCATCTCCCAGTACGGAGTGGCGGCCGGCGCCTGCTTGCCGTCGCGCAGGGCGCAGACCACGTTCACCGCCGCGTCAACTGCCGCGCGGTACGGGAGGGAGCCGGAACTCACCCGCCGCACCCCCAGATCACCCAGCTCGGCAACGGTCAGCGAGGGATGGACCAACACGTTGACCGGCAGCCCGATGCCGGCGGTGACGATCTGGATGTCCTCCGGCGCCACGAGTCCGGGGACAAAGATCCCATCTGCCCCGGCGTCGGCGTAGAGACCCGCCCGGAGGAGGACGGCATCCACAGTGGCCTGCTCGCCGAACCATATGTTGTCCACCCGGGCGTTGATGAACACAGCCGGGCTGCGTCGCTTGACGGCGGCAACCTTGTCGGCGAAGGCTGCTGGATCGATCAGGTGCCCGGCGGTGCTGTCCTCCAGGTTGACCCCGGCCACGCCAAGGGCGGCCAGTTGGGCCACAAGTTCCGCAACCTCGGCAGGGTCATCGGAGTAGCCGTCCTCGATGTCCGCCGTGACGTGTACAGGCAGGCGGCACAGCTGTGCCACCAGTGCGGTGGTTACCGCTTTGCTGGACCGGCCTCCGTCCGGCAGGCCGGCACTTGCCGCAATGCCAAAACTGGTGGTGCCCAGGGCTGGGAATCCCGCTGTCGCAAATGCCAACGCGGATCCGACGTCCCACGCATTGGGCAGCAGGAGTGGTGCCGTAGTGTGGTGGAGTTCCCGAAAAGTGGCCATTTTCATTCCCATCCCCTGCCAACCGAATAGGTGAATCCCTGCTCAGTCTACAAACGCGGCCGGGCGCCGCAAGGGGTCGACGTTTCGGACGCCCGCGCAGCACGTCGTCACGTTATCGTTGGTCCCAACACATCTGACCAGGAGGGCGCATGCCGTACATCGTTGACTTCGAGAACGTTTCCACTGTCGGCCTGGAATCGTCTCCCGTTGCCGAGGCGCTCGCCGGGTTGCGCGCCAACGAGGGCCGCTACTACCGGAACAAGTACGATCACGTCTTAACTGTGAGCCCTGCGAGCGAGGTTCCGGAGGTGGTTGAGCGGGTGAGCCGCATCCTCAAGGACGAGCGCGACATCGTCATCGGCTCACGCCCGCTCGAAGCGACCGCCTTCGAAGTGGACGGTTTGCGGATGGCCTACGTGTTCTACGAATCGGGGCTGTCCATCAACGTCATGTACAGCATCGAGGACGGCGGGAAGCGAGCGGTCGGATTCAAACTTGCCGAAGGTATGGAGATTCCGGAGGAACTGGCGTCACGCTTCAAGTTCGCTCGCCAGAAGTCGAAGCTGGCAGGGGTTATTCGCGGCTCCTTCTTCGTGATCAAGGGCGAGTACTGACCGGTTGACGTTGCGCATCCGGGTGGGGCTTCGGCCAGAATCGCCCTGCTCGTTCGCGGTGCCAGGGATGGCCGTCAGGTCAATCGAGGCTCAGGAGTTTGGCCGTACTCAAAGTGAGCCATTCCTTCAGGGAGATGCTCTGGTGGCTGTCCCAGCGGGGGTAGGTGATCCAGACCTTGCCTTTGCGGTCAAAGTCGACATTCACCAGGTTGTCGAGGGCCGTCCGAGGCCAGCGCGCGATGGCACGGTTGCCGGTGAACTCGACGAGGCGCTGCGGAGCGGTCATCCAGGCCGGCTCTTTGCCCGGTTTGCGGGCCGGCAGGGAGATCACGCGGCCGGACTCCGGGACCAGAGCTTTGGGGTTGATCAGCTTGTTGGTGGCGCTGCCGCCTTCGAACGTGCTCAGCACGGTGTCAGAGGTAAGGAATTCGTCGCCGCCGAAGGTTGTGGACCGGCGGTAGAAGCAGATACGGCCGTCAACGCTGAGGAAGGCAGTGCCGTCGTCTTCGTTTTCCAGGGGCCAGCCGAGGGACTGGGCGACGAAATGCCACGTTGTCCAGTCGGTGCCGCTGGTGATGGCGGCGAGGCTGGTCGGCACGGAGCGCTTCAGGAGCCGCTTGCTGGCACGTCCCAGGATACGTTCCATGCGGTCCGCGGCGGCGCGGCGTGCCGACTCATAGACGCCGGGGACGGTCTCATTGCCGGCGCCTCCGGAGACGGGAGCGTGGGCTATCTCCGCTTTCGGTCTACGCCCCGCATGTTCTAACGACATCACGGCTCTCCACTGTTGGTGCTTCGCCCTCCGGTCTCCCCGCGGGGCGAAGGCTTCCGCATCAGCTTAAGTCGCTCCCGACGGCCTGAAGCGGGAGGACGCCCAATGTTCATCGAACGATCACCGAACCCCCTCAGTGCCGGGCGCAGCTGTCATCACGTCATACGCAAGAGGACGACGGCGGGAAGCTTCCCGCCGTCGTCCTTTTGTGTGTGGTCTTTTTGACGTCTATTGCTCGTCGGGTTATTTGGTGACCTGAAGTCCGGTGTCCCAGTTGAAGTCGGCGAACTCCGGGTTGGCCTGCATCGTCATGAGGACGAACTGGAAGCCTTCGAGTTCGCGGGAGCGCTTGAGCGGACCGACGACCAGGGGGCGCATGCCGCCGGCGCTGACGAGGCTGCTGACCGCTGCGGTGGCGTCCGCGTTGTCCCCGGCGATGAACACGTCCAGCGGCTGACCGCCGGACTCGCCGGCGACCAGGGTGCCGGCGAAGGTGGTGTTGAACGCCTTGACGACGTTGGCGCCGGCGGGGGCAAGCCGTGCGATTTCTTCGGCGGCGGAGGTGCCGGGTTCAACGACCAGGGAATCGAAGGTCTCAAAGTTCACCGGGTTGGTGATGTCCACGATGGTCTTGCCGGTCAGGGCCGCGCCGTAGGTGCTGACCACGGACTTGGCGGCGTCGAATGGGACGGCCAGGACCACGATGGCGCCCTGCGGGGCGTCGGCGGTGGTGCCGAAGGTGACGCCGGTGCCCAGTTCGGCGGCCAGTTCCTTGGCCTTGGTGGCGTCCTGTCCGAGGATCTCGACGCTCAGGCCGCCGGCGAGGGCACGGGTTGCGATGCCGCGGGCCATGTTGCCGTTGCCGATGATGGTGAGGTTCGTCATGGGAGTCTTCTTTCCGAATATGCGGGCCAGGAGGGTGTTCATCAGGGTCTGTTCTCTTGGAGGAGTGATGATTGAAGCTACAACTAAATGTACGCCGTGAAAGTTGAAGTGTCAAGTATTTTTCTGAGTGGAACGAGGTGCTTGCGTTTGATGGCCGCGCGGCGGGCGCGTGTGGTCAGGTGAGTTCCCTGGGTCGGTACGCCAGCCACAACCTGCCGGCCGGAAACAGCGGGCGGGATGGCACGCGCAGAATTCCCTCGGAGCGCTCAACTCACCCCTTGCGCGATTTCTACGGAGGCTGGATTATTTGCATTGTTACGCATGTGTGTATCCCGCGGTTGGTTTAAGGGGGCATTAGGCTCCGGCGTTACCGGCACCGCCGGTTCCTTGCTAGGGAGACAAGATGGCAAGCACCGTTCATTCCGGAGCCAAGGAAGTCGACAGCAAGGGCCTGAAGGGCGGTGCCCTCGGCCTCCTATCGAGTGTCGTTGTGGGTGTCGCTTCGACGGCCCCCGCCTACAGCCTCGCGGCCAGTTTGGGATTCATCGTCGTCGGCGGCACCGTCTTCGCGGGAGTCAAGGCACCCGGAATAGTCCTTCTCGCCTTCATCCCGATGTACCTCATCGCGGTTGCTTACCAGGAGCTGAATAAAGCGGAGCCCGACTGCGGCACAACCTTCACGTGGGCGACGCGGGCGTTTGGCCCGGTCCCCGGTTGGATGGGTGGCTGGGGCATCATCATCGCCGACGTGATCGTCATGTCCAATCTGGCCCAGATCGCCGGCGCGTATTCGTTCACTTTTGTCGGAGGATTCGGGATACCGGCAGTCGCGGATCTGGCGAGCAACGTCGTTGCGACGACGATTGCAGGTCTGGCGTGGATCGCGCTGATGACGTGGATCTGCTACCGGGGCATCGAGATCACGGCCCTCGTCCAGTATGTGCTGCTCTCCTTCGAAGTCGTCATCCTGATCTTCTTTGCGGTGTTCGCACTGGTCAAGGTGTATTCGGGAACCGCCGAGCCGTACTCGCTCATCCCGTCGTGGGACTGGTTCAACCCGTTCACCCTCGATTTTGGCCAGACTGTTGCCCCGGCAATGCTGACTGCGATCTTCATTTACTGGGGCTGGGACAGCGCGGTCTCGGTGAATGAGGAGACGAAGGACCCAGCGAAGACCCCCGGGCGCGCGGCCATCATCAGCACGGTTCTCCTGCTGGCTACCTATGCGGTCGTGACTGTCTCCACCGTGGCCTTTGCCGGCGTCGGCGACTCGGGAATTGGGCTGGCAAACCCGGCCAACTCGGCTGACGTCTTTTCGGCCATCGGACCGACATTGTTCGGCGAAGGTCCGGTTGGAGCGATCCTCATGACGCTTCTCGGATTCGCCATCCTGACGTCGGCGTCGGCCTCGACGCAAACCACCATCCTTCCGACAGCACGCACCGCGCTCTCGATGGCGGTCTACAAGGCGATCCCGGAACATTTCGCACGAATCCACGCGAAATACCTCACGCCGACCTGGTCCACCCTCGGCATGGGCGTCGTTTCCGCGTTCTTCTTCATCGTCTTCACGTTCATCAACCCGGCCCTTCTGCTCGCCCTGATTGGGTCGATCGGGCTGATGATCGCGTTCTACTACGGACTGACCGGCATCGCCTGCGTCTGGTTCTACCGCAAGACACTTACGACGTCGTTCCGGAACTTCGTCATGCGAGGACTGTTCCCGGCGGTTGGCAGTCTCATTCTCGCGGCCGTCTTCGTCTATGGTCTGTCCAACTTCGGCCAGCCTGATTGGCTGAAAGACGCAGACGGCAACAACGTGACGATTTTTGGTATCGGGGCCGAGGCAGTCGTCGGCGTTGGCGGCCTGCTGATCGGGGCCGTGCTCATGGGGATCTGGTGGATCCGGAAGCCGGGCTTCTTCCGCGGTTACACACTGCGCCGGCGCTCGGACAAGCCTGAGACGCGCCGTCAATGAATCCCAGGCCGGCGCCGTGGCTCCCGCTGCCGGGGCGGGCTGTCCGCAGGACTGAGCGCATGACACCACCCGCGGCCACCGCATTCCCGCACATCTCGGCGCCTTGGATTCGCACCTGTCGATCCCGTCTGCGGTAACGCCGGAGATTCGGAAGTCCGGAGCCCAACAACTGGGAAGGACATCAATGAGGATTCTATGCATAGGCGCCGGCGGTGCGGGCGGAGCAGCGGCCGGCATCGTGGCACGCCGGAGCTTTTTCGAAGTATTTGTTGTCGCGGACTACGACCTTGCGCGTGCGGAGTCCGCAGTAGAGTCCGTTTCTCCTGAACTGCGGCAACGCTTTGAGGCGATTGCCTTGGATGCGTCGACATCGATCTGGGCAGTTCATAAGGGACGGTGATGATGACGGCGTCCCGGTGCCGGGGGAGGGCGGCCCGCACGACGGATACCGTCCCGGGCTTACCCGGGCCTGGTTGGCGTGACGCCGAGGGGAAGTTGTTGGATCTTGCCTCGGCTGATATGTAGGGGTTGCCTGTCAAGAGGGCAAGGGTGAGCGGCCCAGGGCTGGTTTGTCCTGGACCGCTCACTTCGTATCCGTTCTTCGGCGTCGTCCTACGTGGCTGGCGCGTCATCTTCGACGAGGAGCGCTGTCAGGCTGATATGCGCGGGTTGGTTACCGCAGGACGAGGTTTGCGGCTGGAGGGGTGCCGCCGGTCTAGGAATGTCGGGCGTCGCCGGCGATTGCCGGTTGTCCATAGCCGAGTCGCGGGTCTCCTCCACGCTGCCGGGCCGTTGGTCGGGCGCCGGGAACGGTACGTCTAGTCATCGGTCCATGGATGTTCCTGTTGGACGGGGGCGGCCAGGGACCAGCACCAGCCGGCCAGTTCGCGGGCGACGGCGACGTCCGCGATGACCCGGCGTTTGTGCCGGGCCTCGAATTGCTCCCACTTGTGGTGCAGCCGGTGGTTGCCCTGGTGGCCACGGACCCGGGACGCTTCATCGGCCGCGTCCCAGCGGGCACGCACTTCACGGCGTGGGTGAGTGTAGGGCCGGCGGTGGTGCCAGGCGGCCTCGACCAGCAGCCGGCGGGCGGGGGTGTTCCCGGTCTTGGTGATCGGTCCCTGGGCCCGGGACGCCCCCGAGGAATGCTCGGAGGGGACCAAACCGAGATACGCGCCGATGGTGGAGCCGGTGAAGCGGTTCCAGTCGCCGATTTCCACCGCGAGGCCGAACGCGGTCAGCACCGAGATCCCGCGCAGACACATCAGGGCCCGCACAACCGGGGCATACGGCTCGGTGGCCGCCATCGCGGTGATCTTCGCGTCCAAACGGTTTCTGCGGTCCAGCGTCAGCTCGGCCGTCTCCAGACCGGCCTCGTAGGCGGCCTGCAGGGCAGCGTCGTCGAAGTGCTGCCGGTGCAGCCAGGTGTGGTGGGTTTCGGTCCAGGCATGGCCGCCGGAGTAGACCAGTCCGTGGCGCAGCAAGAGCTTCGAGACACGATGCCTGGCCCGCATCAGATCCGACCGGACGTCCTCGCGGGCACGGACCAGGTCCCGGGCCGCTTCCTGTGAGGGACCCGGGACCCGAACGGGGGTGATCTGGCCCAGCAGGGCCAGCCGGGCCAGATGCTCGGCAGCCCGGGCATCGGTCTTCACCCGGTCTCCGGACGGCCGCTGGAGCTTGGACGGGGCCGCGACCACACACTCGATCCCCGCCGCATTCAGGCACCGGGCCAGCCCGAAACCCGTGGGACCTGCCTCATAGACAACCAAGACCGGGCCCGGCAGCCCGGATACCCATTCGGCGATCCCGGCATCGTTGGCGGCCAGGCTCTGTCGCAGAATTTCACCGGTCTCACGATCAATCGCGCAGCCCTTGACGCTGCGCGCATGGACATCCAAACCGACATAGGTACGCTTATGCATGACTGGAACCTCCAGACGTTCAAATGTGGCTCTACCAGTCCACACCCGCAGCAAACTGCGGGCCAGACCACCGGACGGGCAACCCACGAACCTCTTTGAACCCGGGGTTCCAGTCGTACGTCAGCCGACCACCACACTTCATATCTCTAGGATCGCCGGGCGCGGCGCGCACGCGAACGACCCGCAGTACTTCGGCTACGCCCCGGTCGAGGCCGCGAACAAGGCCCCCGCGAAGGCCGGGATCGGCTGGGACCAGGTCGGCGCCGTCGAACTGAACGAGGCGTTCGCCGCGCAGTCCCTGGCCTGCATCACCGCCTGGGGCATCGATGCCTCGATCGTGAACCGGCACGGCGGCGCGATCGCGATGGGCCACCCGCTGGGCGCCTCGGGCGGGCGGATCCTGGGCACCCTGGCCCGCACCCTGCAGGCCACCGGTCAGCGCTGGGGCGTCGCCGCGATCTGCATCGGCGTCGGCCAGGGCCTGGCCGTCGTCCTCGAAAACGTCACCCCCGCCGCATCGGCATAACCCGCCGGCCCAAGGAGAGCACAGCCATGCCGGCGGTGCGGTTTTCCGGGATGAGGCTGTCCGGCGCCGGTTGCGCCGCCAAATGCCCGCGGAGTGACGGGGCATCTGGCGCGCACCGGCACGGGGGACGAGAATTGCCTCGTGCTTCCCGTTCGCCCTGGCGGGGGCGGCGACGGGATGACCGTCGCCGCCCGAAAGATCCAGCGCATCTTTCTCACGTTGACGCTGGGCAATACCCTTGCGGCCTCGTTCATTTGGGGGATCAACACCCTCTTCCTGTTGGATGCCGGGCTCAGCAATTTCGAGGCGTTTGCCGCGAACGCCTTTTTCACGGCCGGCATGGTGCTGTTCGAGGTGCCCACCGGGGTGGTTGCCGACGGCTGGGGGCGCCGCGTGTCGTTTCTGCTGGGCACCGTGACCCTGGCCGGATCCACGTACCTTTACTACCTGCTGTGGCAGTTGTCCGCCCCGTTCTGGTCGTGGGCAGTCGTGTCGGTCCTGCTCGGCCTGGGCTTCACCTTCTTCTCCGGTGCGGTCGAGGCCTGGCTCGTCGACGCCTTGCGCTACTCCGGGTATGAAGGCGGGATGGAGGCGGTGCTCGGGCGGGGGCAGATGGTCTCCGGCGTCGCGATGCTCGTCGGCTCGGTGGCCGGCGGCGTGATCGCACAGGCCACCAATCTGGGAGTACCGTTTCTGCTGCGCGTCGGCGTGCTGTTGGTCATGTTCGTCGTCGCCTTTGGTCTCATGCGCGACGTCGGATTCACCCCCGAACGCTCCACCCATCCGGTTAAGGCGACCCGGGCCGTACTGTCGGCCTCGATCGAGAATGGCCTGAAGAATCCGCCCGTACGCTACGTGATGCTGGCCGCCCCCTTCAGCGCCGGCGTCGGAATCTACGTGTTTTACGCCCTGCAACCGTACCTGCTTGAGCTGTTCGGGGACCCTCACGCGTATTCGGTGGCGGGCCTCGCCGCAGCCATCGTGGCCGGAGCGCAGGTGCTCGGCGGCTGGATGGCGCCCCATGTCCGGCGTCTCGTGGGAAAGCGCACGACGGTGTTGATTCTGAGCGGCATCCTGGACGCAATGATCCTGGCCGCGCTCGGGTTCACCCGCGTGTTCTGGGTGGCTTTGGTGCTCTTGGCGCTCTGGGCCCTGATTTCCTCGGCGGGCATCCCGGTGCGGCAGGCGTACTTGAACGACATGATCGCCTCGAAGCAACGGGCAACAGTGCTCAGCTTCGACTCGCTCATGGGCTCCAGCGGTGGCGTGGTGGTGCAGCCGCTGCTCGGCCGGGCGGCTGATGTGTACGGCTACCCGGCCTCGCTCGCGATCGGCGGCGCGATCGAGTTGATTGCGGTGCCCTTCCTGCTGGCGAGCCGCCGGCAACGCCACTATGCCGATGCGGCCAATGCCCCGGCCGGCACGTCGAACGCAGGACCGCAGCCGGCGTAGAGGGTCGTCCTCGACACAAGGGGTTCACGCTGTATGCCGCTGTCCGCGCCGCCAGGCCGGCCCGGCAATCCTAGACGGGTCCGGAACTATTGGCGGCGCTCCGCGGAGCCACCGTGACGGCGGCGACACGTTCCAGCCTGGGGTGCAAGTGGTCGCCACCGTCCACGACGCCGGTCTGCCACCAGAGTTTCAGCCCCTCCGGCGTGGCCTCCAGGCAGGCGAGGTTGTTGTCGAACCATGGGCCCTTGATCCCGGACCAGCGAAACGGCGGGTCCGGCACCTTGGCCGAGCGCGCCACCAGGACGCCTACCGGCGTGGCCAGCGCGTAGGACATGACGGCCGCGAAGGACCTCATCAGCCGGGGCAGCGGGTTGCGGATAGGGGATGAGACGGCCTGCACGATCCGGCTGCCCGAGGCGCGTTCCACCTCGGACGCGTAGGAGTAGTGGACGTCTCCGGAGAGGAAGGTAATGGTGTCCGGCGCCGTGCCGCGTTTGCCGTCGGCGACATCGGTCACGATGGCTGCCATGTCCCGGAAGCTGTTCTGGAAGGCGCCCCAGTGTTCAAGGTCCAGCGCCTGGCGTAGGCTCTCGCCGGCCCGGGCGGCAAGCTTCCCCCACGCACCTTGGGACACGGCCTCATTCCAGGACTCGACGTAGTGCAGGCCCATCGGCAGCAGGAAGGGCAGCGATGTCGCCACGAGCAGGTGGCGGAATCCGCCACGCATCCGGTCGTCTAGCCAGGCCATTGCCGTTCTGTCCACCAGGGCGCGGGCGTCCGGCGCCAGGTGCCGGGCGGCGCGGGAGTCCACCACGATCAGCCGCGTGTCACCGAAATCCCGGCAGTAGCTCCACCGGTAGGAATCCGGGTCCCGATCAGCCCGGTCCGCGAAGCTGTCCAGTTCCGAGCTCACGTCGATTTCGTCCTCGCCCGTGTGCCGGACGATCTGCTGCCAGACAGCGTCCCCGGCCCGTTCCTGCGGTGACAGGTTGCCCAGATGCTGGTAGACCCAGTACGCGGCCAGCCCCGCGACAATCCGCCCGTGCCACCAGGAGGTGGCTTCCATTTTCTTCTTCCAGCTCAGCGAGGTGTTCCAGTCGTCGCGGATGTCGTGGTCATCGAAGATCATGGCGCTGGGCAGGGTGGACAACAGCCACCGGTTCGCGGGGTCCGACCAGGCCAGAAAGTACAGGTGGGCGTATTCCTCGTAGTCCTTGAGCTCCTCGCCCGGGGGTGCCTTGATGTCGCGTCGGCCGCGGATGAACTCCTGCATCTGCTCACTGGTCACGTCGGCATAGACCTGGTCCCCGATGAAGGCCACCAGATCCGGCCACGGCAGCTCACCGCCGGTGGTCATCCTCAGCGCGAAGGCGCGCAGCGAATCGACGCCGTGGGTCCGGTTGCCGGACTCGTCATGCGGCACACTGGTCCGGCAGGAGCCATAGGCCATCCGCAGCGGCTTGCCAGGCTTCAGCGTCGCTATCACCGACGGCGGGAACCCGGACGCGGGATCGGGCCAGACCTGCGTTCCGTTGACGTCCAGGGCGTAGGACGTGACCGTTCCGGGCTCGAGTCCGTCCACCTCCACCAGGGCGTAGTGGTGGCCGTGCACTGCGAACGTCTTGGCTTCCCACCCCCTGCCGCCCGCGCGGACCGAGATGCGGGCAGCAGTTCGGGTCTCCACCCAGACACTCGCCGAGGTCTCATCCACGTACCGCATCATGGGACCGAGCACCAAGGGAAAGGTCGTCATGACTTAGTTGTACCGGCTCGGCCCGGGTGCGGCCATGGCCTTGCGGAAACACCGAACACTGCGTCTTCAACGCGGCGGGTTAGTCAACTGGTGTGTACCGGCCTGCCGTGCCGGTCCGGTCGGAGTCCAGGGCCTCCTTGACCGCGGCGGCCACCCGGGCCGCGCCTGAGCTTCCCATAACGATTGTGTAGTGGTTGACCTCGGGTATCACTTCGGCCCGCAGTGACCGGTGGCTGCCGGCCCAGGCGTCAACGGATTCGTGGGTGTAGAGGCCGGGGGATTCGTTGAGGAGCCCGCGAGGCGCCCACAGCAGGACGGCGGGGTGGTTCAGGTCCTGAAGGGCATGCCGGACTGAGTCGCCGGCCAGGAGATCTCTCGAGTCCTCGGTCATTGCCTCGATGGTGGTCGAGGGACGAAGGTTCGGAGCCTCGCCGAGCAAGTCGTACCGCGCGTAAGCTTCGACGGCATCGTTCCAGTCGTCGGCAAAGGCTGGGTGACGGCGCCAGAATTCCAAGTATGTTTCGTGGTCCGGGAAGCTCATCGACAGACGGGCCGCCGCGGGCCCGAGAATCGCATCAATGGCCTGGTCCACGCTGACTCCGGGCGGCAGCGGAAGCGGAAGGCCGCCGTCCACCAGCAGCAGCGAGCTCACCCGTTGCGGATAGGCGTGGGCAAAGACTTGCGCGGCGAAGGCGCCCATGGAGTGCCCGAGGACCACAATGGGGCCGGCGGAGACGGCATCCAGGAGAGCCGCCAGATCCTGGGCGTGGGCGGCCATGCCGAAGGGTCCGGGCAGCGCGTTGCTGCGCCCTCGGCCCCGCAGGTCCGGCGCGATGATGCGGACGCCGGGGAGGGCATCCGCCAGGACCGTCCACTGCATGTGCGAGGACGTCACTCCGTGCACGGCGAGGATGGTCGGCGACGCAGGATTCTCTTCTCCCCAGACGGCGGCATGGAGAAGGCCGCCGCGCACGGGAACGTCGATGGTGTTGTAGTCCTTGCGGCTGGTCTCAGTCATGAGTCGGGTCCTTATCTGAGGAGCGGAATGTCGGTGGAGCCGGCGGATATCCTGGGCTTGGCCGCCGCCGACGGGGTAGGGCCGTTAGGATCCGACGGATTCGGCAGCCAGGTTGCGCTTGAGGATTTTTCCGCTGGGCCCGAGGGGGAGCTCCTCGAGCAGCCTGACGACGCGAGGATATTTATACGCGGCGAGTTGGGCGCTGGCGAATTCCATCAGGTCTGCCTCGGTGGCCGTGGCTCCGGCGTCGAGCACGATCGCGGCGGCAATTTCCTGGCCGTGGACGTCGTGCGGAATTCCGTAGACGGCGGCACTGACGACTTCCGGGTGGGTGAGGAGGATTTCCTCCACCTCGCGGGGGTACACGTTGTAGCCGTTGCGGATGATCATGTCCTTCTTGCGGTCAACGATTCTCAGGTAGCCGTCGTCGTCCTTCGTCCCAAGGTCCCCGGTGCGGAACCAGCCGTCGACAATTGCCTCGGCGGTGGCCTCCGGCCGGTTGAGGTAGCCCTTCATCAGGAGGTGTCCGCGGATGACGAGCTCGCCAAGTTCGCCGCAGGGCAGCAGCTCGATGCTTTCGACCGTTTCGGCGCGGGCAATTTCGATGTCGACGCCCCAAATCGGGACGCCGATGGTGCCGGGCCGGGGTGCTGTGCCGACGTGGTTGAATGCGGCAACGGGGGACGTCTCGGTCAGTCCGTAACCTTCGTGGATCTCCACGCCGAAGACGTCGCGGAACTTGTCCATGACGGCCAGCGGGAGGGATGCACCGCCGGAGATGCCGTAGCGCAGGGCGGCCGGGCGGGCGCCGACCGTCTTGGCCGCTTCAAGGAGCGCCACATACATGGTCGGCACACCGACGAAAATGTTCACCTTGTGCCGTGCCATCAGGTTCAGGGCGCCATCGCCGCTGAAGCGGGGCATCATGACCACGGTGGCGCCCGCGCGCAGTCCCGTGTTGAGAACGACGGTCTGGCCGAACGTGTGGAACAGCGGCAATCCGCCGAAGAGGACGTCGCCGGGCTTGAAGTCCATGACGCTTGTCAGCAGGACGCTGGTCTGTTCCACCAGGGCGGAATGCGTGCCAAGGGCGCCCTTCGGCTTGCCCGTGGTGCCGGAGGTGTAGAGGATCGTGGCGGTGTCGGAGGGCCGGCACGGGACGTAGCTGTCGATTGGCCGGGACCCGGCGGCCTCGTCTTCGAGCCGCGGCAGCCCGTCGTCGTCCGCCGCCATCACTGTCAGGAGATCGGTTCCGGCGGTGGCGGCGCCCGCAGCGCCTTCCTTCAGCAGGGATGCGGCGCAGACCAACATCATGGCGCCGCTGTCCTGGAGCACGTATTCGATTTCGCGTGCCTTGAGCAGGGCGTGCACCGGAACGACGACGGCGCCCAGGGCCAGGATGGCGTAATACACCCGGGCGAAGTCCGGGACGTTGGGGATCAGGACGGCGACGGCATCTCCGGGGCCGATGCCCCGCGCGCGCAGCGCCCCGGCGTAGGCGCGGGTCTCACGCCAGAGGCTGGCGTAGCTGGTTTCGTCCTCGCCGACGATCAGGGCGATGCTGTCCGGCGTCCTGCGTGCGGATTCGGCCAGGATGGCTGCGACGGAGATGGTTCCAAAGCCGTCGTCGTGGTTGGTGGTTTTCATGGCCTTCTTCTTCGTTGGGATGGTCATGCCTTGAGGATCAGGGCGTCGCCCTGGCCGCCGCCGCCGCAGAGAGCTACGACGCCGATGCCTCCGCCGCGGCGCTTCAGGGCCAGCGCCTGGTGCAGGACCAGGCGCGCGCCCGAAGCCCCCACCGGGTGCCCGAGAGCAATGGCGCCTCCCTCGGCGTTGACGGCGTCCGGCTCGATGCCGAGGTCCTTGGCGGATTGGATGAGCACGGACGCGAAGGCCTCGTTGATCTCGACCAGATCAAGGTCCTGGGCCGTCCGGCCCTCGCTCTTGAGGGCGCGTTCTATTGCGCGGGCGGGCTGGGAGTGCAGGGATCCGTCCGGTCCCGCCGTCTGGCCGTGGGCACCGATTTCGGCGATCCACTCGAGCCCTGCGGCTTCGGCTGCCGCCTTGCTTGCGATCACCAGGGCCGCGGCGCCGTCGGAGAGCGGGGACGAGGATCCTGCGGTGATGGTTGCCGTTGCGTCTTTCGAAAAGGCGGGACGGAGCTGCGCCAGGGATTCGGCGGTGGTCTCGGGGCGGATGCCTTCGTCGTGCCGGAGCGTCAGCGCTGGCCCTTTTCGCTGGGGGACGTCGATCGGGGCGATCTCGTCGGCGTACAGGCCGGCGGCGCGCGCCGCTTCGGCCCGCTGGTGGGACCGGGCCGCGACAGCGTCCTGCTCGGCGCGGGTGATGCCGCGCTCGGCGTTTCCTGCGTCGGTGGCCTCGCCCATCAGCAAGCCGCTCACCGGATCCTGGAGCCCGTCGCGGTTCAGCGAGTCGAGCATCGGAGCGTCCCCGATGACGACGCCGGCCCGGAGCCCGGGCACCAGGTGGGGTGCGTTTGTCATGGATTCCTGACCGGCCGCAATGATGAAGTCTGCTTCACCCGCGCGGATCATTCGGGCCGCGTCGATCACGGCTGTCAGTCCGGAGAGGCACAGCTTGTTCACCGTCACCGTGGGCACATCCCAGCCGATCCCGGCGGCCAGGCTGGCCTGGCGTGCGGGGCCTTGGCCTGCTCCGGCCTGGATCACCTGGCCGACGATGACGGCTTCGATCTGGTCGGGGGTGACGCCGGTGCGGTCGAGCGCGGCGCGGATGGCGTGGGCGCCCAGCTCGCTTGAGGAGAAAGCCGTGAGGCCGCCGCGGAAGCGGCCGAAGGGGGTCCGGGCGCCGCCGAGGATGACAGGGATGTGGGGGTTCTGGTTCAAGAAAAGTCCTTTCGGGGTGACAGGCATAGTGTGGGCCAAGGCAGGCGGCTCAAGGCCGGTGGTCAGGCGAAGGCGGAGATGCCGGTGATCCCGCGCGCGATGATGAGGGCCTGCATCGTTTCGGTGCCTTCGTAGGTGTGGATGGCCTCGATGTCGGCGAGGTGCCGGGCGACGCGGTTTGCCAGCAGGATGCCGTTGCCGCCGAGGAGATCCCGGGCATTGGAGGCTATGGAACGGGCCGTGCGCGTGCACGTGTATTTGGCGAGTGATGCCTGTTCGGGCGTGAGTGCCCCTTCTTCGTCGAGGCGGCTCATCTGAACCACCATCAGCTGCATCGTGGCCAGTTCGCTGAGCATTCGGGCCAGCCGTTCCTGCACGATCTGGGAGGCTGCCAGTGGCCGGCCGAACTGCTGACGCTGCTTGGCGTATTGGACCGCGGTTTCGTAGCACGCGGTGGCATGCCCGACGGCGGACCACGCGACGCCCAGCCGCGTGGCCAGCAATACCCGTGCCGTGTCTTTGAAGGACCGTGCCCCCGGCAGCACGTTCCCGTGCGGGACGAAGACGTTTTCCAGCCGGATGTGGGCCTGCCAGATGGCCCGCAAAGCGAGCTTGCCTTCGATTGTTGTGGCGGTGTACCCGGGGGAGTCCTGCGGGACCAGATAGCCGTGAACCTGGCCGTCTTCGCCCCTGGCCCAAACGACGCTCACTCCGCCGACGGAGCCATTGCCGATCCATTTCTTCTCTCCGTTGAGAAGGAAACCGCCTGCCGTCCTGGTGGCCGTGGATTCCAGGGCCACCGCGTCCGAGCCGTGGGTGGGTTCCGTCAGCGCGAACGCGGCGAATTCCTTGCCGTCCGCGATCCCCGGAAGCCACCGCTTCTTCTGCTCGGCCGACCCGCACTCCGCGATGGACCGCAAGGCAAGACCGCCCTGCACCGCGATCATGGTTGCCACGGAGCCGTCGCCGCGGCTGATTTCCATGGTCACCAGCCCGGCCGCCGTCCTGCTCATCGGCGCAAAACCGTCCACCTGAACGCCGTCGCGCAGCAGGTCCAGTTCGCCGAGGCGGCTGACCAGGTGCATCGGGTATTCAGCACGCTCCCAGTAGCCGTCAATAGCCGGAAGGACCTCGTTCTGGACGAAGTGGCGGGCGCGTTCCCAGTAGCTGCGATCGGCGCCGCTGATATCGGCGAATACGGTCGCAGGGTCGGTGCCCAATGCCTCGGTCAGGACATAGTCCGGTTCTATGGTGCCGACGGGAAATTGGCCCGCCGGCTCTGCGGCGGTGAACCCGGTAGCGGGTGACGTCGTCGTCATCTGTTCGTCCTCTGTCTCGCGTCGGGGCCTGGGCGCCCACGTGCCGTGGCTCACACCACGTCGACTAAGGATGCATTGAAACGCAGTTCCACGTCAAGAAACTCAGTGTCAGCCGATGCGTGTCAACGTCAGAACGGGACGTCGCGGCAGGGCGGCGGGAGAGTGCTCAGGACCGTGCGTCAGGACAAGGCGTCAGGACAGGGCATCGCGGACCGCCTGCACGATCGCGTCCTTGTCCGCGCCCGCCGTCAGAACGGTGACTACAACGGCGGGGGACGCCTGGGACGCCGGAACCGGCGCCGGCGGGCTGTACAACGCCGGCCGGAAGATCTCGGAGAGAGCCCGGAGTTCGTTTGCAAGCGCAGTTGATCTCTCCCGGTCTGCCGCCGCAGTTTCCGCGGCAGCAGTTGTCGTGCGGAGCCATCGCCGGAGGAAGGCGTTGTGCACGGCGACCGCGGCTGCCGCGAAGGCAACAGCCTTGTATTCACGGTGCTCGCCGTCGGGGATCCTATCCAGCAGGTGCAGCAGGAACGCCCTCTCGTACCGGTGGGAAGTGACCAGCTCCCGGTCCCGGAGGGCCGGCACGGACTGCATCAGCTCATACCGGGCGCGCGACGTTTCCGGGTTCCGTACGTGGTGGTTGAAGACCAGCAGCGCCGCGTCCTCGATCGCCGCGAGCGGTTCCTGCATCGATTCCGCCAGTCGATCGGTCACCTGCCCCAGGATCCGCTCGTGGTCCGCGAAAACAACGTCCTCCTTTGATCCGAACTTTCGGAAGAAGGTGCTGCGGCTCATGCCCGCGGCGTCCGCAAGTTCGTCAACGGACGTTGCGTCATAGCCTTTCGACGCCAACAGCCCGATGGCGGCGGCTGTAGGTCCGTCGGTATCGTGGCTTGGCGGGTGCGAGATCATGGGCCGAAATTTAGCACAACTACGGGGTCCCTTCGGACGGACGACGTCAGCGCGGCCACCCGACCGGTCGGCTGGAGGGGGTCGCCCCGCGCCGCTGGGCCGCCTGCCATCGAGGGCTTCGATGGCAGGCGGGCCCGGGGACTGTAAGAGCTCAAACCGTTCAGGACTGGGCGGATTCCACCAGCGGGTCCACGAAGGCCTCGGAGGCGGGGTGGGTGTCGCGGACGCCGTGCAGGCCGATGAGGGTGAGCAGGGCCGCGGCGGCCGCCGCGATGGCGCAGACGATGAAGGCATCGGAGAATCCGTTGCCCAGGGACTGCAGGGCGAGCTCGTGGGCTGCGGAGCCGGGGGCTCCCGGCGGCAGGCTGTTGAGCGCGATCGGGCCGCCGGCCTGGAAGATCGCGGTGGCCGGACCGGCCTGGTCGACGGGGAGCGTGGCGGTCTGCAGCGAGGCGCCCAGGGTGGCGCCCGCGGTACTCAGGGCCACGGCGCCTGCCAGCACCGGGCCGAGAGCGAAGCCCAGGTCGCGGAGCAGGTTGGTGGTGGCGCTGGCCATGCCGGCCAGGTGCAGGGGGACGGTGTTCAGGGCGATCGCGGTCATCGGGCTCAGGGTCAGGGCGAAGCCGACGCCGAGCAGCAGGGCCGGGGTGATGAACGGG
This sequence comes from Arthrobacter sp. ok909, assembly GCF_900104405.1. Taxonomy (NCBI): domain Bacteria; kingdom Bacillati; phylum Actinomycetota; class Actinomycetes; order Micrococcales; family Micrococcaceae; genus Arthrobacter; species Arthrobacter sp. ok909. Next base: position 243,932 of record NZ_FNJS01000001.1, on the reverse strand, counting down.
GTCATGGACATGTTCGTTACGTCCAGGCCGGATGCCATCAGCGCGCCAGCGGCCATCAGGAGGAAGCCCGCGGTGAGCATCCAGCGGCCCGCGACGCGGGTGAGCAGGCGGGAGATCAGCGGAACCAGCACGAACGTCGGGCCCTGCAGCAGGATGAACAGCAGGCCGATGTTCATGGGGTTCTGGTGCTGGACCGGGCCGAGCCACATGCTCAGTGAGAAGAGGCTGCCGAGGAACGCGAACATCCCGACGACGGCGACGATCGAGGAAATGGTGAAGCCGCGGTTGCGGAACAGCCGCAGATCCAGCAGCGGCGATTCGACGCGCGTCTCAATGAGGACGAACGCGAGCATCAGAGCGATGCCGGCGACGAACGGGAAGATGACGTGAGAGCCGCCCCAGCCGTCTTCGGGGCCCTTGACGAGGCCGAAGAGGACGAGGATCAGGCCGAGGGCAAAGGTGATCTGGCCCCACCAGTCCGGCTTGCGGCCCTGGGCCGCCTTGTGTTCTGCCGCGACCAGCAGCGCCAAAATCACGGTCAGCACGCTAAGGACGGCAACCGTGCCGTAGGCGCCCCGCCAGGAGCCGAGGCTGGCCAAGGTGCCGCCGAGCAGCGGTGACAGCGCCGCGCCGACGGACAGGAATCCCGCCCACATGGCAATTCCCCTGGCTCGCGCCCGCGCATCGTGAGTGACGGCGGCAACGAGGGCGAGGGAGGCGGGGAAGATGGCTCCCGCGCCGAGGCCGTTCAGGGCCGAACCGATCCACATCGCCTCAACGGTCGGAGCCAGGGTGCAGACCAGTGAGCCGATCGCCATGAGCAGGGAGCCGCCCATGACAAGCTTCTTGTGGCCGAGCTTGTCGCCCAGCAGGCCAAAGGTCAGCTCGAACACGACGACGGGGATCATGAACGCTGCCGCGATCAGGGTCAACTGGGACCCTACGGCGTTGAAGGTCGTCTGGAACTCGCCATTGAGCGAGCCGGGAAGCGCGTTGGCGATTTGCGCGACCATCACGGCGACGGCGGCCGTTGCCAGCGTGCCTTTCACACGCAGCCGCGGAAGCGCCAACTGGGCGGCGTCGGTTGCAGCTTCGGCAGGGGACTGCGCCGCAGGCGGTGCCTGCTGCGGCGGGTAGGTCTGGGGTGGAACGGTTCTGGGATCAGTGCTCATGGAAAACTCCCTTGTTTGATACGGGCAATCGGGTGGAACAGGGTGAAAAGCGAGGCGTCCGACGGCGGTTAGTGGTCGGGGAGGCGGCGCCGGGTCGTGATGGCGGCGGCGGTGCCGCCGGAATCAAGGCCCCCGCAGCGAGGCACGTTGTCCTCTTTTCGCGTCGTCGCGATGGCACCCGGATGTGATGTCGGTAACAACATAGGCATTGACTATACAAAGTGTCAAGTAAAATTACATGGTGAATCTTGCATTACTCTGGGGGAGTGGCAAGCATTCGAGAAGCTCAGAAGCAGATGACCCGCCGGCTCTTGCTCGAGAAGGGGCTGGAGCTTTTTGAGGAGAAGGGGTATGCCGCCACCACGGTGGATGACATCGCCGCTTCCGTAGGCACCACCAGGGCCACCTTTTACTCGCACTTTCCGTCCAAGGGCCAGCTCATGCGGTCGCTTGTCGAGCGCTCCAATCAGATGCTGACTGAGGCGGATGTCCCGCCGCTGCTTTCAGTGGTGGAATCCGGGGACCGTGAGCTGATCCGGACCTGGCTTGCGCGGAAATTCGACCAGTGGGCCGAGATCCGCCCTTACGTCGTGGCGGCGCATCAGGCGGCGGCCAGTGAACCGGATATCCAGACGGCCCTTGATCAGTGGTTCGACTCGGCGATCGATGACATGCAGGCGGGCCTTGACCGGGCCGGGCGGTTTGACCCGATCAGCCGCCGAGTGCGGTGCGCGCTGGCCTTCGGGGAACTGGAGTTCTTTTCCCGGCGCTGGATGCGGCTCGGCTGGACGGTGGACCGCGATACTTCGCTGGATCTGATGGTCGAGAACTGGTGCTTCCTGCTGGCTGAGTGAGCAGGAAGCACCAGATGACCGGTAGGGTCAGTTCGCCCGGCCCTCCGCCGCCTTGCCCGTGGTGAACGGCAGCACCAGCCTGGACTGATGGGCGGCGTCGCGGTAGATCTTATGGGTCACGGGCCGGCCCACCGGCAGGTGGAAGGCATCCGGCGGCAGCAGCGAATTGTGCTCGTCGGCCAGGGGCTCGCCGTTCGAGAGTTCCAGCGTCAGCTTGTGGCCGGGTTTGAACGTATTCGCGAACGGGTAGAGGCGCAGCACATACTCCTCGACCGTTCCAGGTTCCACGGGAACGGAGCGGGTGTGCGGGTGGTACGGGTTGCCCTCGGTGGTCCGCCCGTCGAGCTCGCGGTGCGAGGCCTTGAGGTAGCCGCTGGTGGTCAGCTGGCGTTTGCCGTTGGGGGCGTAGTCCCACAGGCGCAGGATGAAGTTGGTGTCCGGCTGGTCGATCTCCGCGAAGATGTGCGCGGCACCGGCGCCGATCAGCTCCGTGTCCGCCTCGAACGGCTCCGTGCTCCAGCTCAGGATCTCCACCCTGTCCGTCACCGTCAGCGGCGCCTGGTAGAAACCGTCCGGGGCCGCGTACTCCGTACCCATCAGCTCCGGCTCCCTGGACAGCTTGTGGCGCGGGCGCAAATACAGGGACGTGTATTCGATGTCCTTCGGCGGCCACTGGTCCGCGGTCACCACCTCGCGGGAGCCCTCCACGAAGACACTCACGGCCGGCTCGTCCATGACGCCGTTGTCGATGCCCTTGATCCAGTAGTCGTACCACCGGAACATCTTGTCGTGTTCCTCGATGAACGGGCGCGACTGCATCGGCGGGTAGGGGCCGATGTCGAGCTTCTTCGGGCCCTTCAGCTCGTTGAAAAGCTCGATGGTGCCGTCGAGGGTCCAGCCGCGGCCCTGGTCCAGCTGCAGCCACACCGGGATGTCGATGTTCGGGGCCAGCGTGATCGGGTTGCGCTCCTCATACCAGTCCCCGTCCAGCTCGTTCATGACGATGTCGAACCAGGCTTCGTGGTTCTTCGGGTAGTTCAGGACGTGGACCAGGTTCGGCCAGGCGGCGACGTCCGGGTCCTGCAGGCGCTTCTGGACGAGCTTCTTCAGCTCCTCGGGGGAGTACTTCTCGATCATGCGGGACTTGACGTTGTCGGTGAACGCCCAGCCGGAATCGCCGCCGCGGCCCTCGCGGGCAGCACGGGGCATGAACCACATGATGCCACCGTGATAGGTGGTCTCGTAGAAGTCGTAGTGGCCGCCGGAGACGAAGATCGCCTTGAGGTGCGGCGGGCGCTCGGCGGCGGCGAGCACCTGCATCGAGCCGAAGTAGGAGATGCCCACCGTGCCGACGTTGCCGTCGCACCACGGCTGCTCCGCGACCCACTCGATGAAGTCGTACGCGTCCTGGCCGAGCGAGACGCCGCCTGCGTTGTAGTTGCCGATGTGCTCACCGCCGGAGTGGCCGGAGCCGCGCAGGTCACCGATGACGTGGACGTAGTCCTCCTTGACGATGCGGGCAATGTCACCGGCCTCGATGCAGCCGTCCCACATCGGGCTGGGGCGCCGCTGTGGTGGCGTGGTGAGAGCCAGCGCCTGCAGTTCCTTGCCGTACGGGCTCAGTGCCACCAGCGCCGGACGAGGCTTGTCGTCGGTGCCCTGGTAGGCGTCCGCGGCGAGCTCTACGCCGTCGCGCATGGGGACCCGGAGGTCTTTGCGAACGGCAATCTTCCCCCCGCCGGCATTCAGTACCTGGAAGTCATCCATGAGTGCTTGTCTCCTCATCTTCGGTCAAATGGTCAGACGTCGTGCGGTAGCCGTGGAGCGTCGTGAAGAACGGCGACGGCTCCAAGGTGGGGTCCCCGGTGTAACTGAGGTCCTCGGCTACGCGGGCGAACGGTGAGTAGGGCGAGTCCGTATCCTGCAGTCCGGCAGCCAGGCAGCCGCAGGCCGCATTATTGACGCGGGCCTCGATCTCCAGGCTCCCTTGAAGCGCCTCCCGGGCGTGCCCGGCGTCGAGCTCCACGCCGTAGGGTGTGCCGTCCGGGCGGCGATACGGGTGCCCCAGGTAGAGGTGGCGCGGACGGATCTCGTCGCTGAGGTACTGCAGGCTTGAGCGGTAGCCGGCCGGGTCCACGAATCCGGGGAATCCGTTGGCCGCGCCGTGGATCTGTACGGCGTCGCCGACGAACACGTCGTTTTGTCCGTCAATGACATAGGCGACCGACCCAGGAGTGTGGCCCGGAATCGAGTGGACCGAGACGGTGACGTCACCGCCAAGGGAGATGGTCTCACCGCCGTGCACCACCATCGTCGGCTCCATCTCGCCGGAGATGACCGCGTTCGTGGCCTCGGTCAGTTTCGCCTCGCCGTCGGGGTCGTTCAGATACTGCGCCCGTCCGGAAAGGTATTCGTCCACGTGGGCCCGGCGCGAGCGCAACAACGGTGCATCGGCGTCGTGGATCACCACCTGCGCGCGCCGGCCGGTGAGTTCCCAGAGGGCGTACGCGCCGCCAATGTGGTCGATGTGTCCGTGGGTCAGGAGAATCCAGCGGACGTCCTCGATCCGGCGGCCGATCGCCTCCAAGGCGGGCACCATGCCCTCGGCCGGCGAGGACGCGATCCCCGTGTCGATGATGGCGGGCTCCGGGGCGTCGATGTAGAAGCTGTAGAGACCGAACCGGCCCCATGGGGAGACCATGGGATGGACAGCGACTGACTTCGTCATCGCCCGGCCCTCGCGTTCAGGAATTCACCTGTCTCCTCGAATGCCCGGTAGTACTCCGGGATCCAGGAGAAGTTCTGGACGAAACCGTGGTTGGCCCCCGCGTAGCGGCTGACTGTTGCGTCGACGCCGGCCTCCAACAGGTGCCGGCCGTAGAGTTCGCCCTCGTCCCGCAGGGGATCGTGCTCGGCCGTGATGACGAGGGCTGCCGGCAGGCCGGAGAGATCCTCGCGTTTGATGGGGGAGACGAGGGGATCCGCCGGATCCGCCCCGTTCTCGAGGTAGAACGAGTTGAACGGCAGCAGGCCCGCCGTCTCCAGTCCGTACCCCTCCGCGTTCTCCCGCAGCGACGCGTAGCGGTCGACGTCGAAGTCCAGGTCCAGGGAGGGGTAGAACAGGACCTGGTGCGTGATCGCCGGGAACCCGTCGTCGTGGGCGCGCGCGGCGACGGCGGCCACGAAGTTGCCGCCCGAGCTGTCGCCCGCGATGGCAAGGTTCTTGCCGTCCCAGCCCAGGCTGTGTCCCCGCGCGGCGGCCCAGCGGACCACGCCGTAGCAGTCGTCGAGGCCGGCCGGGAAGGATGCTTCGGGGGCCAGCCGGTAGCCGACCGAGATGACCTTGTAGCCGGTTTCCTTGGCCAGTGCCCGCGCCACGTGGTCGTGGGTGTCCAGGCTTCCCAGGAAGAACGCGCCGCCGTGGAAGTACACCAGCAGTCCGTAGGCGTCAGCCTCCACCGGTGTGTAGATCCGCACCGGCACGTCGCCCGAGGGCGCGACTGCCGTGGCGTCCTCGACGGAGTACAGCGGAAGGCGGTCTTCGAGTGCGGGAACCTGTGCGGCCTCGCCGGCCCGCATGGCCTCCGGATTCAGCGGCGAACCGTCGGGCGCCGGCAAGGTGCTGAGGATCTTGGCGATTTCGGGATGAATCGTCATGGCGTCAGACCTGTGCCTGAGCCGCGGGCTTCTGGGACGCGGGCTTCTGCCCAGGGAAGACGTCGTTGACCTCTTCCTCGGACCACCCCTGACGCGAGATGCGCTGCAGCTCGTCCGTCACCGGCTTGCGGGTCGCCTGGAACAGCGCCAGCGCCTCCTTGACGGAGTCGGCCTGCGCGAGGGCGTCGGCCAGTGCTCCGGCGTCCTCAATCGCCGAGTTCGCACCCTGGCCCTGGTGGTGCAGCATGGAGTGCGCCGCATCGCCCATGAGGACGACGGAGTCGGTGTGCCAGGAGTTGACGGGGTCGATGTCGTAAACGGCGCGGATGTTGACGGTGTCCATGTCGAGGTCGCGGGCAATGCTCACGATCCGCTCGTCGAAACCCTCCACGGTTTTCAGGAGTTCTTCCTTCGTGGTCGTGGGTGCCCAGGTGCCGTCCGGATTCAGGGCGGTGATGTCGAAGGACATCTGGTTGCGGTGGCGCAGCGGCAGGAGGTACACCTTCGTGCCCCTGCCCATGTACATCCGCAGGTTGTCGTCGACGACCATCCCGTGGGCGTGGTCGGCGGAGATGACCACGCGGTAGGCGTGTTCGCCGGAGAACACCGGGCCCTTGTCGCTGAAGAGCTGCTCGCGCACCGCGGACTTGATGCCGTCGGCACCGACCACCAGGTCGGCCTCGACGGTCTCCCCGTCGGCAAAGGTCAGGACAGAGCGGTCGCCCTTGTCCTCGATAGTCTCCAGCCGGTGGCCGAGCTGCACCATGCCCTCGGGAAGCACGCCGAGAAGGGCTTCGATGAAGTCGCGGCGGTGGATGAGGTACGTCTGCTTCTCTTCGCCGAACTCGGGCCAGGTGTCCTTCATGATCGGCTCACCGGTGGCCGTGAGGATCTCGAAGTAGTCGCTCGCCGAGCTCACCTTGGCGATCGCGTCAAAGATGCCCCACTGGCGGAACCGGGCCATGGTGGCCGGACGCAGGCCAATGCCGGCGCCGACCTCTCCCATCTGGGGAGCCTGCTCGTAGACCTTGACGTCTGCACCGAGCAGGCTCAGGGCCTTGGCCGCCGCAGCGCCGCCGTAGCCCGCGCCGACGATGGCGATCTTGAGGTTCTTGATGTCTTCAGCCTTCATGGTTTCATCTCTTTCTTGGCTCTTTCTTGGCCCGGGCCATCTCTGGTGGAACGGGTAAGTTGTGGTGCTCTGTCCGGGGTCAGGCGTGCAGCGATAGGAAGTCGGCCGGGTTTTCCTCGAGCAGGAGTTTGAGGGTGGCGTCGTCGATGCCGGCCGCCCGCATGTCGGGGATCATGTCCTCGAAGATGTAGTTGATGGTGTGGCCTTTCACGCCCGGCCAGCCCAGGGGGCTGCAGTTCGCGTCTGCCGAGACGAGGAGCTTGTCCGCATAGCCCTTGTTGACGAGCTTGACGAAGTGCTCCATGCGTTCGTCGCGCTTGCGGCCCCAAAACGGCGGATCCGGCAGCTCGAGGTCGTACCCGAAGGTATCGAAGCCGATCCGGCCGCCCTGCTCGTAGATCCAGTCGTGCGGGGTGATCGGAGCGTTCAGACCGTCGTCGGCGTGGCCGAAGAGCACGCGGTCCAGCGGGAGACCCTCTTCGGTGAAGATGGTCACGGCCGGCTCGGGGTCGATGGCCAGATGGGTCAGGATCGGCGCGCCGGTGACGACGGCGGCGCGGGCGGCGGCCCGGTAGATGCGCTTGTCCAGGTCCGTCATTCGTCCGCCGCGGCTCACGCCGACCTTGATGACGCCGGCCTTGGCACCCGTGTTGCCGATGCCGACGGTGATCTCGTGGATGAACACCTTCGCCAGGTAGTCCACGGTGGCGCGGGAGAAGTGCGGCAGGGCGGTGTCGCCGCCGACGAAGCCGGTGCAGGCCACGATATGCACGCCCGTCTTCCGCGACAGGGACTTGTAGTAGTCGACGTCGCGCCCGTTGCAGATGCCGGTGGCGTCGACGAAGGTACCGCCGCCGTATTCGCGGAATTTCCGCAGTTTCGGCACGGTTTCCTCGTAGGCCTGCTCGGGCGACTTCCACCACGTGGTGTCCAGCTCGGACCCGGGCATGCCGTAGCCGATGTGTTCGTGGACCGCCACGATTTCCAGTTCTTCGGCCGGGATGGTTCCCAGCACGGTGTTGACCTTGGTCATTCGTTCACCTCAGGGGTCGAAAGCTTGTTGTGGGTGGGCCGATGCGTGCTTAGCGCACGGTCAGAAGGTTGCGCGGGTTGTCCACGAGGATGCGCTGGGCGTCTTCGTCGCTCAGGCCGTGGGCCTTGAGGAAGGGTACGAACGTGGTCAGGACGTGGCTGTAAGGAAGGTTGTACTCCGGCAGCCCCTTGGCCACACCAATCGAGTTGCCCGAAAGGATGATCTTGTCGGCGTGGCCGGCCTTGACGAGCTCTAACACCAGTTCGGCGCGATCGTGGTCGGTGAGGTAGTCCGCGTGGTCGTTCAGGCCCACGTGGTCGATGCCGACAAAGGCTCCGCGGCCGGCCACTTTGATGGCGGAGCCGGGGGCGTCCTTGCGGTCGAGGTCGCCGACGAGCACCCGGTCGGCCCCGATCTGCTCGTCCAGCACGACGTCCAGATCGTGCAGGGCATCGGCGCCGAACCGAATCGAGACCGGGATGCCCGTGTTCCTGGCGGCGCGCGCGGAGCCGCGGAACAGGCTCTCCTCGGTCGGGGTCATGCCGGCACGGTCGGCGATGGTGGCCACGATGCCGGCGGCGGCGCGGCGCTCCACCCGGGGAACCACCATCCCCTCAGTGACCTCCTTGGCGAAGAGATCGCCGAACTTTGCGGCCGGCCAGGGGGTGGGCGGGTTGGTCTGCGGGGTCAGGAAGTATCCGCCGAGTTCTTCCTCCGGGCCCAGTCCCGTGGAGGCGACGATGTGGACGCCGGTGGAGCGGGACAGCGCCTCGTAAAGCTTCAGGTCGCGGCCGTGGAACATGCCGGTGCTGTCGACGATCGTCTGCCCGCCGTGCTCGCGGAAGTCCTTGAGCTTCGCGGCCAGTGCCTCGAAGATCTCCGCCCGGTCCATAGTGATGTCCGGGGCGTACTGCGCACCCGGGAGCACCGACAGCAGGGCCTCGTGGACCGCGACCACACCCAATTCATGAGCGGGGATGGGGCCAAGGACCGTATGGACGGTGGCTCGATCGACAGTGCCGGCGAATGCGTCGCCGGGGGTGGGGTGAATCACTTGCTTCTCCCTTGAAGTTCGGGTGCTGAATGCAGGGGTGCCGCCGGGCCTGGCCGGACCATCGCTCCGATGCGGTGTATTCAGCGTCACATCTTTCTTTACAGAATGTCAAGTAAATTGTCGTGACGTATACCCAGGAATTTCGATGCGTTTATGAAATAGACGGCGCGTAAACTGTATTGACATCACGTAAACCTTGGCGTCAAGATGTGTGGAGCGCCACATCCGCCTCCGGCCTTCGCAGGAGCCCGGTAGAGCACCGGGGAATGCGCCGCAGCGATCGTCCAGGCTGACGGGCCTCACACCCTCGGCCCACCCCCCATCCGCAAGGAGAATACTGTGACTGCACCCACCGAATCCGGCATCGATATCTGGGACGACGACGTCCTGGTCGACCCCTACCCCACGTACGCCGCGCTGCGCGAGCAGGCCGGCGTCGTCCACCTGCCCAAGAACGACCTCTACGTTCTGACGCGCTACGACATCATCCGCGACGTACTCGGCGATCCGGCGACGTTCTCGTCCACCACCCTTGGCTTCAACCCGATGGTCAACGAGGCGCTGCAAGGCACCTCGCTTGCCTCAGACCCGCCGCTGCACACCCAGCTGCGCGCGACGCTCTCCGAGAACCTCACGCCCCGCGCACTGCGGGGCCTGAAGGTCATCATCGACGAGAAGGCGGACAAGCTCGTCGCCGACCTCGTCGCCGGCGGAAGCTTTGAAGCCATCGACTCCCTGGCGCGAGCGTTCCCGCTCGAGATCGTCGCCGACCTCATCGGGTTCAGCGGACACGTCAAAGACAACATGATGCGCTGGGGGCAGGCCGCGATGCAGGTCATCGGGCCGATGAACCAGCGCACCCAGGAGAGCTTGCCGATCGCCGGCGAGCTGTACGGCTGGTGCTCGTCAGTTACCGCCGGCGACCTCGCCCCCGGCTCGATCGGCCGCGGGATCTTCGACGCCGAGACGCGTGGCGACATCCCCGAAGGCTCCGCCGGGCACATCATCCACCAGTACCTCGGAGCAGGCGTCGATACAACGATCGCCTCGATCGGGAACATCATCGCCCTGTTTGGCCGCCACCCGGAACAGCTTGAGCTTGTCCGCGAGAACCTCGAGCTGGTACCTGCAGCCTTCGCGGAAGTGCTGCGCTATTGGGCCCCCGTGCACATCTGGGGCCGTACGGCCACCCGCGAGGTGGAGATAGATGGAGTCACTGTTCCCGCGGGCGCTCAACTGGCCATCCTCTTCGGCGCCGGCAACCGGGACCCTCGGCACTACGAGAACCCCGACACCTTCGACATCCGGCGCAACCCGGTGGACCATCTCTCCTTCGGCTACGGACCGCATGGCTGCGCCGGCCAAGGCCTGGCCAAGCTCGAGGCCCACGCGATCATTGACGCGCTTGCCCGCCAGGTGAAGTCACTGTCCATCGAGGACGGGGTCCGGGTGCCGAGCAACATCACGCGGAGTTTCGAGAAGCTTCAGGTCGTCAAGGTGGTGGCATCGTGAGGATTGAACTCGACCGGCCGCGCTGCGAGGGGCACGGCCTCTGCGAGGAAGCTGCGCCCCGGCTGATGCACCTCGACGATGAGGGCCAGCTGGTCATCGATGCCCCGGAGGTGGACGGGGCCGACCTCGACGCCGCGAAGGCGGCCGTGAGGGTCTGCCCGGTCGCCGCGCTCCGGCTGGCGGCGGCCTAACGGGGCGCGGGCCCGGCGTCGTCGGCAACGTCATCGCCCGCCCGGGCCTGAGGCCGCGCAACAAAGTTAGGATTGATCCATGTCGACGTTGCGAGAAGCCCAGAAAAAGCTCACCCGCGACGTCATCGTGGAGCGGGCTCTCGAGCTTTTCACCGGCAAGGGGTATGCCGCGACCACCATCGACGAGATCGCCGCGGCGGCCGGCACTACCCGGGTGACTTTCTACGCGCACTACCCTTCGCGCAGCGATCTGATGAGGGACTTCATGGTGCGCGTCAACGCGGTGCTGGACCGTGCGGACGGCCCGGGGAGCGGCTCTACCGCGGCCGACCTCGTCGACGTGGTGCGGGCAGGCGAGCTGCCGGGCATCCTGGCGTGGCTGGAGTCGCGGGCGGCGCTCTGGCCGGTCTTCCGCCCATACCTCGACGTGCTCGAGGAGGCCGCCGCCGTCGATCGTGACGTGCGCACCCTGGTCGAAGGATGGCATGAGGAGGTCATCTCCGACCTCGTCCGCGGAATGAAGCTCGCAGGGCGCTTCTCGGAGGAGACGCACCACATTCGCGGCACTCTAGCCTTCACCTCACTCGATTACGTCGCCACGCTCTGGACCCGACGCAAGTTTGAACCAAACCGCGAACACGCGCTCGAGGTGCTTGCCGATAACTGGTACCACCTGCTCTGCGACGAAGGCTGATCCGGCGGCCGCTCAACGCGGAAGCCTATGCTTATGCAATGGAAAGTGTTGGCATAGATCAAAACCCGGCGAAGGGGCTGGACCAGAGGTCCCTGGCCGTCTCGATAATCGACATTTCCTCCGATATCCGGCGGAAATCGCACAATGAGACCGGTGTCCGGCCGCTATCGAACGGTGTGCTGGAAATCCTTCGGGTCATCGAAAGCCACCCCGGCATTACCGTCGCCGAAGTCGCTTCCCGTCTGGGCCGGCAGTTCAGCAACGTCAGCGTCCAGCTGCGTGAGCTGGTGGCCGCCGGCCTGGTCACCCGGGTCCGCGACGCCGCCGACAAGCGCTACGTCGCCCTCCACCCCACGGCGGAATCCCAGCGAATCAAGGCACTCCTTGAGGGCGCCTGGGCCGAAGCGCTGGCCGTGGCCAGTTCCCGGCTCTCGCCGGAGGAGCGCGAACAGATTGCCGCCAGCCTGCCGGCCCTGCAGCGTCTCGCCGCGGTCCTGGCCGAACCCGAGTAACCGGCAACACCCCAGCTTGGCACCCTGAGCACGTCCGCCATGTAGTTATACTTTTGTAAGTATTACTACTTGGAAGGGTGGGTATGAGCGTGGCAACACAGTTGGCAGATGCAGGCATACAACAAGGGAGCAGGGCTACCGGCCGCTGTTGGGCGCTGGTGTTCCTGGCTCTCGCGCAGTTCATGGTGGTTCTGGATGGCACGATCGTGAACCTGGCATTGCCGCGGCTCCAGATCGAGATGGGCATCAGTGACTCGACGCGTTCCTGGGTGGTCACGGCTTACGCCCTGCCCTTTGGCGCGTTCCTGCTGCTTGGCGGGCGGATCGCGGACTTCTCGGGCCGCAAGCGGGCGTTCGTCGCGGCGGCCGTCGGCTTTGCCGTGGCGTCCCTGATCGGCGGCATCGCGCAGCAGGCGTGGGAACTCATCGGCGCCCGAGCCCTGCAGGGGGTATTCGCTGCACTGCTGGCCCCGGCAGCCCTCGCCCTCCTGACCGTCGCCTTTCCGGGCGGAAAGGACCGCGGCACGGCGTTCGCGATCTTCGGCTCCATCACCGGGGTCGGTGCCGCCGTCGGCGTCCTGCTGGGCGGGTTCCTGACCGAACACGTCACCTGGCGATGGTGCTTTTTCGTCAACGTCCCGATCGCCGTCATCGCCGTCGCCGGCGTGTGGGCGCTCGTCAGTGAAAGCAGGGCACAGGGGTCCACCAAGTACGACTGGCCCGGAGTTGTCCTGGCCGCTCTGGGGCTGGGGTCCCTCGTGTACGGCTTCACCAACGCCGAGCACGGCTGGGACGCCCCGGAAGCCTGGGGTTTCATTGCCGCCGGCGTCCTGCTTCTGGTGCTGTTCGTTGCCGTCGAACGTAAAGTCCGGCACCCGCTGCTGCCGCTGCGGGTCGCGACCGAGCGGAACCGCGGCGCGGCCTACCTGGCGGCCTGCCTGTCCGGCGCGGTCCTGATCGGCGGCATCCTGTTCATCAACTTCTACATCCAGATCGTGCTTGGCTTCGCTCCGTTCCTCGCGGGGCTTGCGTCGCTCCCCATGACGGTGGTCCTGATCATCACGGCAGGGGTCGTCGCGAAGAATCTGCCGAAACTTGGTGCAAAGATTCCGACGGCGGTGGGTTCGGTCCTGATGGCGTCCGCCATGGTGTGGCTCACGCAGGTCAGCGCCGAGGGCAACTACCTCGCCACCATGCTGCCCGCACTGCTTCTCATGGGGGCAGGGCTGGGCATGGTCTTCGTCCCCATGCAGAACCTCGCCCTGTTCGGCGTGCACAAGGATGATTCCGGGGTCGCCAGCGCGTTGGTGAACGCCTCGCAGCAGATCGGCGGCTCCCTCGGCATCGCGCTCTTCAGCACCATCGCCGCCGCGGCCACGGCCGGCGGCACCTCGCTGGCAGCACTCTCCGCCGGCTACTCCATGGTGTTCCTCTGGGCCGCCGGTATTGCGATCCTGATCGCCCCGATTGCCCTGCTGCTCATCGACATCGACCGCAAAAAATTCACCGGCTCCGACGGCGACGCCCCGATCGTCCACCTCGGCTAACCCCACGCACGAAAGCGGGAGGCCCCTCGCCGGGGGGCCTCCCGCTTTAGGATTGTTTAGCCGGCGCTCAGATCCACTTCGGGGCGGGGGGAACCGTCCCGGTGGTGGCTGCGGGCCTGGCGGCGGTGACGCCGCTGTTGCCGCGGCCGGCGGCCCATCCGACGACGGCGGGCAGGGGTCCGGAGACCACGGTGGGGGACGCGGATGCGGTGTCCCCGAGGGTGAGGTCGCGGTCCGTGACCTTGACGAGGAGGTCCTTGTCGGTGCCGCGGGTGTGCCAGGCGCCGGTGATGTCTTTGAGGAGCCGTTCAAGGACGGGTTCCGGGATGTCGTGGAAGGTGGCGCCGTTGGCCAGGTCCACGGCGTGGATCCAGACTTCGCGGCTGCGCATCCAGACTGTTTCCGTGGCGGGCACTTCGCGGCCCTGGATGGTCCGGACTGTGTGGTGCCAGGCGTCCTCGGGCAGGTCCCGCCATTCGACGTTCAGGTGCACGGCGGAGTGGTCGAAGAGGTGCCGCAGCGCGATCGGGCTCAGCGTGGCGCCGAAGTTGATCTCGTGGTCCCGGACCTCGGTGGAGGGGTACATCGGGGTCTCGACGCCGGTGGCCGCCCACTCAACCAGCCGGGCGATGGCCCGGGCGTTGTAGCCGATGTGCGCGGTGATGTGGCGGCGGGTCCAGCCCGGCAGCAGCGACTCGCCGTCGAGCTCCGTATCGGAGAGCTCGTTGAGCTTGCGGGCGAAGAACGCCGTCCCGCGGCGTGCCTGGAGCAGGGCCGCCAGCAGCTCCGGGTCGGTGGTCTGGTCGTGGCGGGCGACCATCAGGCTTCCTTGATGACGCGGTTCTTCAGCTGTCCCAGTCCCTCGATGGTGGTGACCAGTGTCTGGCCTTCCTGCAGGTAGCGCTTGGGGTCCTGGGCGTGGCCGACCCCGCCGGGGGTGCCGGTGGCGATCACGTCGCCGGGGTTCAGCGTGATGATGGTGGAGATGTAGGAGACCAGGAATTCCGGCGTGAACACGAGGTCGCCCGTCGGGGTCTGCTGCTGGATGTCGCCGTCGACCGCGGAGGTCATGAGCGGGCCGGCGGTGAATTCGTCCTGGGTGACCAGGGCGGGGCCGAACGGGGTGGACTTTTCCCAGGTCTTGCCCTGCAGCCACTGGATGGTGCGGAACTGGTAGTCGCGCATGGACACGTCGTTCAGGACGGCGTAGCCGGCGATGTGGTCCGGGGCGTCGGCTTCGCTGATCCGGCGGCCCTTTTTGCCGATCACGACGGCGAGTTCGGCTTCCCAGTCCACGGCGTCGGATTCCTGCGGCAGGGCCAGGTCATCGTTGGGGCCGATCAGGGATTCGGCGTACTTGGCGAACAGGGTCGGGAACTCGGGGACTTCCCGGCCCATTTCCTTGATGTGGTTGCGGTAGTTGTGGCCCACGCAGATGATCTTGCCGGGGGAGGGGACCACTGCGTCCAGGTCCGCGCCCTCGGGCGGGTGGGTGGCGCCGGCCGCGGCCTTCGCGGTGGCTTCCCAGTCCGGGGTGCGGAGGAGTTCTCCGACGTCGGCGAAGCCGTCGATCTCGGTCAGGGTGTCGCCGTCCTGGCGGACAGCCCTATTGCCGGCGGGGGTGCGGAGGGTGAGGAGTCTCATTACTTGGTGCGTCCTTCGATGTAGGTGCGGTTGAAGTTCAGCCGTTCGAATTGGTGGCCGGATCCTGGGCACCCTGGCCCGCACCCTGCAGGCCACCGGGGAACGCTGGGGCGTCGCCGCGATCTGCATCGGCGTCGGCCAGGGCCTGGCCGTCGTCCTCGAAAACGTCACCACCGCCGCATCGGCATAACCCGCCGGCATAAGGAGAACGCAGCCATGCTGAATTTCATTGACACGGTCGGCGAGGCCGTCGCCGGCATCAAGGACGGCTCCACCGTCATGATCGGCGGCTTCGGCAACGCCGGCCAGCCGTTCGAACTCATCGATGCGCTGCTGGAGTGCGGCGCCACCGACCTCACCGTGGTGAACAACAACGCCGGCCAGGGCGACCAGGGCCTGGCCCTGCTGATCAAGGAAGGCCGGGTGAAGAAGATGATCTGCTCCTTCCCCCGCCAGTCCGACTCCTGGCACTTCGACGCCAAATTCAAGGCCGGGCAGATCGAGCTCGAACTCGTCCCGCAGGGGAACCTCGCCGAGCGGATCCGCGCCGCCGGCGCCGGGATCGGCGGCTTCTTCACCCCCACCGGCTTCGGAACCATGCTCGCAGAGGGCAAGGAGACCCGCTTCCTGGACGGCAAATGGCAGGTGTTCGAGACCCCGATCCACGCCGACGTCGCGCTCATCAAGGCGCTCACGGCCGACGGCAAGGGCAACCTCGTCTACCGCAAGACGGCCCGGAACTTCGGCCCCATTATGGCCGCCGCGGCCAAACACAGCATTGTCCAGGTCTCCGAGATCGTGCCCACGGGCGGCCTGGACCCGGAGGTCATCGTGACCCCCGGAATCTACGTCAACAGCATTGTGAAGGTGGCCTGAGATGAGCATCCCGACAAATGACCAGGCAGGTGTCCGGACCATCCAGACGTCCGACAAGCCTCTGGGCCGTGACGACCTCGCCCGCCTCGTGGCAAAGGACATCACGCCCGGATCCTTCGTGAACCTCGGCATTGGCCAGCCCACCCTGGTCTCCAATTATCTGGAGCCGGAGCAGAACGTCACGCTCCACACCGAGAACGGCATGCTCGGCATGGGCCCGGAAGCCACCGGGGACCAGATCGACGGCGACCTCATCAACGCCGGCAAGATCCCCGTGACAGAACTGCCCGGGGCATCCTACTTCCACCACGCGGACTCCTTCGCGATCATGCGTGGCGGGCACCTGGATATCTGCGTGCTCGGCGCCTTCCAGGTCTCCGCCACGGGCGACCTCGCCAACTGGCACACCGGCGCCCCGGACGCGATCCCCGCCGTCGGCGGTGCCATGGATCTCGCCACCGGTGCCAAGGACGTCTTCGTCATGATGACGCTCCTGACCCGGGACGGCGCGTCCAAGCTGGTGGAGACGTGCACCTACCCGCTCACCGGGATCGGTTGCGTGACCCGCGTCTACACCGACAAAGCCGTCTTCCTGACCGGACCCGATGGCGTCCAGGTCCGGGAGACCTTCGGTTGCACCCTCGAAGAACTCCAGGACATGGTTCCTGTCCCGCTGCGGGCCGCGTCCGCGGACGGAAGCTGACAGCCCTGCACGGGGATACCCTGCGCCCGGATAAAGTGATGCGGGACCGGGAGGCGAGAAATGATTGAGGCAGCCAAGAGCGGCGGCGCGCCCGCGGCCAGCGACCAGTATGTGCAGTCGCTGGCGCGCGGGCTCGCCGTGATCCGCGCCTTCGATACCGAACACCCCAAGATGACGCTGACCGAGGTCGCGGCCCGGACCGAACTGACCCGGGCGACGGCCCGGCGGTTCCTGCACACCCTCGTGGAACTCGGCTACGTCCGCACCGACGGCAAGATCTTCGCCCTGACCGCCAAGGTGCTGCAACTCGGCTACGCCTACTTGTCCGGCTTGTCCCTTCCCCAACTCGCCCAACCGCACCTGGAGGAACTCTCGCTCGAACTGGGGGAGTCGACGTCGGCCGCGGTGCTCGAAGGCACCGACATCGCCTACATCGCCCGGGTATCCACCCGGCGAATCATGACCGTCGGGATCACGGTGGGCACCCGCTTCCCCGCCTACGCGACCTCGATGGGCCGGGTGCTGCTCGCGGCCCTCCCGCCGGCCAAGCTGGACGAGTACCTCGCGGCCGCCGAGATCCGGCCCCTCACACCCGGGGCCATCGGGACCCGGGCCGACCTCCTGGCGGAACTGGACACGGTCCGCGCCCAGGGCTGGTGCCTGCTGAACCAGGAACTGGAGCTGGGACTGATGTCCATCGCGGCGCCCGTCCACGACGGACCCAAGGTGGTGGCGGCCGTCAACGTCTCGCTACAGGCCCAGACGGTGTCCGCTCAGCCCGACCCCGAGGCCTACCTGGCTGCGGTACGTGAAGCAACCCTGGCCACGGCAGAACTCATCTCAGAGGACCTGACCTCGGGCCGGTGAAGCCCCCTTCGGGACCGGCCAGCCGGTCAGGCAGGCGGATCTGAGATGGGCCCCGTTGAAACCCGGATGGTGACGCCCGCGGGTTCGTCACTGATTTTCAGGTGCAGGTCCCGGCCCACCAGTAGGGTGTGGATGTCGTCGCTGCCTTCCGGCGCGATCTGCTCGGCCAGCCGCGTGACGGCCAGTGCCATGGCCCGGCCCCAGTCGTGGGGATCCATGCTGGATGATTCAGCGGTCGCTGAATACTTCTCTGGTTCAGTCATCTGCCCCCGCTTTCGGTGTCCGGAGCGTAGGCTCCGGCACATCAGGAGGCCCAGTCTAGTGACACCGCCCAGCCGGCGTCCACGAATCCCGCCAGCCCTGCACAGATTGCGGGGGCACTCCGGCTAGGATTTCACTTCGGGACCTCTCCCGCCATTCGCCCCGAAGGACGCCATGACTGAGAACAACACCGCGACGTCGGAGACCCCGGACAGCACGGGGTCCAAGCGCGCCGCCGTGGTCATCAACCCCATGAAGTCTCCCGGAGAGAGCTTCCGCGCCTCCTTCTTCCGCCTGTGCGAGACCCAGGGCTGGGCCGAGCCGCTCTGGCTGGAGACCACCAAGGAAGACACCGGACTCGGCCAGGCCCGCGAGGCCTTGGAGGCGGGAGTCGACGTCGTGATTGCCGCGGGCGGCGACGGAACAGTCCGCTGCGTGGCGGAGGTCCTAGCGGGCACAGGGACTCCGATGGGCCTGGTACCGATGGGCACCGGCAATCTGCTGGCCCGCAACCTCGGGGTCGACATCACCGACCCCGTGGCCGCCAGCTACGACGTCCTGAGCGGCACGGACGCCAAAGTGGATGTGGTGAAGGCCAGGCTGGACCACGCCGAGGAAGAGCACACCTTCCTTGTCATGGCAGGACTTGGCTACGACGCTGCGATCATGGCCAACACCGTGGATCAGCTCAAGGACCGCGTGGGCTGGCTCGCCTATGTCGAAGCGGGCATCCGGCATTTGCCGGGCAAGCCCATCAGGGCGAAGATCAGCATTGACGGCCAGCACTCGGTGCGGCGCCGGATCCGCAGCGTCATGGTCGGAAACTGCGGCAAGATCATGGGCGGCGTGGAGATCTTCCCCGACGCCAAGGTCGATGACGGCATCCTCGACGTCGTGATCCTGGCCCCGGTCGGCCGGTTCGGCTGGCTGGGCGTGCTGGCCGGCGTCTTCGGCCGGAACAACCCCAAGAACGCCTCCGTCGAGTACTTCGCCGGAAAATCAGCCGAGATCGAACTCGCCCACGAGCAGGAATTCCAGCTCGACGGCGACCCCCTCGGCAAGGCCAAACACCTCAGCGTCACGGTGGAACACGAGGCCCTCACGGTCCGGATGACGGCCGTCTAGCTGGGGGCCAACCGAGTACTACCCGGACGCTGCGCCGAGCGGTCGTTCGCAAAGGCAAGTAATCAGCACTCGTGACGGGCGGCACGGGCACCGGCTTGTATAGGCAGTGGCATCACAGAGATGCTGCCGTCTAGCAGTGGGGGTTGGCCATGGCGATTCCATCCGAAGGATCCGAGCTCCTGGCCTCGCCGGCCCCTCTCCGGGTCGCCGTCATCGGGGCAGGCTACTGGGGACCCAATCTGGCCCGCAATTTCAAGGCGGCACCCGACTGGGAACTGGCGGCCATCGTGGACATGGACCGCGCCCGGGCCGCTAAACTCGCCGCAGCACACGGCGACGTCGCCGCCTGCGGGTCCGTCCGGGAGCTCCTGGACACGGTCGACGTCGACGCCGTTGCCATCGCGACACCGGCCCACACCCACCACGGCATCGCCCTCACGGCACTGCGTGCCGGAAAGCACGTCCTGGTTGAAAAGCCGCTCGCGGACGCCCGGGCCAAGGGCCTGGAAATGGTCGCCGAAGCCGAGACCCGCGGCCTGGTCCTGATGGCGGACCACACGTACTGCTACACCCCGGCCGTCCTGAAGATCCGGGAATTGATCGCCGACGGCTCCCTGGGCGAAATCCTGTTCATCGACTCCGTCCGGATCAACCTTGGGCTCGTCCAGCCGGATGTGGACGTCTTCTGGGACCTGGCCCCGCACGACTTGTCCATCCTCGACTTCATCCTTCCCGGCGGCCTCAGGCCGGCCGAAGTGTCCGCTCACGGCGCGGATCCGCTCGGCACCGGCAATGCCTGCGTGGGCCACCTGACCTTCGCACTGTCCGGCGGTGGGATGGCCCATGTGCACGTGAACTGGCTCAGCCCCACCAAAATCAGGCAGCTGGTGGTCGGCGGTTCGCGGCGCACGCTGGTCTGGGACGACCTGAACCCGCAGCAGCGGCTCAGCGTATACGACCGGGGGGTCAGCCTGGACACCCAGTCGCGGTCCGCGGCGGAGCGGAAGGCATCGGCCATTTCCTACCGGCTGGGTGACACCTGGTCCCCGGCCCTGCCCGAACACGAGGCACTCGGCCAGATGGTGGCCGAATTCGCCAGCAGCATTTGGCAGCAGCGGCCCGCACGGACCAGCGGGGCCGCCGGGCTCCGCGTACTTTCCGTGCTGGAGGCCGTCAGCAGCAGCCTCGGCGCCGCCGGGCGCCCCGCCGCCGTAACAGGGAACGATTTTCAGCTGGAAGGAACACGATGAGCACACTGCAAGGGGCCACGGTCCTGGTGACCGGCGGGGCCGGAACCATCGGGTCCACAATTGTCGACCATTTGCTCGCCGCCGGAGCCGGGCGGATCGACGTCCTCGACAACCTCGTCCGCGGACGCCGGGCCAATCTCGATGACGCCATGGAAAGCGGGCGGGTGCACCTGGTCGAAGGCGACCTCCGCGACCGGGACCTCGTCCACGACCTCACCCGTGGCACGGACATCGTGTTCCATCAGGCCGCCATCCGGATCACCCAGTGCGCCGAGGAACCCCGGCTCGCCCTGGAAGTCCTCGTGGACGGAAGCTTCAATGTGCTCGAGGCCGCGGCCGAACACCGGGTGGACAAGCTTATTGCCGCCTCCAGCGCCTCCGTCTACGGCATGGCCGAGGAGTTTCCGACCACCGAACGCCACCACCACCACAACAACGACACCTTCTACGGGGCGGCCAAGTCCTTCAACGAAGGCATGGCCCGCAGCTTCCGGGCCATGACCGGGCTGGACTACGTCCTGCTGCGCTACTTCAATGTCTACGGGCCCCGGATGGACGTCCATGGCCTGTACACCGAGGTGCTGGTGCGCTGGATGGAGCGGATCGCGGACGGCCAGCCGCCGCTGATTTTCGGTGACGGGTTGCAGACCATGGACTTTGTCCACACCAGGGACATCGCGCGGGCCAACATTCTGGCCGCGGGAAGCGAAATCCGCGAGGGCGTGTATAACGTCGCCAGCGGTTCCGAGACGAGCCTGCTGGAACTCGCCGAGGCGCTCCTGAGGGCGATGGATTCGGGCCTGCAGGTCGAACACGGCCCGGACCGCGCCGTCAACGGCGTCGTCCGCCGGCTGGCGGACACGACGGCGGCAGCACGTGATCTCGGCTTCACCGCCGAAACCGGGCTGGAGGAGGGACTGCGCGAACTCGTCGACTGGTGGCGTCCGCTGCGCGGCGAGATCGCCGCCGCCCGGGTGGGAGGCGTGCGGTGACCATCGAGCAGGACCAGCTTCAAGACCAGGTGCTGAGCCGGATCAATGTCATGAAGCCGTGGCTCGGACCAGAGGAAGCCGAGGCCGTCGCCGAGGTGATCGCCTCCGGCTGGGTGGCGCAGGGCCCCCGGGTGGCCAGGTTCGAGGACGCTTTTGCCGCAGCGCAACAGGCGCCGCACGCCGTCGCCGTCTCCAACTGCACCACCGCACTGCATCTGGCGTTGAAAGTTGCCGGCATCGGACCCGACGACGATGTCGTGGTTCCCTCCTTGTCCTTCATTGCCACCGCCAATGCCGTCACGTACGTGGGGGCCCGGCCGGTGTTTGCCGACGTCGAAGCGGATACCGGGAACGTGTCCGCGCGCAGCCTCGCGGCGGCCCTGACGCCGGCCGCCCGGGCCGTGATCGTGGTGGACCAGGGCGGCATGCCTGTGGACCTCGACCCGATCCGCGAGCTCTGCAACCCGCTGGGTATCGCGGTGATCGAGGATTCCGCCTGCGGGGCAGGGTCCACCTACCGGGGGCGTCCGGTCGGGGCGGGGGCCGAGCTCGCTGCGTGGTCCTTCCATCCCCGCAAAATCCTCACCACGGGCGAGGGCGGCATGTTGACTACCCGGAACCCGGAGTGGGCCGCCCGCGCGCGCCAGCTGCGGGAACATTCCATGAGCGTGTCGGCAAACGACCGGCATGCAGCGCTGCTGGCCCCGGCGGAAGAGTATCTGGAGATCGGCTTCAACTACCGGATGACGGATTTGCAGGCGGCCGTCGGGCTCGTGCAGCTGGGCCGGCTTCAGGACGCCGTCGCCCGGCGCCGCGGAATCGTCGCCGGCTACCGGGCTGCCCTGGCCGATCTCGACGGCCTGCGGTTCAGCCAGGATCCCGCTTATGGCACCAGCAATTTCCAGTCGTTCTGGTTCGAGGTCCTGCCGGACTTCGGGCTGGGAAGGGAGGAACTGCTCGCTCATCTCGCCCGCGACGGCATCTCGGCGCGGCGCGGCATCATGGCGGCGCACCGGCAGCCGGCCTACGCCGGACGGGACACCGGCACGGCCGATTTGTCCGTGACGGAACGGCTCACGGACAACACAGTCATCCTTCCCGTCTACCACCAGTTGACGCCGGACGAGCAGTTCCGGGTAATCCACTCCCTTCGGATGGCTGGCGGGCGGAACCATGGATGAGTTGCTCCTCATCGCCGCGAGCGGCCTGGCGCGTGAAGTGCTCGCGGCCGTCCGCGAGGACGGACGATTCAATGTCATAGGGATCCTTGACGACGACGCCGCCAGGTCCGGAACCGTCGTGGACGGTGCCCGCATCCTTGGACCGGCCAGTGACGCCCTCCGCTATCCGGAAGCCGGCATCGTGGTCTGCGTTGGCGCCGGCAGAGGACGCGCCCGGATTGTGGATCGGCTGGACGCCCTCGGCGTCCCGGACCGCAGATACGCCACGGTTCTCGATCCTTCTGTCCGGATCCCGGCTGGATGCACGATCGGCCGCGGCAGCGTCTTGCTGGGCCACGTCACACTGACCGCCGGGGTCACGCTTGGTGAGCACGTGGTGGCGATGCCGGGGGTGACGTTCACTCACGACGACGTCGTGGAGGACTTCGCCACGTTCGCCGCCGGGGTTTCGCTCGGCGGCGGTGTCAGGGTCGGGCGCGGCGCCTACCTGGGCATGAACGCCAGCGTGCGGGAAGGCTCCTCGGTGGGTGCGGGCGCCACCATCGGCATGGGCGCGGCCGTACTGGCCGACGTGCCTGAGGACGAGACCTGGGTGGGTGTGCCGGCACGGGTCTTACGGGCCGGAATTCAGAGCGGAACGGCGGCCTAGTCCCATGGGAGTCCGCACTGCAGCCCCAGATCAGGTGATGCGTGCACCGCAAAACCTCCACCCGAACGCGCGCCACGGAGTGCTCGTGCTGCTGACCCTCTATCTGGCAGCCCT
This sequence comes from Arthrobacter sp. ok909, assembly GCF_900104405.1. Lineage (NCBI taxonomy): Bacteria > Bacillati > Actinomycetota > Actinomycetes > Micrococcales > Micrococcaceae > Arthrobacter > Arthrobacter sp. ok909. The sequence goes on along the minus strand of NZ_FNJS01000001.1, from coordinate 220,912 downwards.
GGGTTGCATCGGTTTCTGGCCCACGCCGGTGGACCGGCCCCTCTCCGGCTTCCTGAACGACGTTCTCTCGGCTTTGCAGGAGCACAGACTGACAGCGGGAATCGACTACCACGTTGTGGAGGGCACGGCCAACGTCCTTCTCTTCATCCCACTAGGCCTCTTCCTGGCCCTCTTGTTGCCGGTGCGTAAGTGGTGGTTGGCTGCCCTGACCGGCCTCTTCACTTCCGCGGCGATTGAAGCTGTCCAGTTCCTGCTGCTCAGTCAGCGCCAGGCCAGCATCCGGGACGTCATCAACAACTCCCTCGGCGCGTTGCTGGGCGCCCTGATCATCAGGCTGGCGCGCACCCGGCCTCGGGCACCGAAACCTCAGCCAACGCCCAGTCCAGGAACCCCCGACGGCAGGAGCGACATGACAACGGTGGCCAACTCAGCAGACGTGGCCGAAACGGCCAGCATCGGTGAGGGCACCCGCATCTGGCATCTTGCCCAGATCCGCGAGGACGCGGTTCTGGGCAAGAACTGCAACATCGGACGCGGCGCGTACGTCGGACCGGGAGTGGAGGTCGGGGATAACTGCAAGCTGCAAAACTATGCGCTGGTCTATGAGCCCGCCCGCCTGGCCGACGGCGTCTTCGTCGGTCCTGCAGCAGTGCTGACCAATGATCTTCACCCGAGGGCCATCACCCCCGACGGCACGCTCAAGGGGTCGGACGACTGGGTGGCCGTCGGGGTCACCATCGGCAAAGGTGCCTCCATCGGCGCCCGTGCCGTGTGCATCGCCCCCGTCTGCATCGGCGAGTGGGCCACCGTGGCGGCAGGCGCCGTCGTGACCAAGGATGTACCGGCCTTCGCTGTGGTTGCCGGCGTGCCGGCACGCCAGATGGGCTGGGTGGGGGAGGCCGGGCAGCCGTTGAAGCAGGACGACGGCGGAAGCTGGCTCTGCCCGGTCACCGGGCGCCGGTACGTCGAATCCAACGGGCAGCTACGGCCCGAGAAGATCTCCTGAGGGAGCGAAGACTTATGGCTGACAAAGTGGTTTTAGGCGGCACCCCCGTGGATCTTGTGGATCCGGAGGCGGCCCTTGATGTCATTCTGGACAGGGCGGCCGTCCCCGGTGACCGTCCGCTTGCCGTGGCGTCGGTGAATCTGGACCACCTTCATCATTTCGGCACCGGGGGGCGCTGGGCGGGGACCCTGCACGCGGACCCCGCCAGCACCGCCGACTGGCTCTATCTACTTGACGGCGCACCCCTTGTTGCCCAGTCGCGGAGGCTCACCAGGCGCCACTGGCCCCGCCTGGCCGGCAGCGATCTCGCGGCTCCGCTGTTGGCCCGCGCGGAAGACCGGGGCCTCCGCGTGGGGTTCCTTGGCGGGTCGGACGAGAGCCACCGGCTCCTGACGGCCAAAATCGCCCGGGAACATCCGCGGCTTAGAGTCGCGGGGATGTGGTCGCCGTGCCGGGAAGACCTCGCCTCGGCGGAAGAATCGAAACGGATCGCCGGCAGCATTGCCAGCTCCGGCGCGCAAATACTATTTGTCGGCCTGGGCAAACCCCGCCAGGAGCTCTGGATGGACCGGTACGCAGGGCTCACCGGCGCGGGCGTCCTCCTGGGCTTCGGTGCGGCGGTTGATTTCCTGGCCGGTCGGGTGAGTCGGGCGCCCCAATGGGTGAGCGACCACGGACTGGAATGGGGCTTCCGGCTGGCCTTGGAACCTCGGCGCTTGGCCGGACGCTATCTTGTCGACGGGCCTCCCGCGTACCTCAAGCTCCGGACCCGGTCCTGCACGCTTCCTCCCACTCTGCCCGAACACCCGGCCGGCGGCGTGCCAGCCGATCGAACCCCTGGCCGCTTCACCGGGCCGGAGGGATTGGCGGACGTCGCGGTCGTCATCGTCACCTACAACAGTTCCCGGGACATCAACGGACTGCTGGCCAGCCTGCGCGTGGAAACGCGGGATCTGACCCTGCGCGTGCTGGTCGCGGACAACTCCTCCAGCGACGGGACCCTGGGGCTGGTCCGCCGCCGTCACCCGGACGCCATCGCCTTCTCGACCGGCGGCAACCTGGGATACTCCGCCGGCATCAACGCCGCCATGCAGCGGGCGGGCGACGCGGCCACCGTGCTGGTGCTCAACCCCGACTTGCGCGTTGAAGAAGGCAGTCTGAAGACATTGCAGCTTCGGCTGCAGGCCTCACAGGCTGGCGCCGTGGTGCCCCGGCTGCTTGATCCCAGTGGGGCGCTCAGCCCTACGCTGCGCCGCGAACCAAGCATTACGCGGGCTGTCGGTGATGCGCTTCTGGGGCGGCGCGCGGGCAACCGGCCGGCGTGGCTCGCCACGAGTGACTTCGATGCCGAAAGCTACGCCCACCCCCACCCCGTTCAGTGGTCGACGGGCGCTGCGCTTATGGTGCGGCGTGCGGTGGCAGACGCCCTGCCGTGGGACGAATCGTATTTCCTGTATTCGGAGGAGGTCGATTTCTTCCGGCGGCTGCGGATGCTGGGGGAAACCGTCTGGTACGAACCTGCCGCGACCATGACCCATGTGGGTGGGGGGTCCGGCGCGGCGCCGGAATTGAATGCACTGCTTGCGGTCAACTCCGTCCGCTACATCCGCAAGTACCATTCGGCAGCCTACGCCGCTGCCTTCCACGGCGCCGTGGTCCTATCCGAGGCTCTTCGGTGCTGGAAGGCGGACCGCAAGGGTGTGCTGTGGACAGTGCTGAACGAACACCTCTGGGCAGGCCTGCCTGGGCCTACCACAGGGGCGCACGTTGACGACTTCCCGCACGGCGCCGTGATCATCCCGGCTCACAACGAGTCCCAGGTGATTGCCCGGACGTTGGAGCCTTTGGCTCCGTTGGCGGCAGCCGGAGTGATCGACGTGTTCGTGGTCTGCAACGGCTGCGTTGACGACACAGCCGAGATTGCCCGCGGATTCGACGGGGTGACCGTGCTGGAGATTGAGCAGGCCTCCAAGTCCGCTGCTTTGAACGCCGGCGACGCCGCGGCCACGGTGTGGCCGAGGCTGTACCTGGATGCGGACATCCAGATCACCCCTACTGCGGTTCGGGACGTACTGGCATCCCTGGCTCCCGGAGGCCTTTTGGCGGCCCGCCCGGCAGTCCGGTTCGACCTGGAGGAGGCCCATCCACTCATTCACGCTTACTATGGGACGCGCCTGCGGCTGCCATCGGCACGGAGCGGGCTCTGGTCGGCGGGCGCCTATGGCCTCTCAGAGCGGGGGCATGAGCGGTTTCCGGAGTTCCCCAATGTGATCGCCGACGACCTCTTCGTGGACCGTCTTTTCTCACCGTCGGAGAAAGCCGTCCTCGACGTGGAACCTGTGGTGGTGCGCCCCCCGCGCACCCCTGGTGCCCAGTTGGCGGTGCTGAACCGGGTTTACCGAGGCAACGCCCAGCAGAACAGCAGGGAGAAACGGCACGGCACGGCACTGGGTACTCTGAAGGAGGTGGCGCAGTCCATCCGCGGCCCGATCTCCGCCGTCAACGCGGCGGTGTATGTGGGGTTCGCGGTTGCCGGCCGCCGAGGCGCAGCGCCGGCAGGCGGGTGGGAACGCGACGAAAGTAGCCGCCTGCCTGCCGCCCGTCACGATTCCCATGACGGTTCCGCTTCCGGCCGCCCTATCACGCGTGTTCCGGGCACGGGTATTCCGGCTACTGGAGTCCCGGTCCGGGGAGCCGGCCCGCTCCATTCCAGTCCTCCGTCGTCAGCTCCCGTGGGCTAGCTTCTGCCGGCGGCTGCGGATTAGGCGGCGACGCCGGTCGGTGCGCCAGGATCTCAGCGAGTTCGGCAAGCCGGTGCGCACGGGCGGATTCGGCCGGCGTGAACGGCTCGCCGGGCCGGAAGAAAGTAATGGGCCCGTGCCACGCCGTCGGAATCTTCAGGACCGTACCGTCCGCGCCCGCCACGGGCGCCTCGGCACTGCCGGAGGCCTGTCCCGTGATGATCCGGGCCCTCAGCAGTTCCGCGACCGCCAGCGGGAGCTCCTCCGGGCTGGCCGCGATCCGGGCGGCCAGGCTCAGCGCCCCGGTTTGGCCGTCGGCCATGGCAAGAGCCGTGGTCGGCCAGACATGCGGGTCCGCCCCGCCGCCGGCCCGCAGCGCTCGGAGCAGATCGGCCTCGCTGACTTCACCCGGTGCGGAGAGCACGAACTCGTCCAGCACGCCGCCGGCCACGGGGTGAACGTGGATACTGAGAATGTTGGTGTCCAGCCCGGCCAAGGCCTGAGTGAGCTTCTGCAGCGACCCGGGCTTGTCCTTCAAGACGGTCCGCGCCCGCCACAGGGCAGGCGCCGCGACGAGCCGTTTGCGGTGGCGCAGTGCCGGGGCGTGCAGCCACCCCCGGAGCATCCGGGCCGCCGAGGGTTCGGCCACCCAGATCACAAGGATGGTCGCGGTCATTGTCAGAACCAGGACTTTGGCAACATAGGGCAGGTGCGTTCCCACCACCGCCGCGTGCACCAGCAACTCAATCGGAAGCATCACGGCGATATTCGCCAGGGTCAGCCGGGTCTTGGTCGGTTCCGGCATCTGGCCGCACACTTCGCAGCTCAACTCGGAAGAGGCAGGGTGCCCGGTCTTGCCGGGGGACTTGCCTGGGGTTTTGCCTGGGGTTTTGCCAGTGGCATAGCGCGTCATGCTCCCATGATTCCGGCCCGCTGTTTCGGCCGGATTGCCGCCGGGTGACGGTTTCGGACCGCCGCTGCCGAAGGACCCGCGGCAGGCCTGAGGGAGGACGCGTCTAGCGGCTGGCCACGTGGCGGGGACTGTCCTCGTCCACGGTCCCCGCCAGGTTGCCATCCCCGTTGCGATCCCTGCCGCCCTCCACGTTACGGTCGCTGCCGCTGTCGGGTTCCGGACCGGCCAGCCGGGCCAGCAGGTCGCGGATCTCGGCCAGTAGCGCGGTGTCGGCCGGGATCGGCTCTTCCTCGGGCTCCGCTGCGCTCAGCCGGTTCTTGACCATCCTGTTGATCCGGTTCATGGGGGCCACGAAGATGAAGTACACCACCGCGGCGGTGATGAGGAAGGTCAGGAAGGCGGTGACCACAGCGCCGATGTTGACGAAGGTCTTGTCGTTGCCGGGCCAGATGTGGAAGCCCAGGCCCTGGGTCTCGACGCCGCCGGCCGCCGCGATGATCGGGTTCACGATGTTGGCGGTGAAGGCACCGACCAGGGCTGTGAAGGCCGTGCCGACGACGACGGCGATGGACAGCTCGATCACGTTGCCGCGCAGGATGAAATCCTTGAATCCTTTGAGCATGGGAACCTCCGGTGTGCGTTGCTGGATGTCTCTGCCGTGAGTCGCTTGTCTGATTCACAGTTGCTTGATTCAGTTGCTTGATTCAACCGATAGACGCTACCACTTCGCCGGTGCCCGTCAGATTCCGATCAACGGGTCACGATGCGGCGGCGGCGACGGTCCGGCGTAAAATCCACGGTGGATGCCAGTGCCGCCGTCGTAATATACAGACCGCAACGAAAGGCGCGCCAACCTATGGAGGCCGGCACCGTGAAGCTGTTCGCCGAGATGTTCACCATCGCCCCTGCCAACAAGGACCACCAGGTTGCCCTCCGCTGCGCCGTGGGCGTCTTTGTCCCGCTGATCACCCTGGTGCTGCTGGGCCGGCTGGATCTGGCAATCTTCGCCTCCTTCGGTGCCTTCACCGGGATCTACGGCCGGAATGAACCGCACGCCCGGCGGCTGACGCTCCAAGTGCGGGCCGGAGGGCTCATGCTCCTGGTGATGTTGCTGGCCGCCCTCACCGCGCGCGTGGACGCGCTCCTTGCGCTTTCGGGCGAAGGCACCACCTGGCTCCTGGTTGCGGCCACCACCGCGGTGGCGGGCGCTTGCTCCCTGGTCGTCGCCATGTGGCGCCTGCGTCCCTCGGGTTCGCTGTTCCACATCTTCGCGTTCGCGGCCATCGCGTCGATCCCCAACCAGCCGCCGCTGTGGCAGTGCATGCTGGTGGCTGTGCTCACGGTCGCGTTCTCCCTGCTGATCGGCCAATCCTCGCGCCTGGCCCGGAGCCGCCGGACCCCGTGGGTCAGGGCCAAGCCCGTGAGCCGGACGCCGGCTGAGAAGCGCGCCGCGTGGCAGGAAAGTGCGGGCTATCTCGTGGCGGCGGGCCTGGCCGGAACGCTGGGAACCCTCGCCGGCGAATGGCTCGGGGTCGGCCACAATTACTGGGCGATGGTGGCCGCCGTCGTGCCACTCGTGGGGCACACCACCAGGCACCGGGTGAGCCGCGGCCTCCAGCGTATCGCCGGCACAGTCGTGGGACTGGTACTGCTCGCCGGGATCCTGCTGCTGCAGCCGACGCCGTGGCAGACGGTGCTGGTCATTGCCGCGTGCCAGTTCGGTGCTGAGATGTTCATCGCGCGTCAGTACATGCTGGCGCAGGTCTTTGTCACGCCGCTGGCCCTGATCTCGACGCTTCTCGTGGCACCTGTGCCGCCCGGCATCCTGCTCCGCGACAGAATCGTGGAGACCGTGATCGGTGCCGCCGTCGGCATCGCCGTCGTGCTGGCGCCCGGGGCGTGGCGCCGCCTGAGGGGCCGTCGCGGGATGGCTGCGCCAGGGCGCCTCTCCTAGGATTGCCCGACGCCGGCACCAGTGCGCGACGTTACGGCGATGGTCTGCGGCACGAAAGCGAGGGCGAGAACAGCCAAGACGGCGGCGGCGGCGAAAACGTAGAAGCCCCACGGGTAGGCGATGCCGGCGGCGACCAGCGCGCCCGTGACGGCCGGACCCAAGATGGCCCCCAGCCGCCCCACGCCCGCGGCGAAGCCCAGGGCGGTGCCACGCAGTCGAGCAGGGAAGAGCTGGCTGACCCAGGCGTAGACCAGGACCTGGGAGCTGAAGACGAACACGCCGGTGACAAAGACAGCGGCGTAGAGCACTACTTCGTTCTGGATCTGGATGCTGAGAGCGGCGAGGAACACGGCGGAAAGGCCAAACCAGAGCAGAACGATCCTCTTTGTGCCGTGCCGGTCGGCCAGAACCCCGGCAATCAGGAGGCCCACCACTGCGCCGACATTGAGGACCAGGAGCAATGCGAGGCCGGCGTTCAGGCTATAGCCGGCGGAGGCCATGAGCTGGGGAAGCCAGGTGTTCAGACCGTAGACCAGCAGCAGGCCCATGAACGAGGCCACGGCCACGCCGGCTGCGATCAGCGGGTAGGGCCTGCGGCCCAGGTCCCGGAAGCGGGCACGCTCTTCCTCCGGCGCATTATCCGCGTGGTGCACCGGAGGGAGGGTTTCCGGAAGCTTGAACCACAGGAAAGGGACCAAGGCAAAGCCGGCCAGGCCGCCCACAACGAACATGGTCCGCCAGCTTGGAATCACCATAATGGCCAGGAACGCGGTGGCAATGGCGCCGGCGTGGTATCCGGTCATGGTCCGGGTAGTGGACTTTCCGGCCGTCCCGGCAGGCGCGTAGTCGTTCATGTAGGCAAGCGCTGCTGGCAGGCAGGCGCCCAGTCCGAGGCCGGCGAGCAGCCGGAACGTGCTGAACCATGCCACGTTCGGTGCGAAGACGACGGCGATCGTAAAGATGGAGAACCACGTCACGGAGGCCACCAGCAGGTTCCGCCGGCCGAAGCGGTCCGATAGCGGGGAAATGAAGAGCGCACCGAGCCCCACACCAACCAGGGAGATGGTCGCCGCGAACGTCGCCCCGATTGCGTCGAAGCCAAGTTCATGCGACTTGATGAGGGTCGGGATGACCGTGCCGAGGACCACCAGGTCAAAGCCGTCCAGCACCATGGCCAGCCAGCAGAGCCACACGGGCCACCTTGATTTGTTGCCCAATGACGACATTGACATTGCTACCTCAGCGCTATTCTTGACGTGGTTCCGTGTGTCCGGCCAGCGTTGACCGGACTTTTCCTATCGTGAGATTTCTATCACTCGCAGGTGTTGTATGGGACACTTCAAACCATTGAACGGAAGGGGTATCGTGGCTAATTCGAACTCCGGCGATTCGGTGGTGGACCGGATTCTGCGGCTGATTGCCGCCTTTCCGGAGGGTGCCACGGCACTGCAACTCTCGGATCTCGCCGCCCGGGCCGAACTTCCCCTGACCACCGCGCACAGGCTGGTCCGGCAACTGGCAGGACACGGACTGCTCGACGTCGGCCCCGGCGGCTCGGTCAGCCTCGGCCTGCGGCTCTGGGAACTCGCCAACCGCAGTTCCCCCACGCTCGAACTCCGCCAGGCGGCGCTGCCCTTCATGGAGGACATCCAGCAGGTGCTCAACCAAAACGTGAACCTCGCCGTGCTGGACGGCGAGGAAGCGCTTTTCGTGGAACGGCTGTCCCGCCGGGGATCTGTTGCCAACCGTGCGCAGGTGGCTGGCCGGATGCCCGTCCACGTGTCCTCTGCCGGTCTGGTGCTCATGGCCAACCAGCCCCGCGCCGTCCAGGCCGAATATTTGGCGGGATTCAGCGACCCGACCGGCAGGCTGGTCGCGGACGATGTCCGCGCTCTCCTGGGCGAAGCAGCCCGCCATGGCTATGCGCAGTTGGCCGGCGTTGTGGACCCGGACACCTGGGGGATCGCCGTCCCCGTGCTGGACCGCAGGAAACGCACCGTGGCGGCCCTCGGCGTCGTGGTCCCCCTCCGCGAAGTGCGCCTGCAGGCGCTTGTTCCCGCGCTCCAGACGGCGGCCCGCGGGATCGGGCGCAGGCTTGGTGAATCGCGCGAGGGTGTCGAATTCCATTCAACGGAATCGTTGTAACGCGCATCACGCCTCGGGGCGCACACTGGTAGCCAGACGACCAAACCGGCCCAGGTCCTGACCGCAGGGACCCCGCAACGAAGCGAGAAGCACATGGCACAGCGAAAAGTCATCACCACCCAGGTAGCGATCATGGGGGCCGGCCCGGCCGGGCTCATGCTCTCCCACCTTCTGGCCAAGTCCGGCATCGAATCCACCGTCCTCGAGATCCGCGGCCACCAGGAGATCTCCGAAACGGTACGTGCCGGGATCCTGGAGCACGGCTCGGTGAACATGCTCGTCGACAGCGGCGTCTCCGACCGCGTGCTGCGCGACGGCGACCGCCATGACGGAATCGAACTGCGCTTCAACGGCGAAAGCCACCGCATCGATTTCCAGGACCTCGTCGGGGAGTCGGTCTGGCTCTACCCGCAGACGGACGTGTTCCTGGACCTCGCCGCACGCCGGAAGGCCGACGGCGGGGACGTCCGGTACAGCGTCACGGACACCACTATCCACGACATCGAGGCCAAGCCCAAGGTCTGGTTCACGGATGCGGACGGTGTGGAATATGAGCTCCAGGCCGATTTCATCGCCGGTGCGGACGGTTCGCGCAGCCATTGCCGCTTCCAGATCCCCGAGGCACAGCGCAAGTGGTACTTCCACGAATACCCCTTCGCCTGGTTCGGCATCCTGGCCGAGGCGCCGCGCAGCTCCGACGAGCTGATCTACGCCAACTCCGAGAACGGCTTCGCTCTGATCAGTCAGCGCACCGAGACGGTCCAGCGGATGTACTTCCAGTGCGACCCCAACGAGGACGTCAACAACTGGGACGAGGACCGCATCTGGGACGCCTTCCGCAGCCGCGTCAACGGCAACGGCTTCGAGGTCAAGGAAGGGCCCGTGATCGACAAAACGGTCCTGAAATTCCGCAGCTTTGTCCATGCCCCCATGCGCCACGGCAACCTGTTCCTCGCCGGCGACGCCGCGCACACCGTCCCGCCCACCGGGGCCAAGGGCCTGAACCTGGCGCTGAACGACGTCAGGGTCCTCTTCGAGGGATTCGACAGCTTCTATTCCACCGGCTCCACCGTGCTCCTGGATGCCTACAGTGACCGTGCCCTGGACCGGGTGTGGAAGGCCCAGCAGTTCTCCTACTGGATGACCTCCATGCTTCACACCCCGGCCGACGCCGACGACTTCGCCCGCGCCCGCCAGCTCGGCGAGCTCCACTCGGTGGTGTCGTCCCGCCACGGCCGCGCCTACCTCGCGGAGGCCTACACCGGCTGGCCCGGCGCCCGCTAGGACGTCCGCCAGGGCTCCGGAGCGGGCTCATATTTCCGTCGACAGGCCACGGCGCCAGGGCTAGCCTTTAACCGTCCCAGCATGACCCGACAAGGATGACGGAGAGGTGCCCGATCATGGGAACCGCAGAGAATGTTGAACTGGTCCGGCGCGGATACGAGGCCTTCAACTCAGCAGATATGGCGACCCTCAGCGACATGTTCGCGGAGGACGCGGTCTGGCACGTTGCCGGAAGCGGCGTGCTATCGGGGACTAAACAGGGGCGAGAGGCCATCCTGGCGTACTTCGGTGAACTCGGAGCACGCACCCAGGGTCACTTCCAAGCCAATGTCCAGGACATCGTCGGCGGCGAGAAACACACCGTCGCGATCCAGCAAACGCACGGTGAAGCCAACGGCAAAACCCTGGACATGCCCACCGTCATCACGTTCGTGGTCCGCGACGGACAGATCGCGGAGGGGCGGGAATTCTTCGAGGACACGGCCAAAGCCGACGATTTCTGGACCTGATCTAGTCCTGTTCGAGAGTTCCGGTCAGGTGATGCGTGGGAATCCGGTCCCGGTCATAGGTGATTTCCGTGTATCCGTGCGGCTCTGGCTTCCCGGACGGGCTCAGGTTCACGAAGACGATTTCCTCGATCGTGAGGATGCTCTGCCGGGTGATCATGTTCCGGACTTCGGCACGCATGGTCAGCGATGTCCGGCCGAAGCGGGTCGCGGTCAGGCCCATTTCGATCAGGTCGCCCTGGACGGCCGAGCTGACGAAGTTGATTTCTGAGATGTACTTCGTGACGGCCCGGCCGTTGCCCAACTGCAGGATGGCGTAGATGGCCGCCTCTTCGTCGATCCACTTCAGCAGGCTGCCGCCAAACAGGGTGCCGTTGGCGTTGAGGTCCTCGGGACGGACCCATTTGCGGGTGCGGAAAGTGATGTCGGCCGATTCCATAGTGCGAGGTTAGCCCACTCCATGCCGGGCGGCGTTGTGTGACGCCTCACGCCATGGCGGTGTGCGCGGCGCTGTGCGAATCGATCGGCTTCGCGTAGCAGTAGGAGTGTTGGACCCCGATGTACGGTCCAAAGTTCGGCACGGGCACAAAGCCCGAGTTCTCGTAGAACTGCCGCCCGTCGGTCTGCACCGAGCCGGCCTCCGCGGTCAGTGTGGTGATGCCTAGCGCGTGGGCGTGGGCTTCGAGGGCCGCGAGGATGGAGCTCGCCACCCCTGAGCCGCGGGTGTAGGGCAGAACGTAGAGACGCTTGATTTCGGCAGTGCGCGCGTCCAGCATGCGCAGGCCGCCGCAGCCGACCGGCTGGCCCGAGGCTTTGTCGTGCGCCACCAGGAATACCGCGGTGTCCACTTCCGACGGCGGCGGCCCGGGTTCGTGGTCGGGCCGGCCGAAGCGGGCGTCGAGTTCTGCCTGCTGGGCGGCCCTCAGGTCCGCACCAACGGGGTTGGCCCAAGTGACCTGACGGATGTTGAGCCGCGGGTTGGTCTGCATCACTGCCTCGATTCGCCGAAGGGTTATGCAGTTCAAGGCTAGGCACCAGCGGTTTCCGCCGTGTTTCCTTCCGGTAAGCGTCGGGAGAACTGTGGATTGTGGTGCAGATAGCGCTTCGGGCGACGTCCTGGTGGATCCGGCGACAGCACAGCCTAGCGTCGCACTAGTGTCCGCAGGAGTTTCAGTGCCACGGAGATTGAGGCGATATCCACCTGCCCCGGTTTGGTCACTTCCGCGAGGGTGTCCTTGATCCGCGCCAGCTGCTCCTGATGCCCGCGTTCCCAGGCCACGATGCGCTCCACGGCATCGGACGTGCCGGTCTCTGCGGCACTAAGGTCTTGGGTGGTCTCCATCACCGAGATGGTCATGTCCGCTACGGCGGAATACACATCATCACGCAGGGCGGCCCGGGCAAGGGCCTCCCAGCGGCTCTGCCGCGGCAGGTCGGTGATACTGAGCAGAAGGTTCGCGGCCCCGATCCGCTGGAAGACCGCATAGTACAGGTCTGCGATGGTGGTGATCGGTTCGCGCACCTGTTCGGAGATCAGGGAGATGTCCAGCAGCCCGAAACTCTCCAAGAGGTCCGACGCGCGCAGGCCCAGCTCCCGCGGCATCCCCACGGCGTCCCAGTGCGCGAGCCTGCCTTGCGCACGGTCCAGGTCGGAGCCGCGGAGATAGTCCAGGGTTCGGGTCCGCAGCAGTTCCAGGGTTGGCATGATCCTGGTCAAGGCCGCGGCCACGGGCTGGTCCAGATGGTCGTGCGTCACGTACCACCGAGTGGCCCGGTCGAGGATCCGGCGCATATGCAGGGTCGCCTCGGCGACGTGTTCGTTGGGATAACCGGCGGGGAGTGCGGCCAGCCGGTTGACGATCCACGGCAGGTCATAGGCCTCGCGCGCCACCACGAAAGCCCTGGCGACAGCGGCGGCCGTGGCAGTCGTTTCCTCGATGGCGCGGAACGCGAACGTGATTCCGCCGAGGTTGATCATGTCGTTGGCCACGACGGTGCACACGATCTGGCGGCGCAACGGGTGGCCCGGCAGCTCTGCTTCGAAGCGTCCGGAGAGCTGGCGCGGAAAATAGCCGCGGAGGACGCGCAGGAACCACGGGTCGTCGGCAAGATCGCTGGCGTTGAGCTCCGCCGCCAGTTCGATCTTGGCGTAGGCGGCCAGCACCGACAGCTCCGGCGGGGTCAGGCCCTCACCTGACCGCAGCCGGTCCTGAAGTTGTTCGTTGCTGGGCAGGCCCTCCAGCCTGCGGTCGAGGTCGGTGGCGTTCTCGAGCCAGTCCATGGTCCGTTCGAAGCCCGGGCTCCACTCCCGCACCAGGTGCCGGTCGTTGAAGAGCAGGACATTCTGGTTCGTGTTGTTGGCCAGGACAAGACGGGCCACTTCGTCCGTCAGGGAATGCAGGAAGCCGGCGCGTTCGGCCGTCGGCATCTTTCCCGCCGCGATCATCCGGTCCACGAAGATCTTGATGTTCACCTCATGATCCGAGCAGTCCACGCCGGCTGAGTTGTCGATCGCATCAGTATTTAGCAGGACGCCGGATAGCGCGGCCTCAATCCGTCCGAGCTGCGTGATTCCCAGATTCCCGCCCTCGGCGATGACCTTCGCCCGCACCTCATTGCCGTTGACCCTGATGGGGTCGTTCGCCTTGTCGCCAACCCCGGCGTTGTCCTCCGAGGAGGCCTTGATGTACGTGCCGATGCCGCCGTTGTACAGCAGGTCCACGGGCGCACGGAGGATGGCCTGAAGCACGCCGTGGGGCGGCAGGGACGTGATGCCCGGCTCCAGGCCGAGCGAGCTCCTGACCTGTTCCGTGATGCTGATGGCCTTGGCCCGGCGGGAGTGGACGCCACCGCCCTCGCTGATCAGGGAGGGATCGTAGTCCGCCCAGGATGAGCGGGGGAGGGCAAAGAGCCGCTGCCGTTCCTCCCATGAGGCCTCCGCATCCGGCGCCGGGTCAAGGAAGATGTGCCTGTGATCGAAGGCCGCCACCAGCCGCATGTGACGGGAGAGCAGCATCCCGTTCCCAAAGACGTCGCCGCTCATGTCGCCGATGCCGGCGACAGTGAACTCCTCTTCCTGGCAGTCCACCCCCAGTTCGCGGAAATGGTGTTTTACCGATTCCCACGCCCCGCGGGCCGTGATGCCCATCTGTTTATGGTCATACCCCACGGATCCGCCGGATGCGAAGGCATCGCCCAGCCAGAAACCGTACTCCTCGGCCACCGCGTTCGCGGCATCGGAAAATGACGCGGTTCCCTTGTCCGCCGCCACGACGAGGTAATAGTCGTCGACGTCGTGCCGCACCACCCGCGCGGGAGGCGCCACTGTCTCGCCATGCGCGGTGGTGACCAGGTTATCGGTGAGGTCCAGGAGCCCGCGGACGAAGATCCGGTAGCACTCCAGTCCCTCCGTCAGCCAGGCCTCGCGGTCCGCGGCAGGGTCCGGCAACTGTTTGGGATAAAAGCCTCCCTTGGCGCCCGTGGGGACGATCACGGAGTTCTTCACGTTCTGCGCCTTGACCAGGCCAAGGACCTCGGTGCGGAAATCCTCGCTGCGGTCGGACCAGCGCAGGCCGCCCCGCGCCAGGGCCCCGAAGCGCAGGTGGACCCCTTCCACGCGGGGCGAGCACACCCAGATTTCGTATTTGGGCCGGGGAAACGGCGCACTCGCGACGGCGGCGGGATTGAGCTTGAAACTCAAGTGGGGCTTCCCCTGGAAGTAGTTGGTGCGGAGCGTGGATTCCACCAGGTTCATGAAGGTGCGCAGCAGCCGGTCGGCGTCGAGGACCGGAATGTCGTCGATCGCAGCCAACAGATCCTTCCGGGCCGCGGCGGTCTCCCCTAACCGGTCCGGGGCCTCCAGATCGGGGTCAAACTTGGCCCGGAACAGTGCCAGGAGCCCGTGAGTTGCCCGGACATTGGTTAGCAGGGTGTCGGCCATGAATCCGTAGGAGGTCGTGGTGCCCAATTGCTGCAGGTACTTGGCATAGCTACGCAGGATTTCCACCTGGCGCCAGTCGATGCCCTCTCGGAGGACGAGGCCGTCAAAACGGTCCGATTCCGAGTCTCCGCGCATGGCAGCTCCGAAGGCATCCCCCAGCAGCCCGCTGGTCCGGGCAGGATCCACACCGGCCGGATACCGGACGCCAAGATCATAGAGGAACAAAGCCCGGTCGTTGCCGCGCACCACATCGAAGGGACGCTGGTTCAGCACCTCCAGTCCGAGGTTGTGGAAGAACGGCAGAATCCGCGTCAGGCTATGGGCTGCGGTCAGGTAGAGGCGGATCCGCGCGTCTTCGGCCAGCGTCGGGGACGCGCTGGCACGGACATAGACGGCCAGCTGCGGATCGTTCAGCGGCCGTCCGCCCGTGCCGTCGAGATCGAACTGCTCAAACCGCCTGATGTCTTCAACGGCGTCCTCGACGTCGAAATCAGCCCGGTAGCCGGCCGGGAAGGCGGCGGACCATAGTGCTGACAACCGGCGGGTCTCCGCGGAGGAAAACCTGTCCCGGAGCGATTCGTCCAGGCCCTCGGCCCAGGTCCGCGTTGTGCTGACAATGCTCCGCTCCAGTGCGGCGGGATCGACGTCGGGCATCGCGCCGGGGGGCAGCAGGATCCGGAAGAAGACACGGGCCATGGGGGATTCACTCAGCCGGACTTCAAATTCGAGCGAGGAGGACTGGAAGGCCTGTTTGAGCTCGTGTTCGATCCGGAGGCGGACGGCGGTGCTGTACCTGTGGCGGGGGAGGAAGACCAGGGCGGTCATGAAGCGGCCGTAGCTGTCAGCGTGCAGGAACACCCGTGTCTGGTGGTGGGCCTGCAGGCGCAGGATCTCACGGGCCAGCTCGGAAAGTTCCGCCAGGTCCCGGTGGAACAGCTCGTCCAGCGGGAAGCACTCGAGGACGGTGAGAAGCTGCTTGCCCTGGTGGGATGATTCGGTGAAGCCGAAGTTTTCCTGGATGGCGCGAACCTTGTCCCGGATGACCGGGATGCGCCGCACGGACCGGCCCGTGGCGCCCGGAGCGAAGAGGCCCACAAACCGCACTTCTCCCGTGGCTGTCCCTGCGCTGCCGAAAGTCCGGACGAGGATTTCATCCAGGTAAGCCGGGCGGGGGACGGACGATCTCAGATCGGAGATGGAGAGCGTGAGAACCTGCGTATGGGGGAGCCCCGTAACGGGCTGGCGGGCCTCCGGCCGTCCGTCCCTGAGCAGGCCCAGCCCCGTGCCGGCCCGCAACGTCACGACATCCGGGCCCTCCGCCGTCGAGTATTCATATTCGCTGTAACCCAAGAACGTGAAGTTGCCGCGGTCCAGCCAGCCCAGCAGCTCCACGAGCTGCCCCGGAGTCGGAGCCGTGCCGGCCGGCAGCCGCTCCAGGGAGCCGACCGTGCGCGCGAGGCTGGCGTGGATGGCGGGGGTGTCATCAGCGACCAATTGGACGTCCGCCAGGACGCGCCGTACGTTATCCGTAAGCTCCGCGATGGCCCGCGGCCCCGGCAGGCGGCCTATCTCTGCCGCCACCCAGGTTTCGGACGACCATCCCGGCGGGATCTGGGCGATCTCGGCGGCGCCCGGAATGCCCGGGATTCGGCCCGTCGGTGCGGACTGCGGCAACCCGTGCCGTACTTCCATCAAGCGGCCGGTACGGGGATCCCGCCGCACCAGAAAATTGGGATGCACCAGCAACCGGATGGACTCGTTTTGCCGCGTCAGTTCCGCGGTGAGCGAATGGATCAGGTGCGGTATGGCGTCGGCAACCACCAGCAGGACGCTGGCATCGCTTTCGTTCAGGACGTCGACGACGGCCGTGCCTGCCCGGTGGCTGCCCGCCAGTTCGGCATGGCGCCTGGCCCGCTGCGCCAGGTTTTCGGGACTGTAGCCTTGGAGGTCCTCCGGCGCTACGTGCTCGTAGTACTCCGCGAGGAACTGTTCATCGAGGCCGTCGGGGATGCTTGCGCGCGCATGCCCCGGATGTGCAGATTTGGGTGACATAAGCCTGCGCCTCCACTGCGCGGGATCAACCGCATGCTGCCGGCCATTCCGTCCCCGCGCCTGCTTTCATCATGGCCGCGTTGCGGGGTGCAGTCCAGCCCTTGTGGGCAGGGTGCGTGCCGCCGGGTGCGCCCCGCCGGCGAAGGACAGTCGGGGAAGGCCGGCCGGAACGGGCCGTCCGCTACGCCGGACGGCCGGTGGGATCTTCCGCCGTCGGGTCTGCCAGGGCCAGGCCTCCCACGGGGCTCTCATCCCAGTGGATGAGCCGCCATCCGGCGTCGGGATCGCCCTCCAGAGCCACAATGCCGGTGTTGGCGACTACGTGGCGGACGGCGAATTCAGGTTCCACGTTGACGGCCCGCACGCCAGCCCAGACCCTGATGGCGGCGCCATGGCTCACCACGGCCACAGCGCCGGACCCGGCAGTTGACCCGGCCGCGGCCGCAATCCGGGCAATCGAGTCGTCGAAGCGTTCAAAGAAGTCGTGGCCACTGGGTCCGGCCGGCATCCTCCGGGCCAGGTCGCCCTCGGTCCAGGCAGCGACCGTACTGAAGTAGCGCATGTGCGACTCGCGGTCGGTGAGTTTCTCCAGTGACCCTGCTTCGATTTCCCGCAGGCCCGCCAGGACCTCGATGTCGAGGCTGCGCATGGCGGCCAGCGGTTGTGCCGTGATCTGGGTCCGGATCAGGGTGGACGCGTAAAGCAGCCCGATCTCCTCATTCGCCAGCGACCTCGCCAAGGCAGCAGCCTGCCGCTCGCCGAGCTCCGTCAGCCCGGGGCCGGGGTGGGCTGTGTCCAGCTGCCCGAGCACGTTCCCGGGCGTCTGGCCGTGGCGGATGAGCAGGAGCCTCACTTGAGGTGGTCCACCAGCTTCTCCGCGATGCCCGTGTAGCGGCCGGGGGTCAGCGCCAGGAGCCGGGCTTCGGCGTCGGCGGACAGGCCCAGGCCCTGGACGAATTCCTGCATCCGGACCGCGTCCACGCGGTGTCCGCGGGTCAGGTCCTTGAGCCGTTCGTAGGGGTTCTCCATGCCCTCGACGCCGGCGATCGCCTCGGCGCGCATGACCATCTGGATGGCCTCGCCCAGGACTTCCCAGTTGGTGTCCAGATCCGCGGCCAGGACGTCCTCGGCCACCTTGAGCCGGTCCAGGCCCTTGGCGACGTTGGAGATGGCGAGCAGCGAGTGGCCGAACGCCACCCCGATGTTGCGCTGCGAGGACGAATCGGTGAGGTCGCGCTGCCAGCGCGAGGTGACCAGGGTGGAACCCAGTACGTCCAGCAGCCCCGAGGAGATCTCGAGGTTGGCCTCGGCGTTTTCGAACCGGATCGGGTTCACCTTGTGCGGCATGGTCGAGGAGCCGGTGGCGCCCGCGACCGGGATCTGCACAAAGTAGCCGATCGAGATGTAGCTCCAGATGTCAGTGCAGACGTTGTGCAGGATGCGGTTGAACCGCGCGACGTCGGCATAGAGTTCTGCCTGCCAGTCGTGGCTTTCGATCTGGGTGGTCAGCGGGTTCCAGGTCAGGCCGAGGCCCTCGACGAAGCTCTTGGCAACGTGCTCCCAGTCGGCGCCCGGGACGGAGACGACATGGGCGGCGTAAGTGCCGGTGGCGCCGTTGATCTTGCCGAGGTATTCGGTCCGGGCAATCCGGTCCAGCTGGCGGTTGAGGCGGTGCGCAATGACGGCCAGTTCCTTGCCCAGCGTGGTGGGCGTGGCCGGCTGGCCGTGCGTGCGGGAGAGCATCGGCACCGCGCGGTTGTCCTCGGCCATGGCACTGATCTGGGCAACCAGGGCACGGGCCGCGGGCAGCCACACGTGCTCCACGGCTCCCTTGACGCCGAGGGCGTAGGAGAGGTTGTTGATGTCCTCCGAGGTGCAGCCGAAGTGCACCATGGCGGTCAGGTGATCGATCCCGATGCCGGGCAGGCGGCGGCCGATGTAGTACTCCACAGCCTTGACGTCGTGCACCGTGACTGCCTCGATCTCGGCCAGTTCGGTGACTGACGCGGCGTCGAACTCCGTGACAATCGCGCGCAGCTGCTCCCGCTGGGCCGCCGTGAGCGGGCCGGCGCCGGGCAGGACGCTGTTGCTTGTCAGGTGGATCAGCCATTCGACCTCCACAGCCACGCGGTCGCGGTTCAGTGCTGCTTCGGAGAGGTAGTCCACCAGGGGTGCGACGGCGGACTGGTAGCGGCCGTCCAGCGGGCCGAGCGCGATCTGGCGGTCGGACGCGGCGAGGGCCAGGCGTCCGGACGGCGTGCGGGTATCAGCTGTGGCGGCAGTTTCAGGCATGTTCCGATTCTTTCACGAAGTGCCGCCGGGCCTTAAGCGCCCCTGTCGTTATGACATCACCGTGTGACATTGCCGGTTCGCATCGCGCGGCGATCCGCGGCTGTTGTCCACATAGCCGGGCTGTCCACATAGCCCGGCGCCGCTCTTCAGCGGGTGCCGGCCGCCCGCTAGCGTCACTTCCATGACCAGCATGGTGCGCCCCGGTTCGACGGGCAGTGTGGCTATTCTCGGCGTGACGGCCGCCGACGCCGTTGAATGCGCATCGCGCAGTTTCGAAGTCCAGCAGCTCGCGGCGCGCGTGGCTCGGTGCGCCGATGAGGCCGACACCGTGCTGGCCGCGCTGGCCCGCCTTGAACTGCAGACCTGGCAGTCGCCGGCCGGGCGAGCCTACCGGCTGACCCTGTCCCTGCAGGCTGCAGCCCTGCGCCGCAGCCGGGACGCCTTGCTGGATGCTGTGGCCGTGGTGCGCCGGCACGCCCAGAACGTGACGCTGTCCTCAGACCGGGTGAGTTCCTGATGGCCGAAGCAACACCGGCAGACTCTGGCGGGACGCCTTGGGTTTCCACGCCGCCGTCGGACGGCAGCCTGCGCATCCGCGGCGGAATCGGAGGGCTCAGCTTCCAGTTCGAGGAGCTCCTTGCCGGCGCAGCGGCACTGGACGCGCTGGTCCGGCAACTACGGTCGGTTGAACTGGAGGCTGACACCGTGAAGCACGCACTCTTCCCTTATCAGTCCGACCCCTACACCAGCGGCAGCAACGCGATCATCGCGGTGGGAGAAGCTGGCCGGGATGTCGGCCGTGTCCGGTCGCAGCTGCAGCGGATAGGCGACGACGTCCGTGCCAGCCACCGGGAGTACGAGTTTGCGGAGGCCCGGAATGCCCTGCTCCTGCGGCTGGGATTCCACGGCGCCGAGTACGGTGCGGCCCCGGAGCCTTTCGCCCTCCCCGGGGTGCGCGGCGTCGTGGAGGACTGGGTCGCCATGGCGCCGCGGAATCTCGCCGCGCTGTTGGGCCTGCCCGCGCCCCTGGCCGCCGTTGTCGGAGCCCTGAGCGGACCCGCTGACGTCCGCAGCCTGGTCCGGGACGTCTCGGAGGCGCCGGGGCTCGAGTTCCTCAAGCCCCGGCCCGTCAGCATCGTGGGGCGGGAGACGTATTCCGCGGCAGTCGACCTCTCCCCGGCCGGATTGCTGCGGAGGGCCGGAACGGTGGGCGAGCCGGGCGGCCAGATCGAAGTCATCGAGGTCGACGGCGGCGCCCGGCCGGCGTGGGTGGTCATCATCCCCGGAACCCAGCTGGACGGCCCGCCGGAAGGGGCCAATCCCTTCGATCCCACCGGAGTGGCCGAGGCCCTGGGCTACGACTCGGCCTCCACGGGTGCGGCCATCAGGGAGGCGCTCCGGCAGGCCGGAGCCGCGGCCGGCGACCAGCTAGTCGCGGTCGGCTACAGCCAGGGCGGGATCCATGCGATGAATCTCAGCAGGGACCGCGCCGTCCTGGCCGACTACGATCTCAAGTTCGTGCTCACGGCGGGCTCGCCGGTGGGTGGTATCACCCCGGAGCCGGGGATCCGCAGCCTCCACCTTGAACACGCGCAGGACTGGGTGCCGGGGGCGGACGGCCTGGCCAACCCGGACACCAGGGACCGGGTGACCGTGACGCTCACCAACCCGCTGGAGGTGCCGCCGCTGAAGGATTTCGGCTTAGGTCCCGGGCACCGGCTGGAAAATTACGCCGACGGGGCCGAACTCATCTCGGCGAGCCGGGACAACACGCTGCGGGATTCGACGGCGGCGCTGGCCGCTGTCGTGGGAACCGGCGGGCGGCGACGGTGACCCGCTTCTCGCTCCGGCGTGAAGCACGCCCGCCATCGCAGGGAGTGCCCATGGCTCCGGGGCCGGCTCCGGAGCAGCGGACCGGGCCGGGAGCGGCTAGCGATCGAGAGCGGGCAGGAAGCTCGCCACGAGGGACACGCCGCTGATGATGAGGGCGGCGAACACGGCAGTCCACCAGAAGCTGTCAATGGTGAAGTGCACGGTGGTATAGCTGCTGATCCAGGACGTCAGGTATAGCATTCCCGCGTTGATGACAACCGTAAACAAGCCCAGGGTGAGGATGGTGATCGGAAGAGACAGGAGGCTGACGATTGGCTTGACGAAGGCATTGACCAGGCCGAAGATCAGGCCGATGAACAGGTAGCCCAGGACGACGCTGAAAATGTTGTTGTTCGCGGTGGAAATATCCAGTCCGGTGAGGATCCAGCACGCGATTGCCAGGGCCAGCCCGTTGATGATGACCCGTGCGATGAATGAGCTCATGGCCCCCATGCTGTCATACGCCCGCGGGCGGCGGCAGGGACCATATCCCCCTATTGATCCCCCTATTGCGGCAGAGACCCGAAGTAGGCTAGTTAGCATGACTTCATCAGAAAACACGGCCGGGGGCATCAAACCCCGTCCGGTGGTAGACCTCCTTCCCCGCTACGCGGCCGGAAAACCGCCCGTCCCCGTAGAGGGCCTGGTCAGCTACAAGCTTTCCTCCAACGAAAACCCGCTGCCCCCGATCCCTGCAGTGCAGCAGGCCATCGCGGCGCAGACCGACTTCAACCGCTATCCCGATCCGCTCAGCAGCAAGCTGCGCGCATCACTCGCCGGCTTCCTGGACGTTCCCGCCGAGGACATCGTCACGGGCGCCGGCAGCCTGGGCGCCCTGAACCAGTTGCTGACCACCTTCGCCGGTCAGAACGACGACGGCAAGGCAGACGAAGTCATCTACGCTTGGCGCTCATTCGAGGCCTACCCGATCTGCGTCGGACTGGCCGGCGCCGAGAGCGTACGGATCCCGCTGACCGCGGACGGACGGCACGACCTCGACGCCATGGCGGCCGCGGTCACGGCGCGGACCAGAATGATCCTTCTGTGCACGCCCAACAACCCGACCGGACCCATCCTGACCACCGAGGAAACGGAGCGCTTCATCAAGTCCGTGCCCTCGGACGTCGTGGTGGTCATCGACGAGGCCTACCAGGAATTCGTGCGCGCCGCCGACCCCGTGGACGGCATTGCCATGTACCGCAAGTACCCCAACGTCGTCGTCCTGCGGACGTTCTCGAAGGCTCACGGACTCGCCGGGCTCCGCGTGGGCTACAGCGTCTCCCGTCCCGAACTGACGCAGCACCTGCGGGTTGCCGCCACACCCTTCGCGGTGTCCCAGATCGCGGAAATCGCCGCCGTCACGTCGCTCGAGCACTTCGCCGACGTTGTAGAAAGGGTACAAAGCCTGGTTGATGAGCGGGATCGGGTCACCGCCGGACTGCGCGAGCTCGGGTGGTTCGTTCCGGAGGCGCAGGGCAACTTTGTCTGGCTCAACCTGGGCGCAAACAGCGCGGAATTCGCCGCCCTGGCAGCGGAACGGGCGCTTTCCGTGCGGGCCTTCGGCGACGAGGGGGTCCGGGTCAGCATCGGAGAAACGGAAGCCAACACCCGGTTCCTTGAACTCTGTGCAATCTATACAAAACCACCACGGCGTTCCTAGCGCTTAACATGACGCGTTGTGGCCGCCCCGTGCGGATAAAGTAGGGACCAGTAAGCCAAAATATATGCCGAATTCGGAATGTATTCCCAGTTCGGCATATATCCCAGCGATTGCGGCGCATTCGGATGCGGCAAGCAAGGAGACGGTATGGGCGCCACACATCTGCCCTCTACCGAGTTCGACGGAACCGACATGGATGACCGGCTCGAGGCGGAAGCCGAGGCCCAACTGGGCGCGCCGGCCGAGCCGATGGTGCAGCTGCTAGGCCCGGACGGCACCCTAGGCTCGGATCCGGTTTTCTCACAGTACGCCGAGAAGCTCGATCCCGAGACCCTGCGCGGCTTCTACGCCGACATGTCGAAGATCCGGCGCTTCGATGTGGAAGCCACCGCCCTGCAGCGGCAAGGCCAGCTGGCCCTGTGGGTCCCGCTCACCGGGCAGGAAGCCGCCCAGATCGGCTCCGGCCGGGCCAGCCAGCCGCAGGACTACATCTTCCCGACCTACCGCGAACACGGTGTGGCCCTGACGCGCAATGTGGACCTGGCCGAGCTGCTGCGACAGTTCCGCGGCGTCTCCAACGGCGGCTGGAATCCCAAGGACACGAACTTCCACCTCTACACGCTGGTTCTGGCCGCCCAGACGCCGCACGCAGTCGGCTATGCCATGGGCATCCAGCGGGACCAGAGGCTGGCGGCCGCCAACGCCGTCGCCAGCGGGGAAGCGGGACAGCCCGCGGAGCCCAAGGCCGCCGTCATGGTGTACTTCGGCGACGGCGCCAGTTCAGAGGGCGACGTCCATGAATCCATGGTGTTCGCCTCGTCCTACCAGGCCCCCGTGGTCTTCTTCTGCCAGAACAACCACTGGGCGATCTCCGTGCCGAGCTCTGTGCAGACCCGCGTGCCGCTGGCCAACCGCGCCAAGGGTTACGGCTTCCCGGGCATCCGGGTGGACGGCAATGACGTCATTGCCGTCCACGCCGTCACGGAGTGGGCGCTGGAGCAGGCCCGCGAAGGCAACGGACCCGTGCTGATCGAGGCGTTCACCTACAGGGTGGGGGCGCACACCACTGCCGATGACCCCACCAAGTACCGCGGATCCGCCGAAGAAAGCCTCTGGCGGGCCAAGGATCCGCTGGACCGGCTGGAGAAGTACCTCCGGGCCGAGGGCCTCGCGGACGATGCCTTCTTCGAACAGGTCAGGGCCGACGGCGACGAACTCGCCGCCTACGTCCGCAAGACCACCCACGACCTGGAAACCCCGGACATCCGGACTGCCTTCGCCAACACGTATGTGGAGGCCCACCCGCTGGTGGCCGAAGAGCTGGCCTGGTTCGAGGAGTACAGCGCCGGGTTCGCCGACGAGGAACCTGCAAACGCTGACCAGACAGACAAGGCGGCCCGCTGATGACCACCATGACCATTGCCAAGGCCATCAATGAAGGTCTGCGGGCCACGCTGACCAACAACCCCCGCTCGCTGCTGATGGGCGAGGACATCGGGGCCCTCGGCGGCGTCTACCGGGTCACCGACGGACTGATCGGCGAATTCGGCGGCGACCGTGTGGTGGATACCCCGCTGGCCGAATCCGGCATTATCGGCACCGCGATCGGGCTCTCCCTGCGCGGCTACCAGCCCGTGTGCGAGATTCAGTTCGACGGTTTCGTGTTCCCGGGCTTCAACCAGATCACCACCCAGCTGGCCAAGATGCACTCGCGCAGCAACGGCAACCTGACAGTTCCGGTCGTGGTCCGGATCCCGTACGGCGGCGGCATCGGCTCGATCGAGCACCACTCCGAATCGCCGGAGGCGCTGTTCGCCCACACGGCCGGCCTGCGCATCATCACGCCGTCCAATCCGCACGATGCCTACTGGATGATCCAGCAGGCCGTCGAATGCCAGGATCCTGTGATCGTTTTCGAGCCGAAGCGCCGCTACTGGCTCAAGGGCGAGGTGGACACCGAGAACCCCGGTGCATCCGCGGACCCCTTCAAGGCGCACGTGCTGCGGGAGGGAACCGACGCCACGATCGTCGTCTACGGCCCGCTGGTGCCCGTGGCCCTCGCGGCGGCCGAAGCCGCGGCCGAGGACGGCCACAGCGTCGAAGTGATCGACCTCCGTTCCATCTCTCCGATCGACTTTGACACCGTCACGGCCTCGGTCCAGAAAACCGGCCGGCTGATCGTGGCCCACGAGGCCCCCACCTTCGGCGGCATCGGCGGCGAAATCGCGGCCCGGATCAGCGAGCGTGCCTTCCACTCGCTTGAAGCCCCCGTGATCCGGGTCGGCGGTTTCCACATGCCCTATCCCGTGGCCAAGGTCGAAGAAGACTACCTGCCGGACATCGACCGCATCCTTGAGGCGCTGGACCGCGCCCTCGCGTACTAACGAGGACCCATGACGCTTAACAAGTTCAACCTCCCGGACGTCGGCGAAGGGCTGACCGAGGCCGAAATCGTCGACTGGAAGGTCAAAGCCGGCGACACCGTGGCCATCAACGACGTCCTGTGCGAGATCGAGACGGCCAAGTCCCTCGTGGAACTGCCCTCACCGTTCGCGGGGACCGTCACCGAGCTGCTGGTTCCCGAGGGCGTCACGGTGGAGGTCGGCACGCCGATCATCAGCGTGAGTGACGACGTCGCGGCAGCTGCTGCACCGGCACCGGCCGCCCCCGCACCTGCTGCACCGGTACCGATGTACGGAAAGCTGCCGGCCGACGGGTCCGACGCCGGCGAGACGTCCGGACGCCCGGCCGGCGGCCCGCTGGTCGGTTCCGGTCCCAAGGCCGACGCCGTCAAGCGCCGGCGGCGGATTTCGGCCCCGGCGGCTGCTCCGGCCACAGGCCGCGAAACTCCGGCGGCTGCGGCAGCCACCGGTCCTTCCGCCACGGTGGCAGAGCGGGTAGGCGTAGAGACCCACGACATCTGGATCAACCCGGACACCGTCGGCCGAACGGCTGACGAAGCCGCTGGCCCCGCCGGCGCCATCGACCCGCGTCCCACGTTCAGCGGTGCCATCAGCGGCCTGGTCGGCAAGGTGCTGGCCAAGCCGCCCGTCCGCAAGATCGCCCGGGATCTCGGGATCAACCTGGCTGACGTCGTGCCCACCGGCGCCCGCGGTGAAGTGACCCGTGAGGACCTGGTGAGCTACCAGGCCCAACGTGACGCCGAGGTGGACAAGGCGGACTCGTTCTGGGGCAAGTCCGGCCGCCCGCAGGACCAGCGGATCGAGCGGGTCCCGGTCAAGGGCGTCCGCAAGGCCACCGCAAAGGCCATGGTCGAATCGGCCTTTGCGGCACCTCACGTCAGCATCTTTGTCGACGTCGACGCCAGCCGCACCATGGAATTCGTGAAGCGGCTGAAGGCCTCCCGTGATTTCGAAGGCATCAGGGTCTCCCCGCTGCTGATCCTCGCCAAGGCGGTCATTTGGGCCGCGGCGCGGAACCCGAGCGTCAACGCCACCTGGGTGGACAACCCCGACGGCAGCGACTCCGCGGAGATCCACGTCAAGCACTTCATGAACCTCGGCATCGCGGCGGCCACCCCCCGCGGACTGATGGTGCCGAACATCAAGAACGCCCAGGATCTTTCGCTCAAGCAGCTGGCCCTGGCCCTGAACGAGCTCGCCACCACGGCGCGGGCCGGCAAGACCCAGCCCGCCCAGATGCAGGGCGGCACGCTCACCGTGACCAACATCGGCGCCCTCGGGATCGATACCGGCACGCCGATCATCAACCCGGGCGAGGTCGCGATCGTGGCATTCGGCACCATCAAGCAGAAGCCCTGGGTCCTGGACGGGGAAGTCATTCCGCGCTGGATCACCACCCTCGGCGGCTCCTTCGACCACCGCGTGGTGGACGGGGACCTTTCGGCCCGTTTCATGGCCGACGTCGCCGCCATACTGGAAGAACCGGCACTGCTGCTGGACTAGCCCCGGAACGGCTGCCGGACCAGGGCCAACAGAAAACGGAACCCCGCCGCTGAATTATTCAGCGGCGGGGTTCCGTCAGTGTCGGGCCAGGTCGGTGTCGGGCCGCGCAGTTGTCAGGCCCCGCGGTTGTCAGGCCTCCACGCCGGGATGCCTCAGTTTCCCGAGTATGCCGTCAGCACCTGCGCCAGGGCAGGATCGCCGCTGATGCCGGCGAGGGCGGTCGCGGCGGCAAACATCAGTCCGGCGAGTCCCAGGCTGCACGCGCTGGCCCCGGCGAGGAACTTCCAGTCCTCGCGGAGCACGCTCCGCACGGTGTCCGGCATGCGCAGTCCCGGGGCAATCAGGTTGGGGGCGCTGTCTGTTGATCCGTCGTCCAGAAAGGCGACAACGCGGCCTGCGCCGCGGTCCACCCGCATGGTGCTGATGTGGTTGCCGTGGCGGGCCAGCAGGATGTCGTGGCCGACCAGCTGGCGGCGCTGAAGAGTGATCATTGGGTCCCCTTGGTAGGTGGATTCTCGGATGTCCGCACCATCGCAGGGCACTTCCCATTTTACCGAGCCAGGCTCGCCCGGGCGGGCCGCGGGGCGGTGAGGCTGCCCACGGGAGGGGGTGATCCTCATCAACTCCGATCACAGTCAAGCCCGGTCACAGTCAGGTCCGTGCCGTCCTGTCCGCCGGGCGCTCCCCGGCACTAGAGTGACACCAGCCGCCGCCAGCCCGGCGGACGCGGATCAAAGGAGATGTTGCGTGTTTTCAAGCCCGTACCCCGACGTCGATGTTCCCAACCTCGGTATCTACGACTACCTCTTCGGCGATCTGGCCGAACAAGACCTGGACCGGGTCGCCGTCGTCGACGGCGCCAGCGGTGCGGAAACCACCTACCGTACGCTCCGCGCCCAGATCGATGCCCTCGCCGGTGCCGTTGCCGCCCAAGGTCTCGGTGTCCGCGGCGTGGCAGCCATCCTGTGCCCGAACATTCCCGCGTTTGCCACTGTTTTCCACGGCCTGCTGCGGGCGGGCGCCACGGTCACCACGGTCAACTCGCTGTACACGGCGGAGGATATCGCCAACCAGCTCACCGACGCCGGCGCGGGCTGGCTTTTCACCGTTTCGGCGCTGCTGCCGGCCGCCCGGGAGGCCGCCGAAAGGACCGGGATCCCGGCCGCGCGGCTCGTGGTGATCGACGGCGCCGACGGCCACCCCTCCCTGGCTGACCTCCTCGGCGCCGGGGCGCCGGCGCCCCACGTTTCGTTCGATCCGGCCACCCATGTGGCCGTGCTGCCCTACTCCTCCGGCACCACGGGCCGGCCCAAGGGCGTCATGCTCAGCCACCGGAATCTGGTCGCCAATGTGGAACAGTCCCGGGGACTGCTCGACGTCGGCCCCGAGGACCGCGTCCTGGCGCTGCTCCCGTTCTTCCATATCTACGGACTCACGGTGCTGTTGAACATCGCCCTGCGCCAGCGGGCCCGGCTCGTGACCATGCCCCGGTTCGATCTGCCCGAGTTCCTGCGGATCATCCAGGATCACCGGTGCACCTACCTGTTCATCGCCCCGCCGGTGGCCGTGGCGCTGTCCAAGCACCCGCTGGTTGCCGAGTACGACCTCAGTTCGGTCCACACCACGCTCTCTGGCGCGGCACCCCTGGACGGGGAGCTCGGTACCCGACTCGCGGAGCGCCTGGGATGCCGCGTGCTGCAGGGCTACGGCATGACCGAGATGAGCCCGGTGTCGCACCTCATTCCGCGCGACGGCGTTGATGTTCCCGTCAGCTCGGTGGGGTACACGGTGCCCAACATGCAGTGCCGCCTCGTGGATCCGGCCACGGGGGAGGAGATTCCGGTTCCCGCGGAAGGAACCAGCGCGCCGGGACACCTGCTGTGTCGCGGACCGAATGTCATGCTCGGTTACCTCAACCGGCCGGACGAAACCGCGGACACCCTGGACGCGGACGGCTTCCTGCACACCGGGGACATCGCGACGGTGCGGGCGGACGGCGTCGTGACGATCGTGGACCGGCTCAAGGAACTCATCAAGTACAAGGGCTACCAGATCGCTCCGGCGGAGCTGGAGGCGCTGCTGCTGACCCACCCAGGGATTGCCGACTCCGCGGTGATCGGAGCCCTCGACGCCGATGGCCAGGAAGTGCCCATGGCGTTTGTGGTGCGCCAGCCCGGACCGGACGGCGCCGCCTTGGATGAAGACGCCGTCATGGCCTTCGTGGCGGCCAAGGTGGCGCCGTTCAAGAAGGTCCGGCGCGTGGAGTTCATCGAGGCCGTGCCGAAGTCGTCGTCAGGAAAAATCCTGCGCCGGATGCTCAAGACCACGGCACCGGCCGCGGGGGAAGCAAAGCAGTAGGGCCTAGCCGACGTCGGTCTTGGCGATGTAGACGTCGCAGGGGGCGTTGTGGGCCACGCTGTTCGCAACGCTCCCCAGCACCCGGCCGATTCCGCTCATGCGCCGGTTGCCGACCACAATCATCCGGGCGCCGGTCCGTTCGGCTTCGTTGATGAGGGCCTCGGCGGGTTTGCCCCGGGCAGCCGCGTAGGAAACGTCGGTGCCGGGGCGGCGCAGGCCGTCCGCGACCGTTCGGGCGACCTTCTCCGCGTTGCCGGCGTCGGAAATGATCCACGTGTCGCCGCCGCTGCTGATGACCTCGGTCCTGTCGCTGTCGAAGGCACTGACCACGTGAAGGGTCGCCCCCATGGACGCTGCGAGGTCACGTGCGGTCTGCGCCGCCCGCAGTGCAGTCTCACTGCCGTCGACGCCGACTACGATAATTCCGGTCATGGCTTCAGCGCCTCTACAGCTTCGCGCAGGACCGGCGCGAGACGCCGCACGCCCTCACGGATGGACTCGGGCGGCACAGCGCTGAACGCCAGCCGGATCTTGTTGGACGGGTCGTCCGAATGCGTAAATGCCGCGCCCGGGATGAACACGACGCCGGCGTCGATCGCCTTCCTCAGCAACGGGTAGGTGTCCACGCCGTCGGGCAGCGTGACCCACACGAAAAAGCCGCCGTCGGGGCGCGTCCAGCTCAGGCCGTCCGGCATGAATTCTGCCAGGGCGGCTAGCATTGCCGCGCAGCGTTCCTGGTACAGCCCCCGGTAGGTCTCGATCTGGCCGCGCCAGTCGTATTCGCGCAGATAGGCCGAGACCAGCATCTGGTTGAACGTCGGCGGGCACAAGGTGACGGCCTCCGAAGCCAGGTAATAGCGGCGCTGCAGGTGGGCAGGGACCAGCGCCCAGCCGATCCGCAGGCCGGGGGCGAAGATCTTCGAGAAGGACCCCATGTAGATGACGTCGTCGGGGTTGGCTGCCCGCAAAGGGATCAGGGGCTTGCCGTCGAAGCGGAGCAGACCGTAGGGGTTGTCTTCCAGGACCAAGATATTCGCGCGGCGGCATATATCGACCACTGACTGCCGGCGTTCGGGGGACAGTGTGATGCCGGACGGGTTGTTGAAGCTGGGGATGGTGTAGAGGAACTTGACATTCTTCCCCGCGGCCTGGAGTGCGGCGATCTTCGCCTCCAGCAGGTCCGGGACGATGCCGTCCCCGTCCATCGACACGGTTTCGACCTCCACCTGGTAGGCCTCGAATGTGTTGAGGGCGCCCACGTAGGTGGGGTCCTCCACGAGGACCACGTCGCCCGGGTTGCAGAAGACCTTGGTGGCTACATCCTGCGCGGACTGGGAACCCGCGGTAATGACGATGTTCGCAGGATCGGCATCGAGGATCCCCTCTGCTGCCATGACCTCGCAGATCTGAGTGCGGAGTTCCTCGGTGCCCTGGCCGCCGCCATACTGCAGGGCAGTCATGCCCTGCTCGGCGATGATCTTCGCGGCCGTCTGGCCGAGGCGCTCCAGCGGCAGGGACTGCAGGTACGGGCTTCCGCCGGCAAGGGACACCAGGCCCGGGCGCATCGAGATGTCGAAAACATCCCGCACGGCCGACTGTTTGATATTTGCTGCGCGCTCCGAGAACAGGATCTCGTGGCGGTGGGCGGACGTAGCCGCACGTTCGATTGCGTCAATGGCCTCGGCCGGAAGTACTGCTGCGGCGGCATCAAGTGTTTCGTGGGTCACAGTCCCAAGGATACTACCCATGTTGCCTGGGGGGAAACGATTGTTTTCAAGAGGACCCGTGCCGGGCGCCATGCGACGGCATCTGCCGGCCGGCCGGAAAGCGCAAGGCCCCCGGCAGCCGCGGCTGCCGGGGGCTCAAGGGAGCAGGAGCTCGGGCGCGCTACGCCGCTTCCGGGGTGCGTGCTTCGGCCAGCGCGTCGAACACGCCCTTGATCTGCTCGACAACTTCGGCGTCGTCCTTCGGGTGAACTTCGGCAAAGCGGACCATCGAGCCGGGGACTGCCATCTTGACGTTTTCGAGGACCTGGGCGCCGGCGATGCCGACGGCCTTGCGGGCCTCGTCCTGGGCCCAGACGCCGCCGAACTGGCCGAAGGCGGTGCCGACGACGGCGGTGGGCTTGCCGGCAAGGGCGCCGGCGCCGAACGGGCGGGACAGCCAGTCAATGGCGTTCTTCAGGGAGGCCGGGACCGTGCCGTTGTGTTCGGGCGTGACCAACAGGATGGTGTCGGCGTCGTTGGCCGCTGCGCGCAGGGCGGCCGCCGCTGCGGGCACCTGGCCTTCGACGTCGATGTCCTCGTTGTAGAACGGGATGTTGCCGAGGCTCTCGTGAATGACGACGTCCACCTGCTCCGGCGCGTTGAGCTGGATGGCCTCGGCCAGCTGCTGGTTGGTGGAGCCGGCGCGCAGGCTGCCGACGAGGGTGAGGACGGTCTTCTTGGACATGTGTACTCCTATGCGTCACGCCGCGGGACGTTTCCGGCGGCTGGCTGATCGTGAGGCTTTGAGGCCTTCACCCATGCTAAACGGACCGCGGTCCGGTTGTATTCCCAGGGGCTAGAATCAGCGGTGTGAGCCTCATCCCCATTCGTCCCGGTGCCCAGTCCGGGGGAGGGCGCGCCCCCGGGCCCGCCGCAGAGTCCGAGCGCCGTGATGCGGCGCGAAACAGGGAGCTCCTGCTCTGCGCGGCCCGGGAAATCGTTGAGGAATCCGGCGCCGACGCGCTCACCATGGACCGGCTGGCCCAGCGCGCCGGCGTGGGCAAGGGAACAGTCTTCCGGCGGTTCGGCAGCCGTGCCGGGCTGATGATGGCGCTCCTGAGCGGTGCCGAGGCCGAGTTCCAGGGCCGGTTCATGTTCGGCCCGCCTCCGGTGGGCCCCGGCGCGCCGCCTCTGGAGCGCCTGATCGCCGTCGGGGCCGCGCGCATATCCTGGATCCTGGAATTCGGAGAGCTGGCCCGGGCCGCCGACGCCTCGGTGTACAACAGGTTCGATGTCCCGCCGGCCGTCCTCTGGCACCGCCACCTCGAGATGCTGCTGCGCGAAGCCGGCGTGACGGCGGACCCGTGGCTCATGGCGTCGGCCCTGGGCGCTGCGCTGGAGCCGGAACTGCTGCTGCACGCTGTCGGCGTGCACGGGATTGCGCCCGAGCGGCTCGAGGAAACGTGGCGGGAACTCGTCACGCGCGTAGTGGGTGGCGGGTAGCGGCCGGAACGGTAGCCTAGGCACCATGAGCAACGATTCAGCCCGGCCCATCCGCACCGGCGTCGCCGGGTTCGGCCTCTCGGGCAGCGTCTTCCATGCCCCGTTCCTTGCCGCAAACCCCGCCTTCTCGCTGGAGGTCATCTCCACGTCCGACGCCGGCCGGAAGTCTGCCGCCGCCGCCAGCTACCCGGCGGCCAGGATCGTCGACACCCCGGCCGACATCCTGGAGTTCGCCGGCGAGCTGGACCTGCTGGTGCTCGGCACGCCGCCGGCCACCCATTACCCGCTCGCAAAGGCGGCGCTGGAAGCCGACCTCGACGTCGTCGTCGACAAGCCATTCGCCGTGCGCAGTGCGGAAGGACAGGAACTCATCGGCCTCGCCGCGCGGCGGGGCCGGGTGCTCACCGTTTTCCAGAACCGGCGCTGGGACGGCGACTTCCTGACGGTCAAAGGACTCGTAGACTCGGGAGTCCTCGGCACAGTGACCCGGTTTGAGTCCCGCTTTGAGCGGTGGTCGCCCGACGTCTCAAAAGCGTGGAAGGCGGCCGCGACCCCGGACGACGGCGGCGGGGTGCTCTTCGACCTCGGCACCCACCTGCTGGACCAGGCGGTGCAGCTCTTCGGCCCGGCGACGGTGACGCATGCGGAACTGGAGGTCCGGCGGCCGGGCGAGAAGGCTGACGACGACGTCTTCGTGGCCCTGCGGCACGGGTCAGGGGTGATCAGCCATTTGTGGATGAACATGCTCTGTGCCCAGCAGGGTCCGCGTTACCGCGTGCTGGGCAGCACTGGAGGTTTCTCCAAGCACGGCGTGGACCCGCAGGAGCCCTACATTGTGGCCGGCGGCAGCCCGCTGGACGCCGACTACGGCGTCGAGGACCCGGACTGGGCCGGGCTGCTGGGACGCGACGGGCACCTGGACCGGCTGCCCACCGAACGCGGCGCCTACCCGGAGTTCTACCGGATCCTGGCGGAGAAGATCGCCGACGGCGGGGCGGCCTCGGCGCTGCCCGTCCCCGTCGACCCCGCCGGGCCCGTCGAGGTGCTGCGGCTCATCGAGCAGGTCCGGGCTTTGGCCTGACAGGCTTCGCTGACTCGGCTTAAAGAGCAATCGACTGCTCCGCAACTGCCGTTTTGGGGGTCCAAAAGGGCGGTTACGGAGCAGCCGATACTGTGATGCTTACGCGGAGACCAGCTGGTGCCAGTCGGTGACGAGGGGCAGGTTGTGTGCCTCGGAGACGGAGTGGTGGGCAACCTTGCCCGCGGCGATGTTCAGGCCGGCGGCCAGGGCGGCGTCACGCTCGAAGGCAGCCTTGACGCCCAGGTTGGCCAGGGACACGGCGTAGCGCAGCGTGACGTTGGTCAGCGCGTAGGTGGACGTGTTCGGGACGGCGCCGGGCATGTTGGCCACGCAGTAGAAGATCGTGTTGTGGACCTTGTACGTCGGTTCCTGGTGCGTGGTGGGGTGGGTGTCCTCGAAGCAGCCGCCCTGGTCCACGGCGATGTCCACCAGCACGGAGCCGGGCTTCATCCGGGACACGAGTTCGTTGGTGACGAGCTTGGGGGCCTTGGCGCCCGGGATCAGGACGGAGCCGATCACGAGGTCGGCGTCCACCACGGACTTCTCGATTTCGTAGGAGTTGGACGCGACCGTCTTGAGGCGGCCCTGGTACTGGGCATCGAGCTCGCGCAGGCGGTTGATGTTGATGTCCAGGATGGTGACGTCGGCGCCGAGGCCCAAGGCCATGGCGGCAGCGTTTGTGCCGGCAACACCGGCGCCCAGGACAACCACCTTGGCCGGGCGGACACCGGGGACGCCGCCGAGCAGCACGCCCTTGCCGCCGGCCGGGGCCATCAGGGAGGTCGCGCCGACCTGCACGGACAGGCGTCCGGCAACCTCGGACATCGGGGCCAGCAGCGGCAGGGACCGGCCTTCCTGGACGGTCTCGTAGGCGATCGCGGTGACGCCGGAGTTGATCAGTTCCTGGGTCAGTTCCGGCTCGGCGGCCAGGTGCAGGTAGGTGAAGAGGATCAGGCCCTTGCGGAAGCGGTGGTATTCGGCCTTGACCGGTTCCTTGACCTTCATGACCATGTCGGCGCGGGCCCAGACGTCGTCGGCTTCGGCGACGATCTCGGCGCCGGCGATCGCGTATTCCTCGTCAGTGATGCCGGAGCCCAGGCCGGCGCCGCGCTCTACGAGGACAACGTGGCCGTGGGTGCGGAATTCGTGAACGCCCGCTGCCGTGATGGCGACGCGGAATTCGTTGTTCTTGATCTCTTTGGGGACACCGATGATCATTTTTTGCTCCAGTAGTGGCGGCCTCGCGGGCCTGGATGAGCGGGGGATTTCGTAATTCCAGAATAGATCCCGCTGTGAGGCAGGCGACAGGAGTGGCTGGCCGGTCCAAGGCCTCAGCCCCGTCTTTCCGGGGTTTTTCGAATCTGGTGGTAGACATTTGTCGAGATAGCGGGCGTCAGGTGTCGGCTCATGTCCGTTCGCGGCCGCATTCGCAGTGCGGCCGTCCGGCGCAGTAGTGTGGCAGCATGCAGCAGCAGGACGTGGAGCAGCTCGTGGAGCAGGTGGCGCAGCGGCTGGGCCGCGGTCTCTCGCTTGAAGACCTCGACGGTTTGCTCCTCGCTTACAGTTCCAACCAGTCGCATGCGGACCGCGTCCGGGTGAACTTCCTGCTCAGCAAGCGCGTCCCGGTGGAGGTCAGCGCGTGGCAGCTTTCCCACGGGATCGCGACTGCGGTCCGGCCGGTGGTCGTGCCGGCCAATGCGGACCTCGGCATGCTGGGCCGGGTGTGTGTGCCGCTGCTGGTGCGTGGCTTCCGGGTGGGCTACCTGTGGGTCCAGCTTGATCCCGAGGAACCCAGCGCCGCAACCGTCCTCGCCCAGCTGCCGGAAGTGGCGCGGGAGCTGGAACAGCTGTCCTCCCTGCTGCTGGATTCCAACACCGCAGAGTCCGAATTCCGCCGCCGCCGCGAGCAGGAGTTCCTGGCCGCCTGCGCCGGCGAGGCCAACGCGGCCGCGGCCGTGGCGGGCTGGAAAGAGGTCCAGGGCAAGGGGCCGTGGCAGCTGGTGACTGTCCTGGACGCCGACGGCTGGTCCGGGGGGTCGGACCCCATCGCAGACACGCTCATCCACCGCTCCGCGGCACTGCAGGCCACCATCGGCGTCGACGCGGCCTTGTTCAGTGCCGGCACCGAAACCCACGCCGTGGTGCTCTTCAAGGAATCCCCCGGACGAGCTGACCACGCCCAGGTCCTGGTCCACTACCAGCTGGAACTCGCCAAACGCTCGGGGCGGACGGTCCGGCGGATTATCCTGGGCACCAGCGAGGGATTCGCCAAGCCGCGCGAACTCGCCGAGGCCTACCGGCAATCTCGGCAGGCGGCCCAGGCGGCGGCGGTGGATCCCCAGCTGGGAGAGCTCGTCGACTGCCGGGCCACCGGCGTCTACCAGCTCCTGGCATCAGCCGGCGGCGGCGCCGGCGCCTGGGCGGATGCGGGATCCGTGTATTTCCGTATCCTCGAAGACCATGACCGGAACCACGAGCTGCTTCCCGTCCTGGAGCTGTTCTATGACAACGACGGCTCGGTCCAGGAAGTCGCGACCAAGCTACACCTCCACCGGAGCAGCATCTACAACCGGCTGGGCCGGATCCGGCAGCTGCTGGGCGTGGACCCGCTGAAGGGAATGGTGCGGCTGGAGCTTCACGCCGCGCTCAAGGCGCGGCGCTGGGCCG
Source organism: Arthrobacter sp. ok909 (assembly GCF_900104405.1). Lineage (NCBI taxonomy): Bacteria > Bacillati > Actinomycetota > Actinomycetes > Micrococcales > Micrococcaceae > Arthrobacter > Arthrobacter sp. ok909. Next base: position 185,306 of record NZ_FNJS01000001.1, on the reverse strand, counting down.
GCCGGCCGCGGATTTAGCCCTCGCGGTTCGACGCGTCGGCGTCGAGAACCAGTCCGACGTCCGGGCCGGCAACGCCGGCGTCCGGCCCGGGCTGGCGGGCGGCGCTCCGACGTCGGGATATCCGGCTATCCACCCAGAGGGACACGGCAACGAACGCGACGCCGCTGGCCATATAGGTGGCGGTGTTGTTCAGGCCCATCGCGGTTCCGACGAAGCCGGCGAGCAGCATGGCGGCGATGCCTGCCACGATGTGCCATCCTCTGAATTTACCCACAATTCAAGAGTAACCCGAGGCCTTTCTGTGTTTCGGCGCCGGAGTGTGATCGTTGCTTGATCCTTATCACTGCTTCATGAATCGCCTGTTTATGAAGCATCTGGGTCGTCATCCTGGCCGGACAGCGTACCTGCGTCCTTACTATTCTTCTTCTGCGTTTCGAGCCAAGCCATGATGTCGGCCAGCCGGATCCGCCGGTGCGTTCCGCGGTACTCCACCGGAATCTCGCCGCGATCGGTCATGTTCCGCAGATACGTGTGCGAGATCCCCGCCAGCTCCGCGGCCCGCGACGTCGTCAGCATCTCCTCGACGCTGCTGACCGTGACGGCCTCGCCGCGGCTGAAGCGGGCCAGCATATCGACGACGGCGTCCCTCGCCTCGGGCGGGAGGCGGTGGACGGTGCCGTCCACGAACACCGTGATGTCGTGGCTGCCGTCGAGGGCGTACTTGAGTTTCTCGGCGTCCTCGGCCGGAAGGCCAGCCGTCACCCGGGGAGCTATCAGTGCCATGAGTGCATCCTAGCGGCTGCATTCTGGCGGCTTGATCCGCCGGCGGGGACGCCGGCGGATCAAGCCGTTGGAGCTTCGTCGGTTACAGCCCGAGATCCTCCAGGACGGGCAGCTTGGCACGGACCCAGGCCCGGGCCTCCGTTGCGCTCGGTGCGGACAGGGCCAGCTTGGCCAGCTCCTGGGCTTCGGCCAGGGTGACAGTCTTCAGTACGGCGGCGACGGCCGCGATGGAGCGCGCCGTCATGGACAGCGTGGTGACGCCCAGGCCCGTGAGGACGACGGCGAGGGCCGGGTCCGCAGCGGCCTCGCCGCACACGCCCACGGGCTTGTTGCGGCCCTCGGCCCGTGAGCCCTCCACCGTCAGGCCCACGAGCCGCAGCACGGCCGGCTGCCAGGGCGTGTTGAGGGCGGCCAGCGGGCCGAGCTGGCGGTCCGCGGCCATGGCGTACTGGGTGAGGTCGTTGGTGCCCAGGCTCGCGAAGCCGACCTCGCGGAGGATCGCCTCGGCGGTGAGCGCCGCGGACGGGACCTCCACCATGACGCCGGGGGTCTTGATCCCCGCCGCGGCACACAGCGAGGCGAAGCGGGCGGCCTCCTCCGCGGTTGAAATCATCGGGGCCATCACCCAGACGTCGGCTTCAGAGGACTGCTCGGCCAAGGCGATCGCCTGCAGTTGGCGCTCCAGGACCCCCGGCGTGGTGAAGTCGGTCCGGTAGCCGCGGACACCCAGGGCCGGGTTGGGCTCGGTGGCGTCGGTCAGGAACGGCAGCGGCTTGTCAGCGCCGGCGTCGAGCGTGCGGAGCACGACTTTCTTGCCCGGGAAGGCATCGAAGACGCCCTTGTAGGCGGCGGCCTGCTCCTCCACGGTCGGTTCGGTGTCCCGTTCGAGGAAGCAGAACTCGGTCCGGAACAGGCCCACGCCCTGGGCGTTGAGGCCGGCCGCGGCTACGGCGTCTTTGGCGCCGCCGACGTTGGCCAGCAGCGGGACCAGGTGACCGTCCGCCGTCGTGCCCGTCCCGTCAAAGGCGGCCAGCAACGACGCGGTGGCGGCCCAGTGGGCCGCGGCGGCGCGCTGGCTCTCCCCGGGCTCCGCGGTGATGAGCCCGGCCGCGCCGTCCACGTACACCTCGGTGCCGTCGGCGAGCTCATCGACTCCGGTGGCGGCCACGACGGCGGGCAGGCCCAGCGAGCGGGCAATGATCGCGGTGTGGGACTGCGGACCGCCGCCGGCGGTGACCAGGGCCAGGATCTTCTCCGGATCCAGGGTGGCGGTGTCGGCGGGGGCCAGGTCCTCGGCGATGAGGATGAAAGGGGTGGCGGACACGGGAATGCCCGGCGCGGGCACTCCGCGCAGTTCTGCCACGATCCGGGACCGGACATCCAGGACGTCGGTGGCGCGCTCGGCCATGTAGCCGCCCAGGTTGTGCAGCATTTCCGAGACGGAGGCGCCAGCTTCCCAGATCGCCCGCTGCCCCGACGTGCCGCGGCCGATCAGCTTGGTGGCGGATTTGAGCAGCATGGTGTCGGTGGCCATGAGGGCGGTGGCCTCAAGGACGGCCTTGCCGTCGCCGGTGACGGTCTCGGCGCGGGCCTTGAGCTCGTCGTGGACCGCCTTCGCCGCGGCCTTCAGTGCCGCCGTCGCCTCTTCGGCCGTGACGCCGGCGGGCAGCTGCTCTCCGGCGGGCGGTTCGCTGATCGGTTTGGGCATCTGCCGGACGGTGCCGATGATGCGGCCGGGGCTAACGCCTACTCCTGGGAAGTTCTGCACTGAAGGTCCTCATTCTCTGTCGTAGGCCAATGGCCACTGAGCCGGTAAACCAGGTGCCGCCGCTGATCCTGCTCATCATTTGCGCCTGCGGCTGACGGCTACGTCAGCGGCGGATCACGGCACCTGCAAAAATTGTATGTGATGTAGTTCATATAGCGTTGCTATAGGTGCTAGGGTAGCGGTTATGAGTATCGATGGCCAGCTACCACCCAAAGCCCGGCTGCTGCGTGCGGCCGCCGAGCTGCTGGCCAACTCGGGCGGGTCCGCGGTCTCGACCCGCCAGATCACGCAGCTGGCCGGTGTCACGGCACCGACCCTCTACCACCACTTTGGCGACAAGGAAGGGCTGTTCGACGCCGTCGTCGCAGCGGGTTTTGACGAATATGTCGCGGGCGAACGCGACTTCGCGCCCTCTGGTCAGCCGCTGGAGGACATCCGGAGGATGTGGGACAACCACGTGCAGTTCGGGCTGAAACAGCCGGAGCTTTACCTCGTCATGTTTGGCAACATCCGCCCTGAGAGCAGGCCGGCGATCGTCGCCGATGCCGAGGCCCTCATGGAGGAGATGCTCAACAAGGCGGCTGTCTCCGGCCAGCTCAACGTCCCGCCCCGGGAGGCTGCCCGGTCCATCCTGGCGGCCAACGTGGGTGTAACCCTCATGTTGATCGCGGAAAAGGCGCCCGAACGCAACCTCGAGCTGTCCACCATGACCCGCGACGCCATGATCTTTGCGGTTTCCACGGAACAGGCCCGGACCAACGATTCTGATGACACCGGAAAGTCCTCCGTGGTTGTGGCGGCAATCGCATTGAACGCAGCACTCCAGGCGTCCCACTCGGACCAGCTCTCCAGTTCGGAACTCAAGCTCTTCCTCGAATGGCTCCACCGGATCTCCACCAGCTCCACCAGCTAGCTCGGCGAAATTATCGGACCATCCTGCAAAGCAGCGGGAACGACGGTTAGGAATTCACATGGCAACAGAGACAGTTGCGAAACCAAAGACCAGCGTGCGGGTACACGTCCAGAAATTCGGGACGTTCCTGTCCGGAATGATCATGCCCAACATCGGCGCGTTTATCGCCTGGGGCTTCATCACGGCGCTCTTCATCCCGGCGGGCTTCTTTCCCAATGCGGAGCTCGCCAAGCTTGTCGGGCCGATCATCACGTACCTGCTCCCGCTCCTGATCGGCTACACCGGCGGCCGGATGGTCTACGGCGTCCGCGGCGGCGTAGTGGGTGCCGTGGCCACCATGGGTGTGATCGTCGGTACCGACATCCCCATGTTCATCGGCGCCATGGCGCTGGGTCCCCTCACGGCCTGGCTCATGATGAAGGTCGACAAGATCTGGGAGGGCCGCGTCAAGCCCGGCTTCGAGATGCTGATCGACAACTTCTCGGCCGGCATCCTGGCCGCCATCATGGCGGTCGTCGGCATGCTGGTGGTCGGGCCCGTCGTGAAGGCCTTCAGCAACGGCGCCAGCGCCGTAGTCGAATGGCTGGTCGCGAACGGTCTTTTGCCCTTCACCAGCATCTTCATCGAACCCGCGAAGGTCCTGTTCCTGAACAACGCCGTCAACCACGGCATCCTCACCCCGCTGGGCACTCAGCAGGCGCTCGAGCAGGGCAAGTCCATCCTGTTCCTGCTCGAAGCCAACCCCGGTCCGGGCTTCGGCATCCTGCTCGCCTACAGCTTCTTCGGCAAGGGTCTGGCCAGGGCGTCCGCGCCGGGCGCGGCAGTGATCCAGTTCGTCGGCGGCATCCATGAGATCTACTTCCCGTACGTGCTGATGAAGCCGATGATGATCTTCGCCGCAATCGGCGGCGGCATGACCGGCATCTTCACCCTGGTGGTCACCGGGGCCGGGCTCCGGTCCCCGGCCGCCCCGGGCAGCATCATCGCCGTCTACGCCGCCACCGCACGCGACAGCTACGTCGGCGTGACACTCTCCGTGCTGTTCGCCACCACGGTGTCCTTCCTCATCGCCTCGGTGATCCTGAAAGCCAGCAAGGCACCCGCGGAAGACGACCTTGATGAGGCCACCCACCGGATGGAAGCCCTGAAGGGCAAGAAGAGCTCGGTAGCCTCCGCCCTGACCGGTGCCGGCATGAACGCCGGCGGTGTCGCGGTCCTCGCGGGCCCGGTCAAGAACATCGTCTTCGCCTGCGACGCCGGCATGGGCTCCAGCGCGATGGGCGCCTCGGTGCTGCGCAACAAGATCAAGGCTGCCGGCTTCGCGGACGTCAAGGTCACCAACTCGGCAATCGCCAACCTCAGCGACACCTACGACGTCGTCATCACCCACCAGGACCTGACCGAGCGGGCCAAACCCGCCACGGCCAGCGCAGTGCACGTGTCCGTGGACAACTTCATGAACAGCCCGCGGTACGACGAGATCGTGGAGCTGGTCAGGGCCAGCAACACGGACGGGGGAGAGGCTCCCGACGCCGGTGCTCCGGCTGCCGCATCGCCTACCGTCGGCGGCACGCCGGAAGCCACCGCTGAGGCTCCCGCCGAAGAGGCCGGCCCGGCGGGCATTCTCGTGGCCGAAAGCGTCATCCTCAACGGCACCGCAACCACGCGGGACGCCGCGATCGACGAGGCCGGGCAGCTCCTGCTGGACCGCGGCGCCGTCGACTCGGGGTACCTGGACGCCATGCACGAACGCGAGGAATCCGTGTCCACCTATATGGGCAGCTACCTCGCGATCCCGCACGGCACCAACGCCGCGAAGGACCACATCATGAAGTCCGCGGTGTCGGTGATCCGCTACCCGAACGGCATCGACTGGAACGGCAAGGAAGTGAAGTTCGTCGTCGGCGTCGCCGGCATCAACAACGAACACCTGCAGATCCTGTCCTCGATCGCCAAGGTCTTCACCAACAAGGCGCAGGTGGCGCAGCTCGAAGCGGCCACCACGGTTGACGAAGTCCTGGCCCTCTTCGGAAAGGTCAACTCCTAGTGAAGGCTGTTCATTTCGGAGCCGGAAACATCGGGCGCGGATTCGTCGGCCTGCTGCTGCACGATGCCGGGTATGAGGTGGTGTTCGCCGACGTCGCAGACGCCCTCATCACCCAGCTCGCTGCCGCGGACAGCTACCAGGTCCATGAAGTGGGAGACAACCCCGCCGTCCGGACCGTCGACAACTTCCGGGCGCTGAACTCCGGCACCCAGGAAGCCGATGTCGTCGCGGAAATCGCGACGGCGGACATCGTCACCACCGCGGTGGGGCCTCACATCCTGAAATTCGTGGCGCCCGTGATCGCCAAGGGGATCGCGGCCCGTGCGGCCGGGCTGGGGCCGCTGCAGGTGATGGCGTGCGAGAACGCCATCAACGCGACCGACATCCTGAAATCCGAAGTCGCGGCCCAGTGGGATCCGGCTGCCGGATCCCTGGACGCTGCCGCGGTGTTCGCCAACACGGCGGTGGACCGGATCGTGCCCAACCAGGAGGCCGGCCAGGGCCTGGACGTCACGGTGGAGACGTTCTACGAGTGGGTGATCGACCGTACCCCGTTCGCCGGGAAAGAACCGGTCATTCCGGGGGCGACCTTCGTTGACGACCTCGAACCCTACATCGAGCGGAAGCTGTTCACGGTGAACACCGGCCACGCGGCGGCGGCGTACTTCGGTTTTGAGGCGGGCCTGGGCAAGATTTCCGAGGCCATGGCCGATCAGGACGTCGCGGCCGACGTCCGCGCCGTCCTGGACGAAACCAAAGAGCTCCTGGTGGCCAAGCACGGCTTCAACCGCGAAGAGCAGGAGGCCTACGTCGAGAAAATTCTGGGCCGCTTCTCCAACCCGCACTTGCCGGACACTGTCACCCGGGTGGGCCGTGCTCCGCTGCGCAAACTCAGCCGGCACGAACGCTTCATCGGCCCCGCCGCCGAGCTGGCCGAACGCGGGATTGTCCCGGAGGCACTGCTCGGGGCCATCGCCTCGGCCCTGCGCTTCAACGATCCGGCCGATGCCGAGGCCGTGGAGCTGGCGAAAATCCTGTCCGCATCCACGCCCGACGAGGCCACGGAGAAGATCACGGGCCTGGCGCCGGGCCACCCGCTCTTCGCCCCCGTCTCGTCCCTCATTGAGGAAGCCAAGGCCGTCGTCTAGCCTTTTTCGATAACGCCGAGCACTAAACGCCGACGCCGTAACTCACCTGAGTTGCGGCGTCGGCGTGTTTAAGCCCCCGCAGAGGTGGGCCCACCGTCACCCGCCCGTTGCTCCGACTACTTGACTTTGCCCCGGTTTTGGCGGCCATAAGTGATAGGGCAGCCACGTTGACCATTAGGGCGCCTAACTGTTAGGCTACCTAACTATGAACGCTGAACCGGCCGACCCCGGCCTCCTCGCCCTCGCCCAGGACTTCCGCGAGGCCCTTCGCCACAGCATCTACCTCGTCCGCCGCCTGGACGCCGACGGCGAACTGAGTGCCGCGCAGCTCAGCACCCTCAAGATGCTGATGGACTCCGGGCCCGCGTCCGCCGGGGCTGGCGCCTCCGGCTCCGGAGTGCGCGTGGGCGAAATCGCCCGGAACCTCGGCGTCAAAGTGCCCAGCGCCACCGAACAGATCATCAAGCTCGAGCGCGCCGGCCTCGCCCGCCGGGAACCGGACCCCAACGACTCCCGCGCTGTCCGCGTCACCCTCACCCGAGAAGGCCGCGCCGCCGTCGAGTCCGCCAATGAGCGTCGCAACACCGTCATGGCCGGCATCCTCTCGTCCCTTTCGGACGACGACCGCGCCGCCCTTGCGGCCGCGCTGCCGGTCATCGGGAAGATCAACGCGACCCTTCAGGCCTGATACTCATCCACAAATTCCAATCACTTAGGAGTGCCCCCCATGCACGGCCAGTCCGCCGACATACTGCCGGCAGCGGAAGTTACCCTCGAGGCTGAGAGAGCCTCACTACTCAAACAGCCCAAGGCGGTGTGGGCGACGGCCCTCGCAGCGGTGTTCGCCTTCATGGGAATCGGCCTGGTGGACCCCATCCTGCCCGCGATCGCCAAGAACCTGGACGCCTCGCCGAGCCAGGTGTCGCTGCTCTTCACGAGCTATTTCCTGGTGACCGCCGTCGCCATGCTGATCACCGGCTACGTCTCGTCCCGGATCGGCGGGAAGCGGACGCTGCTGATCGGACTGGCGGTGATCGTCGTCTTCGCCTCACTGTCCGGCACCTCGGTCAGCGTGGCTGAACTCATCGGCTTCCGCGCCGGCTGGGGACTGGGCAACGCCCTGTTCGTGGCCACGGCGCTGGCCGTGATCGTCGGCGTCGCAAGTGGCGGCGCCGGTACGGCAATCATCCTGTACGAGGCCGCCCTGGGCCTGGGCATTTCCCTCGGCCCGCTCCTGGGCGCATTGCTCGGCGGCTGGCAGTGGCGCGCACCGTTCTTCGGCACCGCCGTGCTCATGGCCTCGGCGTTCATCGCTCTCATTGCCTTGCTGCCCAAGACCCCGCTGCCCGAGCGCAAGGTCCGTCTCCGGGATCCGTTGCTGGCCCTGGGACACAAGGGGCTAAGGACGACGGCGGCCAGCGGCCTGTTCTACAACTATGGCTTCTTCACCGTCCTCGCCTTCACGCCCTTCATCCTGGGCATGGACGCCTACGGAATCGGCGGGGTGTTCTTCGGCTGGGGCGTCGCCGTCGCCGTCTTCTCAGTGTTTGTTGCTCCCGTGCTGCAGAACCGCTTCGGAGCTGTCCGGGTCCTGACCGGCACCCTGTTCCTGCTGATGCTGGACCTTGTGGGACTGGGCCTGTCCGCCGGGCACTCGGTGCCCGCCGTCGTGGTCCTCGTGGTCATTTCGGGGGCGCTCCTGGGCGTCAACAACACGATCTACACCGAGCTGGCCATGGGTGTTTCCGATTCGCCGCGGCCTGTCGCCTCCGCCGGCTACAACTTCGTACGCTGGATGGGCGGCGCCCTGGCACCGTTCGCCGCCGCGCAGCTGGGCGAGCACTTCGGCCCGCAAGTGCCGTTCTACGCCGGTGCAGTGGCCATGGTGGCGGCTATTGCCGTGGTCTTCGGCGGACGCCGCTACCTGGCAGCGCACGAGCCGCACGTGGTCTAGCGAGCCGAGATCACAGAAACGCCCATGTTCCGCGGAACATGGGCGTTTCTGTTACCCCCTGTGCGTGCAGGGAAGGCCTCAGGCCTTGGCGGAATCCTTCGCGGATCCCTTGGGCACGAACAGCGTCTCGGCCTGTTCCAGGGACATGCCGTTGGTCTCGGGCACCTTGAACACGACGAAGAAGAACGACGCCGCGGCGAACAGCGCGTACATGGCGTACGTCAGGGGCAGCGAGGCCGCGGCCATAACGGGGAAGCTCAGCGTGATGGCGAAGTTGGCGATCCACTGCGCGGCAGCGGCCAGGCCGAGGGCGCGGGCCCGGATCCGGGACGGGAAGATTTCGCCCAGCAGCACCCACACCAGCGGGCCCCACGAGGCGCCGAAGCTGATCACGAAGACGTTGGCGGCCACCAGGGCCGCGGGACCCCACGCGCCGGGCAGCGAGATGGTGTCACCGGAGCCGGTGGCCGAGCCGAAGGCCAGGGCCATGGTGCCCAGCGAGACGGCCATACCGATGGAACCCGCGAGCAGGATGGGGCGGCGGCCGATCCGGTCCACGAGGGCGATCGCGACCAGCGTCACCAGGATGTTCGTGACGGCGGTGGCCACGGAGATCGTCAGGGAATCCTCTTCCTGGAAGCCCACGGCCTTCCACAGGGTGGTGGAGTAGTAGAAGATCACGTTGATGCCGACGAACTGCTGCAGCACGGACAGGACGATGCCGACCCAGACAACCGGCTTCAGGCCCAGGACGTTACCGCGCAGGGACCCCTTCTTGCCTGCAAGCTTGTCCTCCTCGATGGCCTCCTTGATCTCGCGCAGGTGGCGGTCGGTGTCCTCGCTGGGGGCAATCGACTGGAAGACCTTGAGGGCCTCGTCGTCCTTGCCCTTGAAGACCAGGAAGCGCGGGGACTCCGGCAGGGTGAAGGCGATCCAGCCGTAGATGACGGCGGGGACGGCTCCGGCCAGGAACATCCAGCGCCATGCCTCGATGCCGACCCACAGGTTCTGGTCCGCGCCGCCGGCAGTGTTGGCGAAGACGGCGTCGGAGAGCAGGGCGGCAAAGATGCCCGTGGTGATGGCGAGCTGCTGGAGTGAGGCCAGGCGGCCGCGGACGTGCCGCGGCGAGATTTCGGAGATGTAGGCCGGTGCGATCACCGATGCCAGCCCGATGCCCAGGCCGCCGATCAGGCGCCAGAAGATGAGGTCCCAGACGCCGAAGCAGAAGCCGGTGCCGATGGCGCTGGCCAGGAACAGCACGGCGCCCACCTTCATGGCCGGGATCCGGCCGTAGCGGTCGGCTACCTTGCCCGCGAGGTAGGCGCCGGCCGCGCAGCCAAGCAGGGCCACGGCGACGGCGAAGCCGGTCACGGCCTCGCTGAGCGCGAACTCCTCCTTGATGGCATCGACGGCGCCGTTGACCACCGATGAGTCGAAGCCGAAGAGGAAGCCGCCGACGGCGCCCGCCACGGCCAGCCAAATGACCCGTTTGGGGATCTTGGCGGTGGTCTGGTCCTGGGTGATGGTCATTAGGCTCCCTCGGCAACTCGCGGTCCACGGCCTGCGCCGCAGCTACCAAGTCTTACACCGGACCCGGTGCGGTGCCTGTCACAAGGCCGGAAAATGAGAGCAAGCTTACATGGCAGGGAAACAGCGACGGCAGGCAGTCCAAGAGACTGCCAGCCGTGACGGATTACTGCATTGAAGCCCTAGTGGGCGGCGGCCGCGGCGCTCTCCCTGGAGACCGTCTTCGGGTCCGTGAGTTTCTTGTTCGGCAGGGCGAAGGTGATCAGGAAGGCGATGCCGGTGAGGACAGCGGCCGTGAGCATGACGGCGTCGATCGACTGCGCGAAGCCCTCCGTGATGGGCCGAGTCAGCGTCGAATTGGCCGTGTGCAGCCAGCTGGTGTCATTCAGCGAGTCGTTGCTGGCGCCGTTCTTGAAGAAATCGTAGAGCTTGGCGTTGGCGGGGTCGGCAGCCACGGCCGGATCCTTCAGCACCTTGAGGTATTCAGGGTCCTGAACGGCGTCCTTCATGCCGGTGGCGATCTTGTCGGCGGCGAGGCTGAAGAGCATGGAGATGAAGACGGCCGTTCCAACCGCGCCGCCCATGGACCGGAAGAACGCGGCGGCGGAGGTGCCCACACCCATGTCCTTCGACGGAACGGAGACCTGCATGGCCAGCGTCAGGGGCTGCATGCAGAAGCCCAGGCCCAGGCCGAAGAACACGGCGATGACACCGGGGACCCACAGCGGCGTGTCAACGCCGAGGGATAGGCCCATGACGACGGCGGCGCCGGTCAGGACGGCGGTGCCCAGGATCGGGAAGATCCGGTAGGTGCCCGATGCCGAGATGGTCCGGCCGGCCGTGATGGAGCCGGTGAGGATGCCAACGGTGAAGGTGATCATCATGAGGCCGGCCTCCGTGGGGGTCAGGCCCTTGACCAGCTGCAGGTACATCGGAAGCATCGCGATGGCGCCGAACATGCCGATGCCGATGATGAAGTTCAGCAGCGAGGACAGGCCGAAGGTGATGTTCTGGAACAGCCTCAGCGGGATCAGCGCGTAGTCAGCGGCGCGCTTTTCGGCCAGCAGGAAGGCAATGATGCCCACAAGGCCCAGTCCGTAGCAGATGAAGGCATTGGTGGAGCTCCAGCCCCAGGTGCGGCCCTGTTCGGCGACGAGGAGGAGCGGCACGATCGCCAGGGTGATGGCGGCGGCGCCCCAGTAGTCGATCTTCTGCTTCACATGCTTGGCCGGGAGGTGCAGGTACATGAACACCACCGTGAGGGCGGCGATGCCGATCGGCAGGTTGATGAGGAACACCCAGCGCCAGCCGTCGATTCCGAGGATGGTCTCGGTGCCTGCGAAGGCGCCGCCGATTACCGGGCCCAGGACGGAGGAGACGCCGAAGACGGACATGAAGTAGCCCTGGTACTTGGCGCGGTCCTTGAGCGCGACGATGTCGCCGATGATCGTCAGGGCGAGGGCCAGAAGGCCGCCCGCACCCATGCCCTGGATGCCGCGGGCGATCGCGAGTTCGGTCATGGAGTGGACCGATCCGGCATAGAGCGAGCCGGCGAGGAAGATCAGGATGGCGATGAGGTACAGCGGGCGGCGCCCGAAGATGTCGCTGAGCTTGCCGTAAAGCGGCGTGCTCACCGTGGAGGTGATGAGGTAGGCGGTGGTGGCCCACGCTTGCAGGGACAGGCCGTCGAGGTCGTTTGCGATCGTGTAGATCGAGGTGGACACGATCGTCTGGTCCAGTGAGGACAGGAACATGCCGAGCATGAGTCCCACCATGACGGTGATGGTCTGACGGTGGGTCAGGACCTCTCCTGCGGCGCGCACGGAGGTGGTTTTGGACATGACTGCTCCAAGGGGAAGTGTGGGGATCAAGCTGATAGTTGCTTTCAGTAACTATGTTACTGGCAGATTTGTTCCCGCTACTACTGTCCGAAGAAGAAAGTCCTCAGCGTTCCACCAGAATTCCGTCCGGATCGCACCAGATCATCGTGCCGGGCCGGATGGTCACGCCGCCGATCTCCAGCGGAACATCCACTTCCCCGGCGCCTTCTTTGGCGCTCTTGCGCGGGTTGCTGCCGAGCGCCTTCACCCCGAGCGGCAGCCCGGCGATGGCGAGCCGGTCCCGGATGGCCCCGTTGATGACGACGCCGGCCCAGCCGTTAGCGACGGCGCTCGCCGCGATCATGTCCCCCATCAGTGCAGTGCGGAGGGACCCGGCGCCGTCAACCACCAGGACGGAGCCGCTGCCGGGAGTGGCCAGCAAGGACTTGACCAGCGCGTTGTCCTCGAAGCACCGGATGGTCCGGACCGGTCCGCTGAAGTGCGTGCGGCCGCCCAGGGACTGGAACTGCGCGGACACGGAGTCGAGCTCCTCGCCGCGCTCATCGTAAAGGTCTGCGGTATTGACGGCGGAAGCGTTCACGGTCACTCCTTGGGTGTTGACAACAGGTGTTGGCTGCGGGTGTCATCCCCGAGACTCGCACATGACCGGCTCCCGTGCCACCGCGGACAGTCCGCCGGGCAAATCCGCGGGCCAACTCCGCCGGGCAAATCCGCCGGCCAACTCTGCCGGGCAACTCTGCCGCGATAGTCTGGCTCCGCACTGATACATATACCTGATCAGTTCCAGGGGGAGCCATGAGCATGTCCGATACCACCGCGCCGGCGCTTGCCGAGCCCGAGCACCGCGTCCGGCCCGTCTGGACCGCAGGGGTGGTGCTGGTCAACGTCGGCATCAACGCGGCGTTCTTTGGCCCGATCCAAGTGCTCCTCGGCCAGCAGGCGGCAGCCTTCAGCGAACCGGACAAGGAAGCCATCCTCGCCCTCGTAACAGGCGCAGGGGCCGCCGTCTCGCTCGTCGCCAACCCTCTCGTGGGCGCCTTCAGCGACCGCACCACCGCGCGCAGGGGCCGCCGGGTGCCGTGGGTGATTTTCGGCGCCATTCTGGGCGCCGCGGCACTGATCGCGCTGGCGGGCGCCCCTAATGTCGCCGTCATGACGCTGCTCTGGTGCCTCGTCCAGGCGGGCTGCAACGGCGCCTACGCGGCCATCACCGCGGCCATCCCGGACCGGGTGCCCGTCCCGCAGCGCGGCACGGTGGGCGGACTGGCTGCCATGGGGCAGACGGTCGGGATCCTGGCCGGGGCAGTGATCGCCGCCGCCGTCACCGGAAACTTCGCCGCCGGGTACCTCGTCTGCGCGGTGGCGCTGCTTGCCGGCGTCGTGCTGTATTACTTCAAGAACGACGACGTCCCGCTGCCTGCGCAGGCCCGGCCGCCGTTCAGCGTGGCCGGGTTTGTGCGGGGCTTTTGGATTTCGCCGGCCCGCCACACGGATTTCGCCTGGGCCTGGCTGACGCGGCTGCTGGTGAACATCGGCAACCACATGGTCACGCTCTATCTGTTGTTTTTCCTCAACGACGCCGTCCGGGTCCGCGAAACCCAGGGCATCGAGCCCGAGTTTGGTGTCCTGATCCTGACCGGCCTCTACGCGGTCATGGTGATCGCCACCAGCGTGGTGGGCGGGCGGCTGAGCGATCGCCTGGGCCGCCGGAAACCGCTGGTCATCATCTCGTCAGCCGTGATCGCTGCGGCCTCCCTCATCCTTGCGTTTGCGCCCACGTGGCCGGGCGCGCTGATCGGGGCCTCGGTGCTGGGCGTCGGCTTCGGCTGCTACTTGGCGGTGGACTTCGCGCTCATCACCCAGGTGCTTCCCACGGCACTGGACCGGGGCAAGGATCTCGGCGTCATTAACATCGCCAACTCGCTGCCCCAAGTGATCGCCCCGCTCATCGCATTTCCGTTTGTGGCTCTCTGGGGCGGCTATGTCTCGCTGTATGTGGCGGCCGCCGTAATCGGGCTTCTGGGCGCCGTGTTTGTGGTGAAGATCAAGGGCGTGGACTGAGCCGCGCTCGTCCCCTTCCGGGGCTCGTACGGCCCCGGTTGACTCGCCGGATGCCCGGTTTCGTGGCGTATAGTGGACGGCAATTGCCGCGGCAGCGCTGTGGGGGGATAGCTCCCGACTGCCGAGAAAAACGACCCCCGGAACGCTGCTGATGCCTGACTTTCACTCAGATCTTCCACCGATGGCCCCTCCCCCCACTCTGCCTAGGCAACGGCTCCGCTACGTGCGGATTCTGGACGTTGCTGCAGGGTTTGCCCGCAAGGGCCTGGACTCCGTAGTCCTTTCCGAGGTGGCGGCCAAGGCGGATGTTCCCCTGGGGACGCTGTACCGCTACTTCCCCTCGGCCACCCAGCTGGTCCTGGCGCTGTACCGCAAGCAACTGGGCGAACTCCTCGCGGGGAGCTCGCCGGCGGCGGGAAAAGCTTCGCTCCAGGCCCTGGTGGGGGTGGTGATGGAGATTTTCCACATGCGCCTCATGCAGCCTGCCGTGGAGCAGAGCCTCAACCGTGCGGTATACGTCAAGGACACGGACACCACGCGGCTGCTCCGCGAGATCGATGCGACAGCCGAAAAGGCCGTGACGGCCGCGTGCGGCGACGCCGCCGTCGCCAGGGTCCTGTTGCTGACGGTCACCGGGCTGGTCCAGGCCGTCCGCTGCCGCCGGCTGTCCCTCTTCGAAGCTGAAGAGGACCTCAAGAAAGCCTGTTCGCTTCTGCAGGGGGCACGACAGGCCGCGTAACTGGTCTAGACCGGTGGAGCCGAAAACTCCTCCATGCGCGTGATCTAAGTCACATAATATGATGGGCAAACGTTTCACCATCGCGCGGAATGACTGCAGCGCCGCCTCATCGGCAGGGCGCGTTGTTTACCATGGCTAGACCGGAGCAGGCTGACGCCAGCAACTCCGGGGGTTCCACCGGCGACCGCCACCTCTGGTTGCCGCCGACGCCCCCGACAGACCAACTTGAGCATCTGACGTGCTCAAGCTTCCATGTGCCGTGCGCCCACGGTGATTCCCAGGAGACAACGACGTGTCCACTGAAACGATCATTCCCGCCGATTCCGCTTCCCCGGCCGAGACAGTTGCCGCGCTCAGCGACGAGGAAATCTTCGCATCCCACCAGGGCGGCAAGCTGTCGATTTCCAGCACTGTCCCGCTTGCCAGCAAGCGAGACCTCTCCATCGCCTACACGCCCGGCGTCGCCCAGGTCAGCCGCGCCATCCACGCCAACCCGGAGCTCGCCAAGACGCTCACGTGGGCCCAGCGCCTCGTGGTCGTCGTCAGCGACGGCACAGCCGTGCTGGGCCTGGGCAACATCGGGGCCAGCGCCTCGCTGCCCGTGATGGAGGGCAAGTCCGCGCTCTTCAAGGCCTTCGGAGAGCTCGACTCCATCCCGCTGGTCCTGAACACCACCGACGTCGACGAAATCGTCGAGACGCTCGTCCGGCTGCGCCCGAGCTTCGGCGCCGTCAACCTCGAGGACGTCGCCGCGCCCCGGTGCTTCGAACTCGAAGAAAAGCTCATCGAGGCCCTGGACTGCCCGGTCATGCACGATGACCAGCACGGCACCGCCGTCGTGGTCCTCGCCGCCTTGACCAACGCCGCCAAGGTGACCGGCCGGACGCTCGAGAGCCTGCGCGTGGTGGTCTCCGGCGCCGGAGCCGCCGGCATCGCCGTCGCCGAAATCCTGCTGACGGCCGGGGTCGGCGACGTCGTCCTCCTGGACTCCCGCGGTGCGATCAGCAAGGACCGCGCGGACATCGCCGCGGATCCGGCCAGCAAGAAGGCCGAGCTCGCCGCCCGCAGCAACCCGCGCGGCGTGACCGGCGGCCCCGGCGAGGCGCTGCTCGGCGCCGACGTGTTCGTCGGCGTCTCTTCCTCGAAGCTGGACGAGGAGCACCTGAAGCTGATGAACCACAGCTCGATCGTGTTCGCCCTGTCCAACCCGGACCCGGAAGTTCTGCCGGAGGTCGCCAGCAGGTACGCGGCCGTCGTGGCTACCGGACGCAGCGACTTCCCGAACCAGATCAACAACGTCCTGGCCTTCCCAGGCATCTTCCGCGGAGCCCTGGACGCCGGCGCCCGCCGGATCACCCCGGCCATGAAGCTCGCCGCGGCCCGCGCCATCGCCGAACTCGCCGAAGACGACCTGTCCGCCGACTACATCGTGCCCAGCCCGCTTGACCCCAGGGTTGCCCCGGCGGTCTCCGCAGCAGTCGCTGCGGCGGTCGAAGCAGAGTAGCCACAGCTGACCAAACGACGACGGCGGCGCTTCCTTGGGGGGAGCGCCGCCGTCGCCGTTCTAGACTGGGGCCATGAACCCCGAGAGTGCCGTGACCGTGCTGTGCGGCCTCGCCATCCTGGTGGGCGTGGCCGGAACCATCCTCCCCGTGCTGCCGGGCAGCATCCTGATCGGGCTGAGCCTGTTCGCCTGGGCGCTGTGGGGCGGCGCCGGAACCACGGGCTGGGTGGTTTTCGGGATCGGCCTGGCCTTCGTCCTGGCCAGCATGGCCGCCAGCACCGTGCTGACCGGCCGGAAACTCAAGCAGCACAGCATCCCGAGCCGTTCCGTGGTGGTGGGGCTGGTGCTGGGCGTGGCCGGCATGTTCATCATCCCCGTCGTCGGGCTGTTCGTGGGCTTCGCGGCCGGGCTTCTGCTCAGCGAGCTGCAGCGTACGCGGGTGTTCAGTACCGCAGTGGCGTCGAGTTGGGCGGCGCTGAAGGCCACGGGCCTTGGCATGATCGTGGAATTCGGCCTCGCGTGCCTTTCCGCGAGCACCTGGGTGATCGGCCTCTGGGTGGCCGCGGCCGCCTAGCAGGGGCCGGCCGGTCCTACTAGCATGAGGGAATGAACGCCGCATCTGGCGAATCCGCCCACCTGAAGCCAAGTGTTCCTAGCCCCGCGGGCCCAGTCCGCACGGGTCCTGGCCCCGCCGGCGAGTCCCGGGGGCAGGGCAGGCCGTATACCGATACCCGCGATCTGACCCCCTTCCGCAAAGCCGTGGTCCGGACGCCCGTCCGCGGCCTGGCCGGCAACGTCGGCGGTGTGGTGACCGGACTCATGGCCGGCCGGGCTCCCGGGACGCTCGCTGCCGAGGGCGGGGTGCCCCGCCTGGGCAAAGTGGCCGGCCGGATGCCGGGCAAGACGGCGAAAGCCGTGCACTCCGCCGTCTTCGGCAGCACCGAGCCGGACAGGCTGATTGCCCTGGCCCGCACCTACCCTGGCTGGTCCGGGCTTTGCTATCTGATGGCCGGGCTGCTGGCGTACTCGCACGGCGGTCATCTGCGTGCCTCCGAGCTCCTGCAGCATGGCCTGAGCCTCCGGAACGACGCCGACGCCAACCGCTACGCCGCAGTGTACCTGGCGGGTGTGGTCACCAGGGTAGAGGTTGCCGAGCGGATCGAAGTACCCGTGCTCTTCAGCGGGGAGGCCGTGGTCCTGGCCCTGTCGCATTCCCTGCGCGAGACCGGCCAGACGGAGGAGGCCCTGGCGGCGCTGGCCGGCCTGCCGCCGTCGTTGCCGCTGGCTCTGGCCCGGTGTTCCCTTGCGGCAGAGCTGGGACACGACGTTGACGTGGTGGGAGACACCGAGGGGCTGCTGAACGCGGACGATCTGGCCGCCGCGCTGTTGCTGGTGCGTGCCCGATGCCTTCGGAGGCTCGGAGCCTACGGCGCGTCCCGTTCCGCCCTTCAGGAGGTCCTGCGGCGTCGGAAGACGCACTTGGCGCTGCGCAGCGACGCGCTGACGGACCAGGCTTTGCTTATCCTCGAGGCGGGCCGCAAGACGTTCGGCAGCCGCGAATGGCAACGCCGGAAATCGACAGAGGTGGAACATGTGGAGGTCGTTCGCAAGGACGCGGAACTGCACGAACTCTGGGACCGCGAATACGGCAGCGCTAGCGACGGCTGACAGGTCACCGGGCCACTGGGTGGCCAAATCCACGTATCCACTACTCTTGCGGGCCTCCGTGGCGGGTAGTACAAACGAGGCATGAGAGATGCCGTGGCGCGCTGGATGCAGCACTACATCACGGCGTGGACGACGAACGACCCGGAGGACATCCGGGCGCTGTTCACCGAGGACGCCATCTATGCGACAAGCCCCCAGGAGGCCGAACCCTGGCGCGGCCGGGAAGACATCGTCGAGCACTGGCTCGCCGGGCGCGACGAGCCGGATGACTGGACGTTCGAGTGGAAGCTGCTGGGGGTCGACGGCGGCCGGGCATTTGTACAGGGCCTGACCACCTACCGCGGCAACAGCCGAAGTTATGACAACCTGTGGATCATCCAGCTCACCGCGGACGGCCGCGCGTCGTCCTTCACCGAGTGGTACATGCAGCGCAAATAGCCTCTGCCGTGGATTCGCCGGCTCAGGCGCGGGTCATCGCCGCGCTGACGGCGGGCACGATTTGTTCAGCGAGCAGCACGGCGCCCAGGATCAGCATGATGATCCCGCTGGCCAGCGTCACCTGACGGGCGGCGCCCGGCCGCGCGTGCAGCAGTTTCCGGGCCAGGAGGGCCACGCAGCTGTAGATGACGCCCACGAGCAGCACGAACGTGAGCCCGAGCAAGCCCGACTGGACCGGAACGGGCAGCGCGGCGTCCGGGCTGACGAACTGCGGCACCAGGGCCACGAAGAACAGCAGTCCCTTGGGATTGATCCCGCTGATGCCGATGCCCTGGAGGAAGATCCGGAACTGACTCGCGGGGGCCGCCGCCGGCGGAGCGTCCGTGCCGGTGCTGAAGGTGGCGCCGCGCCAGGACCGCAGGGTGCTGTAGCCCAGCCACAGCAGGTAGAGGGCGCCCGCCGCCGTCAGCCAGCCGAGCACGCCGGGCATACCGGCCAGCAGTGCCGCCAGTCCCAGCACCAGGAGCACGGTGTGCAGGGCGTAGCCGCCGCACAGCCCGGCGACGGCGGGAGCAAAGCTGCGCTGTCTCAGCCCCGCGGCAATCGAGTACGCCCAGTCGACACCGGGGGTGCAGGCCAGGGCGACGGCGACAACCAGGAAGGCGAGGAAAAGCTGGGGGTTCACGGCAGGCTCCAGGGGATGCAGTACCTCGTAGCAGGTACAAGGAAAACTCTAGGCAAATCCCGCCCGGAAGTGTTCGCCTATTTACCGAAGAATCGCCCCTTCACGGTAAGATTCTTGCGTGATTGACAATATTGACAGAAGTATTTTGCGCCACCTCCAAATGGACGGGCGCATGACCGCCACGGCGCTGGCCTCGAAGGTCGGGCTGACCGTGGCCCCCTGTCATCGCCGGCTGCGGGAGCTGGAGGCCGCCGGGATCATCCGGGGCTACCGGGCGGACATCGATCCGGCCGCCGTCGGGCTCGGCTTCGAGGCCATCGTGTTCGTAACGCTGCGCCAGGTGGACCGATCGACGATGGAGATCTTCGAGAACCGGGTAGCGGACAACCCCAACATCGTCGAAGCCCAGCGGCTCTTCGGCTCGCCGGACTATCTGCTCAAGGTCATCGCGGAGGATCTTCCGTCCTACCAGCGCTTCTACGACAGCGAACTGACCTCCCTTCCCGGTGTCGAACGCCTGACGTCCACGCTGGTCATGAAGAACCTGAAGTCCAACGTCGGGCCGCCGGTCTGAGCGATGACTTCGGGGCTGCCGGGCTCAGGCGCCCAGGAGTCCCGTCGTCCGGTAGGGGATGACCTCGCGCAGGAACATGCTCGTCGAGGTCCGGACGATGCCGGGACACAGCCGGATTTCCTCGGACACGCGGTAGAGGTCGTCCGGGCTCTTGGCCACCACCCGGATCAGGAGGTCGGTGTCCCCGGCTGGGGCATGGCATTCGAGCACCTCGGGGATGTTGCGCAGGGCCGCGATCGCCTCGTTGAGGTGGCTCTGGTCCAGTTCCGCGCTCACCGCGGCCGCCACGCCGCGGCCCAGGGCGGACGGCAGGACCCGGCTGCTGTTGGGCCGGAGCGCGCCCGACGCCGACATCCGCTCCAGGCGGGACTGCACAGTGCCCCGGGCCAGGCCCAGCTTTTGCGCCAGCAGCATGACCGGCACGCGGGGATCGTCGTCCAGTGCGGCGAGGATCCGCCGGTCGGTCGCGTCGAGCTCCTGCAAAATGACCACTTCCTGTTCACTCTTCCGGCTGTAGTTGATCAGACTGACTACTCCGGGTCAGGTCCGTTGCACCAACTGTAGGTCTTCTGCTCAAATGGTGACAACAAAGGGACGCGGCTACCGCCACGGTCCCGAAGGCTACAGGAACCCCGGCACACCACCCGGACCCTGGATGAGGCTCCCGCAAGGAACCTGCCGCTGACTGACTCTTGTTCACGCATCGTCATTCCGCACAGCGCACCACAACACGGCAAGAGCCCCTGAGCTACCGACGTCGGATGTCCCGAAGTCATCGGTAGCTGAGGGGCTCTTGTGCTGCCCGGCATAGGCTGGACCCATGACGTCTGCCGGCCGCTTCGCTCCCAGTCCCTCCGGCGAACTTCACGTCGGCAACCTCCGGACGGCCATCCTGGCGTGGCTTTTTGCCCGGTCCACGGGGCGGCGCTTCCTGATGCGGGTGGAGGACCTGGACCGGGCCCGGGCCGGTGCCGAGGCGGAGCAGCTCCGCGATCTTGCGGCGATCGGCGTGACCTGGGACGGCGGCGTCGTGCGCCAGACGGACCGTGAGCACCTGTATGCCGAGGCGACCGCGCAGCTGACGGCCGCCGGACTGACCTACGAGTGCTTCTGCACGCGCCGCGAAATCCAGGAGGCCCCGTCCGCGCCGCACGCCCCGCTGGGCGCCTACCCGGGGACCTGCCGGAACCTGAGCGGCGCGGAGCGCGACGCCAGGCGGGCCGCCCGGCCGGCGGCAGTCCGGCTCCGTGCCGCCGTGGCCGAGACGACGGTGCGGGACGTGCTCCACGGCGACTACACCGGAGTGGTGGACGACTTCGTGCTCCGGCGCAATGACGGCGTGACCGCCTACAACCTCGCCGTGGTGGTGGATGATGCCGTGCAGGGCATCGACCAGGTGGTCCGCGGGGACGACCTTCTGCCCTCCACGCCGCGCCAGGCCTACCTGGCGTCCCTCCTAAATATGCCTGTTCCGGAATATGCCCATGTTCCGCTGGTGCTGAACTCCGACGGCGCCCGGCTGGCCAAGCGTGACGGCGCCGTTACGCTCGCGGACCTGGCGCGGGCCGGGGTGGGAGCCGACGAGGTCCGGGACATCCTGCTGGCATCCCTCGGGCTTCCCCCCGGCCCCCTTGCCGGTGCCCTTGCCGTGTTCGACCCGGCCGCGCTGCCACGGAAGCCCTGGGTGTGGCCCGGCGCGTAGGCTGGATCCATGACCGAGCCCGCACACCCCCAGCCCCGCTTCACCGTTGAGACAGCCAAGGTCCTGGCCGAGGTGGCCCACAACCGCCAGAAGGACAAGCTCAAGCGGCCGTACCGCGAGCACGTGCTCGCCGTCGGGGATGCGCTGGCGGACTTCGACGACGACATCCAGATCGCCGGGTACCTCCACGACATTGCCGAGGACACCCCGATGACCCGGCAGGCCCTCCTGGACATGGGGGTTTCCGAGCGGGCCGCCGACATTATTGAGCGCGTCACGAAGCGCTTGCACGAGAACCCGGACGACTACCAGGCGGGCATCCGTTACATCGCCGAAGACCACGACGCCACCCTGGTCAAGATTGCCGACAATGCACACAATTCGCTGCCCGAACGCGTCAAGGCGCTTGCGGAGAAGTGGCCGGACAAGCCGCCGGTCACCCGCTACGACGAGGCCCGCCCGGTGCTCTACGCCGCGGTCCCCGTGGAGGAGACCCGAAAGATCCTGGCCCGGATCAACCCGTGGCTGCTGCAGGAACTGGACGACATGCTCGACGAGGCGGACGACACCGACTACGAGAACCTGGCCTACGACAACCCGGACGCTGTCGTCTAGCGGATTCCCTCCCACAGGGAGCGTTCCCAGGACCGGGGGTCGTTCACCACACCCGGGGCGACGTCGAAGCGCATGGTGGCCCTACGGGCGGTTTCGTACGCCGGCCAGCCGGGGTCCCCGGTGGCGGCGAAAGACACCCAGGCGGCGTGCAGGGAGTCCGCCAGTGCCTGCGGCGGGTTGTCGCCCAGGAGCGGCCCGAACAGCCGGGCCGTCGTGTCCAGGTTGTCAAAGACGAACGGCACTTCCAACGCGTGGACCGCGCCGAGGCCCGGTGCTGCCCACGCGAACTCGTACATGTAGGTGCCCGCTCCGGTACCCTGCGCCGCCTCGGCGTGGGCCTCGGCCAGGCGGATGGCCGGGATCCGCACCCACCAGTCAGTCTGCACCGCGGCAAGAAGGTCGCCGGGGCCGGCATCGGGGTAGTGGGCCCGATACGTTTCGAGCCCAGCCTGGACCGGGAGGCCGTAGGCGGCAGGCGGCGGGAAGCCCTCGATGCTGTCCTTGCCGCTCAGGCTCTCTTCCGTAACCCTGGCGAGCACGCCGGTGATGGCCAGGAACAGTTTCCAGTCCTCGGTGTTGGTGCCGACGATCACGTCGACGTGCGCGCTGGCCCCGGCGGCGATCCGGTCAATGGGACGGCGCGGAATGACCTCGCCGTCGATCACCGGCTGCCAGGGCATCAGGCTCGCCACGACGTCGCGGCCCCAGCGCTCCGGATCCGGATGCGCCAGCAACTCGACCTTCAGCTCCGCCTGCGCCGCGAGGAACCGCTCGACCGGAACCGCCGCCATAGCCTCGCGGGTCTGCGCCACGCCCAGCTTCACGGCAAGGGACCGGCCGATCCGTTCCGCGACCGGTTCGGGAATCACGTGGTGGGCTGCCCCGCTCTGCAGGATGGCCCGCCGGAACAAACCCTCGGCACGGGGCATGGACAGCAGGATGCCGATGCTCATCGCGCCGGCGGACTCGCCGAAGACGGTGACATTTCCGGGGTCGCCGCCGAAGTCCGCGATGTTGTCGCGGACCCACTCCAGGGCCGCGACCTGATCCAGCAGGCCTACGTTGGCGTGCCCGTCGCCGAGGTAGAGAAAGCCGTCGGCGCCCACCCGCCAGTTGATCACGACGCACACGACGCCGTCCCGGGCGAAGTTCCGGCCGTCGTACGCCGCCGTCGAGCCGACCTCGAAGGCGC
Organism: Arthrobacter sp. ok909; assembly: GCF_900104405.1. Lineage (NCBI taxonomy): Bacteria > Bacillati > Actinomycetota > Actinomycetes > Micrococcales > Micrococcaceae > Arthrobacter > Arthrobacter sp. ok909. The sequence goes on along the minus strand of NZ_FNJS01000001.1, from coordinate 162,147 downwards.
CGCCCTGGATCCAAACCATCACCGGGAGTCCGGCCGCCCCTGCTCTTGACGTCCCTGCGGTCGCCCTTGTAGCGGGCGTCCAGATGTTGAGGTTCAGGCAGTCCTCCCCGGTCAGCCCGGTGTCCCAGTCGGTGCCCGCACCCAGGGGCGGAGCAACCTGGGGAGGCGACGCCCCGTAGTGCGTGGCATCCCGCACGCCCGTCCACCGCTCAACCGGTTGCGGCGGCCGGAGCCGGTTCCCCCCGGACGGCGGCGCCGCGTAGGGGACGCCCAGGAAGGACGCGACGCCGCCGGCCTCCGTGCCCCGCAGCGTGCCGTTGTGGGTGGTGACGACAGCGTCCATGGCCATAACCGCCACTCTGGCAGGTCCCGCGGCGCGCCGGAAAGGGCCGAAGGTCACCGGCTGGACAGCTGCGGCCCTGCGGGCTTCAAACTGCCGACAGCAAAGGGCGTCGGGCCCGCCAAAGCGGTCCAGGCCACGCCGCTGACAATCGTCAGAAACAGGATCACGGTTCCCCGCGTTGCTTTGGCTACACCCGGCCCAAGGCGTCGATGTCCTCAAGGAAGTCCTGGTGCACCTCATCGCTGACCGTCGTCCGGGTGTCCCGGATGGCATCGAGATAGTCCTGGGTGGAGGGGCCCTTGCGGACAGCCGCACGGGAGGCGGGATCGCCCCCGGACGCCGCACCGCCGTCGTCGTACACCGCTTTTTCCAGCGCCCGCTGGGAGGCGCTGCGGGCCGCGTACTCGATGTCCGCGGGGGAGAAGCCCTCGGTGCGGTCCACGAGCAGCTCGACGTCGACGTCGTCCACCACGGCGGCGGGGATGAAGCGCTGCCACATCGCCTCGCGGGCCTGCCGGTCCGGCAGACCGATCGGGATGACGTAATCGAACCGGCCGTGGCGCAGGAACGCCGAATCCAGGGCGCGGATGAAGTTGGTGGCGCAGACCAGGATGCGGCCGGGCTGTTCGCGGAAGGCGGGGATGATCTTGAGGAGCTCGTTGGTCACGCCCTGCAGGGGAGAAGGCGGCTCGCCCGAGCGCTGCGAGGCGATTTCCTCGACCTCGTCGATGAAGACCACCGCGTGCTCGAGTTCGGCGATCTCCAGGAATGTTTCGCGCAGCGCCCCGGCCAGGCCCTGCGGATCGGCGGCCAGCCGGGAGGGGAAGACCTCCACGAAGGGCCACTCGAGCCGGGACGCGATCGCCTTGGCGAACGTCGTCTTGCCGGTGCCGGGCGGACCAAAGAGGACGACGGCGCGCGGGGGAACCACGCCGTATTCGTCGGCGAGGTCGGCCTCGGCAAGGGGCAGGACAAGCCGGCGTTCCAGCAGTTCCTTTTCGCGGCGCATGCCGGCCACGTTCTCCCACAGGTCGCGGGCCAGGATGCGGCCGCCGAGCTGGCTGAGGGGTTCCAGCTCCTGGCGCTGGACCGGAATTTTCCGCTCAAAGTAGCGCAGGTTCTTCTTCAGCACGAAGCCGCGGCCCAGGAACGCTTCCACCCGGGTTTCGGATTCCGGCATGAGCGCGGAGAGCTTGTTCAGCCCGTGCGGCGCCATCCGGTTCTCGACGGCGGCCAGCAGCGAGGTCCCGATGCCGCGGCCCCGGAACTCGGGCAGCGTCGCCAGGAAAACGATCCAGCCCTGGTCATGGGCGGCACGTCCGACGGCGGCGCCCACCACCTGCTCGCCCTGCACCGCCACGACGGCATGGTCCTTTTCGCACGAGGCCAGGACCTCGGAGAGCGCGTAGACAGGCTCCACATTCGATTCCTTGAGGGATTCCCAAAGGTGCAGGATGCCGTCAAGATCTGCCGAGTGGAAGTCCCTGATCCGCCAATTGGTCATGAAGTGTCTCCCGGATGGTTCGTCGCTGAGCCGGTGGGCGCCAGTGTGAGCTGGTCTGCTGAGCATATGCGAACCGCCTCGATCAGAGGTTGCGGGGGCGTTGCATTACGCCGACAAACGTAGAACCGGCTCGCAGCTGTTGTCGTTCTGAGGTTCAAAACGACAACAACTGCGAGCCAGACGCGCGGGAGGTGCTAATTGCCGCCCGGCGACCCAGGGCCAGGCCGGTTGGCCACGAGCGGGTACGGGCCGGTGAAGCCGTCGCGGACGGCGGCGATTTCCATGATGCGGTGCCGGCAGAGGCGCCAGCCGAGCATCAGGAGCGGGATGATGACGACGAGGGACGCGATCGTCCACGTTCCCACCGGAGAGTCGAACGCCATGAGGACCAGCACCGCCAGGAGGAAGGCCAGGGTGATCCAGCCTGTGACGGGGGCGCCGGGCATCCGGAAGGAAGGCCGGAGCAGTTCCCCGCGGGCCGCGAGCCGGGCCAGCTGCATCTGGCACAACACGATCATGGCCCACGTGCTGATGATGCCCAGCGACGCGACGTTCAGGACGATCTCGAAGGCCTCGGCGGGGACCACGGCGTTCAGGACGACGCCCAGGACGGCCACACCGGCGGTCAGGGCGATGCCGCCGTAGGGGACACCGGACTTGTTCATCCGGGCGGCGAACTTCGGCGCGGAACCCGACACGGACATGGAGCGCATGATCCGGCCGGTGGAGTAGAGTCCGGCGTTGAGCGAGGACAGCGCCGCAGTAAGGACCACGAGGTTCATGATGGCGTCCACCCCGTCCACGCCGATGGAACCGAAGAACGTCACGAACGGGCTTTCGCCGGCCTTGTAGGAGCTGTAGGGCAGCAGCAGCGAGAGCAGGACGAGCGAGCCGACGTAGAACACTGCGATGCGCACGATCACCGTGTTGATGGCCCGCGGCATGATCTTCTCCGGGTTTTCCGTCTCGCCGGCGGCGGTGCCGATCAGCTCGATCGAGGCGTAGGCGAACACGACGCCCTGCATCACCACGACTGCCGGCAAAAGGCCGTTGGGGAACAGGCCGCCATTGTCCGCGATCAGGTTGAAACCGACCTCGTGGCCACCGACGGGCGTGCCGAAGATGACGAAGTAGATGCCCACGAGCAGGAAGGACACCAGCGCCACCACTTTGATGAGCGCGAACCAGAATTCGAGTTCGCCGAACACCTTGACGCTGATGAGGTTCAGGGCCAGGACCAGGATCAGGGCGGCCAGGGCCCAGACCCACTGCGGCACGTCAGCGATGGGGGCCCAGTACTTCTTGAAGAAGTTCATGTAGAGAGCGACGGCGGTGATGTCCACGATCGCGGTCATGGCCCAGTTCAGCCAGTACAGCCAGCCGGTGACGAATGCGGCCTTCTCGCCGAAGAATTCGCGTGCGTAGGACACGAACGAGCCCGACGACGGCCGGTGCATCACGAGTTCGCCGAGGGCACGCAGGATCATGAAGGCGAAGAAGCCGCAGACGGCGTAGCTGATGATCAGGGCCGGTCCGGCGGTGGCGAGGCGGCCTCCGGCGCCCATGAACAGGCCGGTGCCGATGGCGCCGCCGATCGCGATCATCTGGACCTGCCGGGGTTTCAGGCTCTTGTGGTAGCCCTGGTCCTCGGCGTGGAGCGCGGCCTCGGTGGCGTGGGCATGCGCCGGAATGGTGTGGTCGGTGACGGCCGGCCGCTGGTTGGCGGGCTGTTGGTCCTGCTGTTTTTGGGCGCGGGCAGTGTCGGGATAAGTCATGGGAATCCTTTGTCTACTTGCTCAGGTTGGCGAGGCGTTCGGGGCTGAGGAGCTCGGTGAGCTGCTCCTCGGTCAGGAGCCCGTGTTCGAGGACGAGTTCCGCGACGCCCTTGCCGGTGGCGAGGGCCTCCTGCGCGATGGCCGTGGCTGTGGCGTAGCCCAGATGCGGGTTGAGGGCGGTGACGAGGCCGATTGACTGTTCCACCGTGAGGCGGAGGTGCTCGGTGTTGGCGGTAATGCCCCGGACGCAGCGGGCCGTGAGGGTGCGGCAGGCGGCTTCCAGGTGGGAGATGCTCTTGTGGAGGCTGTGGACGATGATCGGTTCGAAGGCGTTGAGCTGGAGCTGGCCGGCCTCGGCGGCCATGGTGATGGTGACGTCGTTGCCGATGACCTCGTAGGCGACCTGGCTGACCACTTCCGGGATGACCGGGTTGATCTTGCCGGGCATGATCGAGGAGCCGGACTGCACTGCGGGAAGGTTGATTTCGCCAAGCCCGGCGCGCGGGCCGGAGGAGAGCAGCCGGAGGTCGTTGCAGATCTTGGACAGTTTCACGGCGACCCGCTTCAGCACGCCGGAGAGGTGCACAAAGGCGCCGACGTCCTGCGTGGCCTCGATCAGGTCCACTGCGGTGACGAGCGGAAGGCCCGTGATGTCGGCCAGGTGCCGGCAGGCGGCCGCGGCGTACCCGGCCGGGGCGTTCAGGCCGGTGCCGATCGCCGTGGCGCCGAGATTGATTTCGTGGATCAACAGGTCGGCTTCGGCCAGGCGGAGCCGGTCCTCCCCGATCGTGACGGCGTAGGTGCCGAATTCCTGGCCGAGTGTCATGGGGACGGCGTCCTGCAGTTGGGTGCGGCCCATCTTCACCACCGTGCGGAATTCAAGGGCCTTGGCGGCGAAGGCGTCCTCGAGCTCGGTGAGCGCTTCGAGGAGTTCCCGGGCGGCGAAGATCGTGCCGAGCTTGACCGCCGTGGGATAGACGTCGTTGGTGGACTGGCTGAGGTTGACGTGGTCGTTGGGGTGCAGCCGTGCGTAGTCGCCCTTGGGGCGGCCGAGGATTTCCAGGGCCCGGTTGGCG